>JBKHFH010000095.1:0-2641 GCA_046540335.1 Thermoplasmata archaeon | reverse complement strand
GGAAGCCACGCTTCCTCAGAAAGACGGAGGCATTCTGCCTATTTTTTTGTGTAAAGGCGGGTCGGAGAAATTTGGAGGTCACGCCGTGTTTAAAATAGTCCGACAAAGTCTAAATATGAACGAGCCTTATATAATAGCATGAAAGAAGATTGGATAGATGAGTTTTCCAAGTATGTTCGTGAACAGTTCCCTTCTCTCAAGAACAAAGTCAACGGCCATCCTATGGCGTATCTTGATGGGCCAGGAGGTTATCAGGTTCCCGAGAGAGTGATGGATGCTGTAGAAGATTATCTCAAAAACATGAACTCCAACATACACGGACACTTCAAAACGAGCGAAGAGACCGACAAGATGAAATTAGAAGCGAGAAGAACCTATGCGGATTTTTTCAACTGTTCTCACGAAGAGGTCGCCTTCGGAGCTAATATGACCACCATGAATTTCATGTTGGCCCAGGCAATAAGAAAGGAGATCCAACCTGGAGAAAAAATACTGATCACCCAGCTGGATCACGCCGGGAACCGCACTCCCTGGGAGAGGCTCGAAGACGAAGGCGTCGTGGTTGAAGAAGTAGAGGTCGATACGGAGACCCTGACGATCGACATGGAAGATTTCAGATCCAAGCTCACTGAAGATACTAAAGTGGTGGCGGTGACCTACGGCTGCAACGCTGTAGGGACGATACCGAACGTCGGCGAGATAGTGGACGAGGCTCACGAAGTGGGAGCTTATACTGTTGTGGATGCTGTACATTACGCTGCCCATTCTCCTATCGATGTCGAAGAGCTTGGAACGGATTTCTTGATCTGCTCCGCTTACAAGTTCTTCGGTCCACATATCGGAGTTATGTACGCTGATAAAGATGTCCTAGCTGAGTTAGATACCCTAAAAGTGAGACCTCAGGAGGAAACGCCTCCGCAGAAATTCGAGACCGGCACACTCAACCATGAAGGTATAGCTGGAGCGAAAGAGGCTGTGGAGTTCGTAGCAGATGTTGGAAAAAGATTTTCGTCTGAAGTCGGTGTAGAGGTGAAAGAAGACTGGTCAGATAGAAGAAAAAACATCGTCGCCGGATTGAAAATCTTCGAAAAGTATGAAGAGATATTGACCGAAAGGCTTGTAGAAGGTCTTTCTAGTATGGAAGAAGTCACTCTCTACAGACCTCCATCCGATGTGAGAAGTACATCCACGGTTTCATTTACCCATGATCTCTACACTCCCACTGAGATAGCTGCTTATCTCGGCGACAGAGGTATCTTCGTGTGGGACGGTCATTTTTACGCTTTAAGGCTGATAGAAGTTCTGGATCTCCTGGATAAAGGAGGAGTGGTGAGGATCGGAGTGTCGCCCTACAATACTATGGAAGAGATAGAGAGAGTTATCGAAGCTATGAAAGATAGTGAGTGTTTGAAGGAAGAGATAGGCTGAAAGAACTTTCGGCTACCGAGGGGGTCGAGTGAGTTCCATCGTCTTATGGACATCGATACCATTGTAGATAGGAACCGAGATCAAAGAGAATCAACTCTGCTCGCTTGGGTAATAAGCCTTGAAACATGATGAACGGTTGTTAGGATGGAAAAAAAAGTTCAGCAAAATCTAGACTAGATACTCTATCTTTGTTATTTATAAAATAAAGATGTATTTGATCGTGAATAGGCCTGTCGAATTCAGATATCATTATTTCTGGCTTAGATTGGGGATAAAAATTAAATAATCACAGAAGTATGAATAATTGACGATGGTAGAGGGAGAGAGGATCGCGGAGATCGTTACCGATGGTCTACTTTCAAGATCCAAGAGCAAGAAAAATGTCTGCCCCAGTTGCAAAACTCGGATAACTAGTAAAACGATGGAATGTCCAAATTGTGGTTTGGAATTTGGTAAAGCGTACGGCCATATCTTGAAAGATAGAAAAAACAAAATAGCGGCGGCTATCGGCACCGCGCTTTTTCCAGGGATCGGTCAACTACACAACGATCAACTACAAAAATCGCTCATATTCCTATTCCTAGGATTTGTCTCTCATTACTATGTCCTTAACTATCTGAGAGGCACCTACATATTTCTACCGATAATACTCATAGCAATCCTATGGGCTTACTTCATATACGATGCGTATTCGAGTGTACCTAATTTCGCTTATCAGGAAGGAATATCTCCTTCGAATAAAGAAAAAAGCACTATCAAGGCCGTGCTTGGATCCATACTCTTTCCGGGCATAGGGCAGATCTATAACGGGCAATACACTAAAGGAGCTTTCATGATACTAGTCGTGTCTGTTGCGATTTTGGACCTTTATATGAGCATGGCGTTTTTTGGAGTTGGGATCCTCTTTTTAGAGCCGTTACATATCTTCATATTTATCGCATGGTTGTGGGCGTTCAATATCTATGATGCCTTTACGATATCGAGAAAGATAAACTTGCTCAAAGGCGAAATATCATCTTTGAAAGAGAGTTATCAAACCGCTTGAAAAGAACCCATCGATCGACACCAGTTACGTCTTCAATAGCTCGAATAGAGGGCTGCAATTTTATCAGAAAAGACGTGAAGTGTGTGATTTTAACTTAAAAAGTGTGAAGGAAACAATTAGTGTTTGGATAGAGAGAGGATACGAGTTATAGAGCTGGAAATTTTTAAT
>JBKHFH010000094.1:0-2809 GCA_046540335.1 Thermoplasmata archaeon | reverse complement strand
CATGGACCTCGAGGTATAGGAGGCCTTTACATAAGAGAAGGTACTCCGTTGAAAAAACAGATGGACGGCGGCTTTCAAGAGAACGATCTTCGAGCAGGAGTAGAAAATATACCTGGAGCAGTGGGATTCGCCAAAGCTGTCGAACTGATAGATGAAGATGAGAACGAACGGATCAGAGAGCTCAGAGATAAATTGATAGACGGGATGATTGACGAGGTACCCGATGTGATGTTAAATGGTCCTGAAGAAAAGAGGACTCCACAGAACGCGAATATCACTTTCCACTACGTGGAGGGCGAGTCTATAACTCTTCATCTAGATATGAGAGGGATCGCCGTAAGCACCGGCTCCGCATGTTTCAGTAAATCACTTGAAGCTAGTCACGTGATCATGGGGATAGGCGGCGATCACGGAAGAGCTCACGGTTCTGTCAGATTCACTTTTGGTAGGTTCAATACTGAAGATCAAGTCGAAGAGGTCGTAGAAGCGACCTCTGATATAATAAAAAAGTTGAGATATATAAGCCCGTTGGGCAAAGAAGAGGAGGAATAAACATGGCAAATGCACCGTATACTGAAAAAGTTATCGAATACTTTCAGAATCCGAAGAATGTTGGAGAGATAGAAGATCCAGATGGGTACGCCAAAGAGGGAAGCCCGGCCTGTGGGGATATGGTCGAACTTTTCTTGAGAGTTGACGACGATACCCAGGAGATAAAGGATATCAAGTTCAAGTCTTACGGCTGTGCTTCTAATATAGCTACTGGTTCGATAATCACGGAGATGGCGATGGGGAGTACAATCGAAGAGGCGAAAGATATAAGCTGGCAGGAGGCTGCAGATGAACTTGGAGGTCTTCCTGACCTAAAAACGCATTGTTCCGTTTTAGCGGTCGATGCGTTGAGAGAAGCTATCCGGAATTACGAAGAAAGGCAGGGGATCGGAGAAGGGAAAAAAGAAACGACGGTAGAAGTGGTCAAGGAGCGGTTGAAACATGTGATGAATCCCATGACCGGCGTTGACGTTATACAGACGGATTTGATACACGATATCGAAGTAGAAGATGGAAAGATATCGATCGATGTCGATCTAGAAGAGGATCATCAGTTCGCCTCTGCAGTCAAAGAAGATATCAAGGAAAAATTAGAACCTAGATGGGACGTAGAAGAGGTCACCGTACATTTTGTAAGTGAATGATCGTATCAGTAACCCCTCTCTAAATCAACAATATTCACTTCTTCACCTTTTTCGAGAGACTCCAGTATATCGGCTAGATCTCTGATCCTGTACTTCCCTCTTTCTTTTATCTGTGTAGCTCTGTGAGGACTGAATATCACATTATCGAATTCGTTTAGAGGATAATCTGAGGGGAAAGTGTCGGTTCTAGATTTTTTATCATCGGGATAGTTCCACCAAACATCTAACCCCGCTCCTTCGACCTTTCCGGATTTTAGAGCTTCGTATAGAGCTTCTTCGTCTATGACGGGTCCTCGACCTACATTTACAATATGAACCCCATCTTTCATCTGGTGGAACTCTTCAGAACTCAGATATCCCCTAGTTTCGTCTGTTTCTGGAAGAGTACTTATTATGAAGTCGGCTTCACTCAATAGTTCTGGCAAGTCTTCATTGGTTGTCAATTTATTAACAAGCTCGCTTTCACCAGGAGTACGTTTTATTGCGTTAATCTCCATGTTGAAGGAATTAGCCATCCTTGCGATCTCTTTTCCTATCTCACCGAATCCCAAAAGAAGAAGATTCTTGTTTCTAAGACCCCTACCAGTTCCATCTTCATATCTTGGAGTCCAATCACCTTTTTTCATCTTAGCATGGATCGGCACGAGTTTTTTGGCACTAGCTAAAAGCAAAGAGAACGCGTGTTCCGCGACCATCCAATAATTGAAATGGGAATTGAAAACTTTGATATCTGGGAAGTCACGAAGTTTCTTTTTATCGGTATATGGTATACCAACGAAAGGCACTATATAATATTCCAAGTTTTCAGCCTTCTTTAAAAATTCTCTAGATATCCTAGATCCTATTACGGCATCAACATCTTCTGCAATTTCCATCATTTTTTCCTCCTCATCACCGGTGAGTTCTATAACTTCTATTTCTGGCGGGACCAACTCTGACAATTTCACTTCTTCCTCTTCGTCAAATAAACTTTTAAATCTGTTGATATGGATGACTTTCATTTTCTTGGCACCTGGAATATCAAAGAAATATTGAGGTCTAAAATCTTTCCCCCTGTATTAAGAAAAACTGATCCTCTAATGAGGGGACTCTATAGTTCAAGATATCTTTCCGCGGCTTCTTCTACAGATATTTCTTCATCTCTAGAGATCTCTCTGATATCTTCGATCAGATCCATATATTTTTTATAGCCTATTTTTCCCTGGATCTCTTCGCTCATCACTCTTGCCAATGCTTTATTGAAAGGATCATCTTGATCTTGAACTTCGAGAGCTTTTTTGACTATCTCTCTTTTTTTCATCTTATCGTATCTCTTAAATCGTTCTATCTAAGAAATTGAACAGTAAAGTATATTTGGGGCGTATCATAATCGAAATGCACTCGGTAGTTCAAACGAAGTGTTGAGGAATTAAAAATACCTCATACCCTCCCACTTTAATCGCTCAATAAACTCTTTCGCTCCTAAAGCGGGTAATCGTCGGAAGCAAAGCTTCTGACTTACCCTCATCATTCATTCGCATTCATGATTGCGGGAGTAGCCGAGCTAGGCCAAAGGCGCTAGACTCAAGATCTAGTCCTATAGGGGTCCGAGGGTTCAAATCCCTCCTCCCGCA
>JBKHFH010000093.1:0-3321 GCA_046540335.1 Thermoplasmata archaeon | reverse complement strand
ACGATCAAATTTCCACGAAAAGATTATTAGCCCATATCTCATTCTTTGAATATGAAGAAGGAAGATTTGGAACAAGATATCAAAGATTTTTTGATAACTAGTATGTTGGAAGAACTAGGACCTCCAGCTATTTCAAAAGCTCATGATTCTAGAGTCACTGACATGAACGGAAACGATTATCTAGATTGTTTTTCCGGCATCTCTGTCACGAACTTGGGGCACACTAACGAGGAAGTCGATGAGAGAGCCAAGGAACAGATCGATAAGTACGTACATGTCTGCACTTACAAATACCAGGTGCCTATAACCGTAAAACTCGCTAAAGAACTTGCAGATATAACGCCGGGAGATCTTCAGAAGACTTTTTTCGGCAACAGCGGAACGGAAGCCATCGAAACCGCAATCAAGCTCTCGAGAAAATCTACAGGGAGCCACGAATTGATAGCCCTGATGTGTTCTTTTCATGGAAGAACGATGGGCACTTTGAGTTTGACCGGTCAGGCAAATAGAAGAAGGTACGATATGGGACCGTATCTATCAGGTGTATCTTTCAGTCCCGCCCCCTACTGTTATCGATGCCCCTTCGATAAAACATATCCCGAGTGTGATCTGAGCTGCGCTAGATTTCTGGAGAACGTTATCGACTACTCATCCAGCGGAGATGTCGCAGCTTTTATAGCCGAACCCGTCCTAGGAGAGGGCGGCATCATAGTTCCTCCTCCAGAATATTTTACTATCGTGAGAGAGATATTGGATGAAAGAGGTATCAAATTCATAGCGGACGAAGTACAGAGCGGCTTCGGGAGGACCGGCGAATTCTTCGGCATAGAAAATTACGAAATAGAGCCGGAATTGATGACCATGGCCAAAGGGATAGCCAATGGTTATCCTATCAGTGCCTGTACAACAACCCGTGAAATAGGAGATTCTTTCGAACCTGGAGATCATCTTTCGACTTTTGGTGGAAATCCGGTCAGCGCAGCGGCAGCTTTGGCAACTATCGAGCAACTATCTGAAAGAGATCTTTCAAAAGAAGCCAAAAGAAAAGGAGACTTCTTGAAGAGTAAGTTCGAAGAGATGAAGGAGGACTACGAATTGATAGGTGATGTGAGAGGTAAAGGACTGATGATAGGAGTAGAACTGGTGAAGGATGAGAAAAAACCTGCGGTTGAAGAGGCTGAAAAGCTCAAAAAGATGATGATGGAAGAAAACGTGCTCATAGGAAAGGGTGGAGTGAGCGGTTCTGTGATCAGAATACAGCCGCCTTTGATAATCACGGAAGAAGAGATGAGCTCGTTATTAGAGAAGTTTGAAACTTGTATCGGAAATCTGTAGGTGTAATAATGACTGAAATATTGAAAAATTATATAGGTGGAGAATGGAAAGAATCAAAGAGCGACGACTTAAAAGAAGTCAGAAATCCCGCTAAAGATGAAGTGATAGCTGAAGTTCCGATGTCGACCGAAAGAGAGGTCGATGAGTGTGTAAAAGTTGCTAAAAACGTTTTCGAAGACTGGAGGAACACCTCAGTAACTGAGAGGGTCGAACCTCTCTTCAAATTCGTACAAGTTTTGAAAGAGGAGAAGGAAGAGGTGGCTCAGATACTCACTGAAGAGCACGGAAAGGCCTACGGCTCAGCACTAGGTGAGATGGAGAGGACCATACAGATGGTAGAAGGCGCCTGCGCCACTTTAGAAACCAATAAGGGCGAATTCACCGAGAACATCTCAGAAGGTATCGACGAGTACACCGTAAGGAGACCTTTGGGTGTTTTCGCCACTATAGCTCCTTTCAACTTTCCCGCGATGGTACCGTGGTGGTATGCACCATGGGCGGTGGCTGTGGGAGACACCTTTATTTTGAAAGCCAGTGAGCAGTGTCCAAGGACCCAACAGAATATATTCGAACTCATCGATGAAAGGATAGAACTGCCTGAAGGAGTCATAAATCTGATCAACGGTGGGAAAGGAGTGGCCGAGGATCTGATCTCACACTCAGAAGTCGAGGGGATAACTTTTGTGGGCTCCACCGAAGTCGGTAAGAAGATTTACTCTCAAGCCGCGAAGAGAGGTAAGAGAGCTCAGTGCCAGACCGGTGCGAACAATTTCCTCGTTGTTATGCCGGATGTTGATCTAGATGAAGTGATGCCGAATATGATGAACTCCTGTTTCGGCAACGCCGGGCAGAGATGTTTAGCAGGTTCGATCGTGCTTGGAGTAGGAGACATATATGAGGAGTTGGAAGAGACTTTCATCGAGTATGCTGAAAATCTAGAAGTGAACCACGGTATGGCCGATGGAGTAGATATGGGACCGGTCGTTTCCAAAGAATCTTTAGATAAACTTCACTCGGATATCCAGCGAGGTCTAGATGAAGGAGGAGAACTCCTTTTAGATGGGAGAGAGATAGAGATAAAAGATCGTCCTAACGGTTATTTTCTAGGACCTACGGTCTTCAAAGCTGAGCATGGTATGGAGATCTTCGATAGAGAGATATTCGGTCCAGTGGTCTGTTTGGATAGTGTGGAAGATCTGGAAGAAGCCATAAAGATGATAAACGAGGATCAGTACGGTAACGCGGCCACCATCTACACGGAGAAAGGTGGAGCCGCAAGAGAGTTCAGAAATGGAGTGAAGATAGGGAATGTAGGTGTCAATCTCGGGGTCGTAGCACCCATGTCCTATTACCCGTTCGGTGGTATGAAAGATTCTTTCTTTGGAGATCTGCACGGCCAGGGAAGGGATATAGTGAATTTCTTTTCTGACAGGCAGGTAGTGATAAGGCGCTGGAACGAAAAATAGAAAAATATCTGTGGGAAACTGTATCAATTTCATCCCCCAAAATAACTTAACTATCTACGATGAGGTCCCATACCAGATAAGGTCGATGATATGCAACGCTGAGCGGGTGACAGACGATCTTTAAAGCGTTATCTTACGAACTTCTTAGAATTTATTCAGATCTAAATTAAAAAAGAAGAAAAAAGATTTTTTATTTAAAATAGGCCTTGACATCGTCCTTGAACAGGTATATCAGTATTATTATACTGATTATCGTACCTATCGGGAAACCTAGAAGGCCTATAATGGCGAGTATTATAGCCACCGTCCGGGCCCATCCTTTACCAGCGTAAAGGCCATAACCGATCCCGAAGTAGACCAGAGCTAGTAAACCGAATACTCCCCAGCAGATCATAGTCATCTCTGGGAATACATCTATAGGTATCATTCCCATGAAGAAGGCTGGGATCAGCAGCATCACTATACCATCTATAAAGAACAATACTGCCAGAATGGTGACTCCGGTCGGTCTTTCTTTTGA
>JBKHFH010000092.1:0-3726 GCA_046540335.1 Thermoplasmata archaeon | reverse complement strand
GGAGTAAATCCCGGTGAAGACGGCGGATACACAACCAGCGATCCATTTGTTGAAGAATCTGGAAGCACGGGTGGTTCAGAGTATGACGATGGAAAGGTGAAAATCACATGTATAGAGAAGGCTTATAAAGTCAATGTTAACCCTCAAGCCGACGACAATATCGATGACCACGTTGGGGAAGAATACACATACCAAGCTAATTTTGATGTGGAAAATAAAGGTACTGATGAAGATACCTATTCACTGTCGGCTGAAGCTACTACTACTGGATGGTCTGCATCTGCACAGCAGAGTTCAATAACGGTTCCCGGAGAAAGTACAAAAAGTGTGGATGTTGAGGTGATTATCCCCAGTGATGCGGGAGGCGAAAGCAGCGAAATAAGATTAGAAGCCGCTGGAGAAGCTATCGATGAAGACTCTTTCAATCTTTCTGTAGATGAATATTACGACGTCGATTTCATTGCTCCAGAGGATCAGGTCGAGGAAAACTCAGGTTCGAAAGACTATCAATTCACTGTACAAAATGAAGGCAATGTTGAGGATACTTACAGCCTCTCTGTAGAAGATTCAGAGGGTTGGAGTCCTAGCGTGCCCACCGAAATGACCGTTCAACCTCAGGACCAGAAATCAGAAAAAGTCACTGTAAACATACCAGAAGACGCAGGTGGGCTTACCGATGATATAACGATAACCGCGAGCAGTCAGAACAGCGATGTCCAGCAATCGGGTTCTTTTACCGTCAAGCTTGAGAAAAATTTAGAGACGGACGTTAAAGCTCCTTCAGATCAAGCAGTGAAAGAGGCAAAAAACTACACTTTCTATTACGAGGTCGAGAACCTAGGAAACGCGCAAGATACATACGATCTATATGTCGATGGCGGGGATTGGGCAGTAGAGATCGATGGGAGCGAAGAGATCTCCGTAGACGTAGGTGAGACAAAAGAGGTAGGGGTAAAGGTAGATGTTCCTCCCGACGCTGGAGGTATGACTAACACAGTAGTCCTTAAGGCCGAAAGTCAGAGCGATGGAAGTGTGAATGACTCGGGCTCTATGGATGTAACTCTCGAAGCGGTGAACAGCTTCTCCGTTAACGTGGATGATGTTTCAGCCGGGGAAGAGCCCTACATAGAGATATTGAACGCGGTCCATCAAGACGGAACTTCAGTTCAGGGGGAAAGAGAAGTAGAGATAAGTATTGGAGGAGAAACGATCATCGAAGTGTTGAATTTTAACAGCGGCGAAACCGGCTACAGATGGGGAGTTATAACCGAAGCGGGATCGTACACAGCCGAAGTGAAGATCGATGAAACCACTGAAAGTGATGATTTCAAGGTGGAAGCATCCAAAGCTAGTGAAATATCTGTGGTTTCTCAGCCTGAAGACACGGAAGCCGGTGAGAATATCACCGGACCGCCTGAAGTCCTGGTCGAGGATACCTACGGAAATGGGGTAGAAGGCGTCAATGTCACGGTAACAGTGAGCGGAGAGGCCGATCTCTTGAATGTAACGAAGAGCACCAACAATTCGGGTATCGCTACTTTTGACGCCTTGGTGATAGAGAAAAACGGTACATATCAGTTGGAGTTCGAAGCCGAAGATGTTAAAGAAAAGGCTCTCTCCGAGGGTTTTGAGATAACTCCTTCAGATCCACATTATCTCGAGGTGAGCCCTGAGGAAACGACCATAACGACTGAAGAATCCGTGAATTACACTGCCGTAGCGTATGACGAATACGATAACAAGATAGGGAACGTCACCTCTGATACTAACTGGTCAATCGAAGAAGAGGCCGGAGGTGATTGGGACCAAGAAAACGGTACTTATTACCCTGGAGATGCAGGGAATTGGACGGTTACAGGAGAATATGAAGGTTTGACACAGGATGTAACGTTGAACGTGGAACCAATAGAGTACGAGCTTGATATTGATGTCGATGGAGAAGGTACTACCAGTCCGGGACCGGGAACACACACCTATGTGGACGGAAAAGAAGTCACGGTCAAAGCGATAGAAAACAATGAAAGTTGGCGATTTGTCGGATGGTCTGGCGATATCGAGAGCGGAAATATCAAGGCTAATATAACGATGACCTCTGACAAAGAAGTTACGGCCCACTTTGAGATGAAAACATATAATATCACCGTTGTCACGGTCGGGGATGGTTCGGTAACGGTAGAGCCAGATAAGGAAAGTTACGTGCACGGAGACGTTGTCAACCTGACCGCCTTCCCAAGAGAAGGTCACGAATTCATCGAATGGAGTGGGGATTATAACGGCACTGAAGAAGGGATCGAGTTGACCATGGACGAAGACAAATCGATCACCGCTCATTTTGAGATCAAGACTTACACATTGAATATTACCGTCGAAGGTGAAGGGTCAGTGGATCTAGATCCCGAAAAAGCCGAATACGAGCATGGAGAAAAGGTCAATCTCACAGCTACTCCAAATGAGAGTTACGAGTTCGTCGAATGGACAGGTGATCTTGTCGGTTCAGAGAAGGATGTAGGAGTGAATGTGACGGAAGATAAGAACATAACAGCGCGATTCTTGCAGGAAGCAAACTTCAAGATAGAGATCATCGACTACGGTGATGAAATCAAAGTCGATGAAGAGACGAGCGTGGAGTATCGGGTGAACAATACAGGTGAGCTTGGCGGTGAACAGGAAATCATCTTCACAGTTTATAATGGGAGTGAAAAAGTCTATGAGGAAAAAACCAACGTTGTCCTCGATGAAGGTGAGATCAGTGATGAAAAGGAATTCAATTGGACCTCTGAAGAGCCAGGTGATTACACGGTAAAGATAAGGAGTGAAGACGAAGATGTTTCAGCAGATGTGACCGTGCAGGAAGAGATAAGCGAGGAAGATATAAAGGTGAAAAGACTGGATATTTACCCTGAAGAGCCTAAAAAGGATGATGAGATCAAGGTAAGAGTAGAGCTCGTCAATGATGGAAACGCTAGTGGAGAATATCTTGCTGAGATCGTTATCGGTGGCCAGCTAGAAGATACTGAGATCGTTGAGGTCGAGCAGGGCGAAACCGAGAATGTAACTTTCACCCACGTATTCGAAGAAGCCGGAGAGTACGATGTGGAAGTAGGTGAGGAAACCACCTCAGTAGATGTAGGGACGGGAGAAACCGAAACATTTCCGATGAAATTTGTTTTCGTAGGTATAGGGCTTCTACTTGTTTTGGTCATACCTATATTACTCTATATCAGGATGAGAAGGTCGTCGAATAAAGAAAGAAGAGATGCCCATAATCAGAGGAGGATAGGTGGATCACCTAGAGCGAGTGGAAAGACAGCCCCGTCATCCAGTGGGCAGAACGACACCGATTGGAGAGGTGAAAAAACACCATCTCCCCCAGATAATCCATCTTCCAGGGATGTAAAAAGCTCGGATACAGGTGAAGTACAGAATTTTGATTCTAGTATTAACTCCACTTCGGCCGTGAAAGACGTGTTCAAGAGCCTGGGAAAGACCACTAAGGACCAGGCTTACCAGACCTTAGTAGAGGAAAAAGGAAGGGTCATGGATCAGCAGGAATTCAAAGAGGAGATAGAAAAGCTGGTGAAAGATGAAAAACTGACGATACAGCCGAGGAGAGGATCTACCGATATCTACCTCTGGAACGAATAAAAATCTTTTCTATCTATTTATCTTGAAGAGAAAGAATACAGAAACTAAGCGAAAAATCACGAGGATGATTTTTTAGCTTGA
>JBKHFH010000091.1:0-3729 GCA_046540335.1 Thermoplasmata archaeon | reverse complement strand
CATCACAGGAAGGTTTATCTAAACGTACTATTAAAATTTGAAGGTGGCTTCGAACATATTTTTTAAATAACACGTAGAATTAAAGAATATCAAATAGGTTTATCTCACTAAGCCGAGGTAGCTAAGTCCGGCCTAAGGCGGTGGCCTCGAGAGCCACTGGTGCTTCGCACCACAGGAGTTCGAATCTCCTCCTCGGCGTTTTACATATTTCCGTAGCGATAGCGGAGGAAATTATAAAGCATGGAAAATCTGTGATTTTACGGCGCCATTTTTATTCATGAGTTCAGCGAATGAATAAAATGGGAGTAAGAATCTGTGATTCCTACGAACTTCTAACATTGCGAGGTAACGAGCAATTTAGAAGCAAGAGGATCACTTCGTTCACTTTTCGTCACAGATTCGAAAACTGTTCAGAATACCAACATATTCTAAACGCTCATAAACTAAGTTTATTCACTGTGAGGAACAAGTTCCTCACGCTCACAATTCGCAGGAAACCAGAGGTTTCCGAAGAAGAAAAGGACTAAGTCCTGTGAAATCAAGGATTTGTTCGTCTCCTCCTCGGCGTTTCTAATATTTCCGAACGAGAGTGAGGTAATTTAGAAGCGAGAAGAAGCTTTGCTTGTTCGGCGCTTTACATATTTTTCGAGCTTGAGATAGAAATTGTAAGGAATGTAGAATCTATGAGCCCTTACTACTCTTTTTACATTTTCTGAGCGATAGCGAAGAAATTTAATTTTTAGATAGAATAAAGAAGAAAATTTAAAAGGTTTTAGAGTAGAAGAGGTATCTACAGAAGGTATGTAGGTCAAGTCTCGTAACTGTACACTTTTATTTCTTTTTTCTTTTCAACTATCAGATATTCTACTTCGTCATCTACGAGAACATTCCACAGGCCATCATTCCTTTCTGCAAGTATAGCATCTTTTTCGGCATCAGGCAGTGATAGGTCTTCATCTCTAAAAGCTTCCGCGAGTTCCTTCGCCATAGGATCTTCTTCCAGGTACTGACTATAGTCGGAATCCAAAGAGGTAGGAGAAGGTCCGCTTTCCGATGAAAATGTTGCATAAGCATCTTTGTCTTTATCCATAGTCACGGTGATGGATGGGTCATAGTACTCATCACCTCCTACATACCAAGCATCGAACTCATACCCATAATGAGGATTAGCCGAAAGGTCTACCGTGGCACCCGCAGGGTAAGTATAGGTACCTTCCTCCGGATCTGTATTTCCACCTTCTGTGGAATCTATGGTAAGTTCATATTCTTCTTCAGGCTTTTCAGCATTTTGCACCACTAAAGCATAATCTTGACTACCATCTACATCTGTTCCTTCTACGCCTATCGAGTAAATTTCATCTTCAACCATATTTGGAGGGATGAATACGTTTTGAACATTATTAACTCGATCAAAAGGCCAACTCTCATCAGTAGTAAAGTCTCCCATAGCTGCAGTACCTGGTTTAGTCCACCCATCGTCACTCTCACCATCTCCGGATGAATCGAATGCGTTACCTGTAAACTGTAGATTCCAGTCACCATCTTCACCCTCATTAACGAACAGATCTAAATTATTTTTCAAAGCATAATCGTCTCCTACATTTCCTGGTTCATCGGTCCATGTAAGAGTTACCTTCAATGGTTCATTAGAGTTACTTGGAACGATTTTATAACTATGATTTTCTCCACTATTTAGAGATTCAGAATTATCAGTTACGCTTAGTAGATCATCTGAATCGCTTGAAGAGACTCCTTCGCCGTGATCAGCTACTATAAAAGGTACTGAAGAGTCAAATAGATTGGCTAGATTTACCGATCCCCAACCTTCATGTTTATTAGGTATATACTCTTTTTCACCGTCCCCATCTTGGTCTTCTTCTAATGGCTCGGCAGTATTGATAAGCAGTGCTTTTACTAGGGATGGACTGGGTTTTTCTTTGAATTTGTCTTCGTGCATCTCCACAATATTGGCTGCCGCTCCCGCTACAGCAGGGTTTGCATAAGATGTCCCCGTTCCAGTTTGATAATCACCTTCAGAGTTAGGAGATGTTACGTTTTCTCCTGGGGCCACTAGATCTGGTTTGACACGATTATCATCTGTCCAGCCTCTAGCGCTGCCTCTATCATCACTAGAATCATCAGGATCTGGCCAAATGCCTACCTGATGAGGATTGGGATCGTCCTCAAATACTCCAGGATTATAATTTTCCGTGGCACCGACGGTGATAATGTTTTTAGCGGACCCCGGGGTAGCTATGGAATTATAGTTTAAACCCCCCTCAAAATATCCAAGATTTCCAGCAGCAGCTGTAATAATTATTGGATCTTCATTATCATTGTCAGTAGCGTAGCGAACGGCTTTGTCGTAGGCCTTAGACCTTATATCATATTTACCTTCAATCTCTCCCCCCCCATGAATTCACATGGATGTATGCGTTTGCCTTCTCCTTTGCTTCTTCGGGTATTTTCCCGATATTGTCGACAGTAAATTCCCCTTCATCATTAAAAACTTTCTGAGCATGTATTTCAACTTCTGGAGCCATGCCTTGACCGGCGTAATAATCGTCGTAAGCTTTGTTCCCGGTACCGTGAGAACTATCATCCTCCCATCCCTCATCATGCCATTCCTCGCCATCATAATAAGATCCACTTTTTACTCTTCCTGTAAAATCATCATGACCGGCGTCACCTTCATTCCCATTTCCGAGACCAGTATCTGCAAGGGCGATGGTAACTCCATCTCCCGTGAGACCTAACTGATTGGCATAGGATCCTGCTTCTCCTGCATAATCTCCATCTAAATCATCATTTCTATAGGGGCCATCACCCTCATTCCAATCTTCTGGATAAAACCAAATTCCTCCTCCAGTTATCTGTGTCTGCATCTCATCTTCAAGTCTTATCTCTGTAGAAGGCGAAATATAATATACTTCTTTCATCTCGGCCAATTCCTTGAACATAGATTCCTCTTCAACCACGGCATTAACATTGTAACCGTAGGTGTTGAGTTCCGTCACTGATTGGATATCTATCCTTCTCTCAAGAGATTTTATCGTTCTCTCAGAGGGTTCTTCCATAAATCGTATATCGACTTCACCAGGTCTCAGCCCCTTAGAAAATTTGAATCCAGGC
Source organism: Thermoplasmata archaeon (assembly GCA_046540335.1). Taxonomy (GTDB): domain Archaea; phylum Thermoplasmatota; class Thermoplasmata; order Halarchaeoplasmatales; family Halarchaeoplasmataceae; genus Natronoplasma. Next base: position 597 of record JBKHFH010000091.1, on the reverse strand, counting down.
TGATAGATGCCAACCCAGTCCACAAAAAACTTTTGTTCGATCTGTTCTGCCTCTTTCGGTGTCATCATCACCTCGTAGGCGTAATTCCGCTGATAATTGAGTATTTCTATTCCCATATCTTCTAGTTCCTCTCGCCATTCTGGATACGATGGAGCTACCATATCAACGATATAGATACCTTCTTCTCCCTCTTCATATCCATCTATCATCAGGTCTGACTCGAAATCAGGATAGCCTTGGTTTGTATCGAATTCGTGTCCTTTCACGTTCAGGTTGTTCCGATGCTCCAATCGATCGACCTCGTAATTTGTTTCAAGAGATTCTATCTCATAATTCAGGCGCTTCCAACAGCAGATAACTGCCGTATCGATCTAACACATCTCCAATTTCCTCGAAAACAGATACATCTTCGTTCTCCCCGACATCTCTGACCAAGACTAAATCCTGGCCGGAACTTTCAGTTGCTGTGCCGGGTGTAACAGCACCGGCTATAGATAATATGAAACGAAATAATTCGAAGATAACACAACAGAAAAATTTCTTAAAAAAACTTAATTATTTCTCTTAAAATGATGATATCATGATAGATACCAGCGA
>JBKHFH010000090.1:0-4135 GCA_046540335.1 Thermoplasmata archaeon | reverse complement strand
GATTTTTTGGTGAAGATACCAACATAATAAAATTAATTATTCAAAATCCCATCCGGTTCTCACAGATTTTGAATCCGTCCAGTTTCGCCTCAATAAGAAGGTGAGAAAAAGAAATGATCCTTGATCTCTGTTGATCTTATTCCTCGACTTTAGTGAGTATGTAGGAATACTCTCTTGCAAACAATAGAAAAACAGCCTCACTAGCTATACCAAAAATCATCATGATCTTATGAATCGATATACTTTCAGACGGATGCTCTTTTTCTATCTAAAACTATTTAAAAAAGCCGAGACAATCCTAAACTTATAATTACCACGTCACCATGTTGAAACACCTAGCGAGAGGTAACCGCTATGAAGGAAGATATAGTAACTGTCGTTTCAGGACTGCCGAGATCAGGCACGTCGATGATGATGAAGATGCTGGAAAAAGGAGGAATCGAAGTCCTGACGGATCAGGAGCGCGAGGCCGACGAGGACAACCCTAAGGGCTACTACGAATATGAGAGGGTCAAACAGCTCCCGGAAGATACGGCCTGGCTAAATAAAGCCGAAGGAAAAGCGGTCAAAGTTTTAGGAGAATTGATCAAACACCTTCCAGAGGGCTACCATTACAAGATAGTGTTCATGGAGAGGAATCTCGAAGAGATAATCGAGTCTCAAACGAAGATGCTGAAACGCAAGGGTGAGGATCCAGATGAGATCTCAAAGGACGAACTTAGAGAGACCTTCAAGAATTACAGAAAGATACTGAAGAAGCAGATCTCCAATCATCCGAACATGGAAGTCATATACATCAGTTACAACGATATCATGAGTCATCCAGAGCCGGTCATCGAGAGCATATCCGCCTTCTTTGAAGGTGGATTGGATACAAAAAATATGCTGTCGGTAATTGACGAAGAACTGTATAGAAATAGGGCGGAATTAGAATAAAAAAGATTTTTGATAAGCGTTTTTTTCCTACAGATATCCGTTCTCGTCCAGGTAGTCAATCACTTTCTGTACGCTCTCTTCTATCTCTTCTTTGTGAGTCTCAAGCGTTATCTCCGGATCTTCCGGCTCTTCATAAGGATCGGATATACCCGTGAAGTTATCGATCTCTCCTCTTCTAGCTTTCTCATAAAGGCCTTTGACGTCTCTCTCGGCGCAGACATCGATAGGACACTTGACAAATACCTCGATGAAATTCGTGATCTGCTCTCTGGTCTTCTGTCTCCTCTCGCGGTAAGGTGATATGAAAGAAGCTATCACTGAAACGCCGTTCCTAGAAAGCAATTCAGCTAGAAAACTGACTCTCTTTATGTTGGTATTCCTATCCTCTTTAGTAAAGCCCAGATCCGCTGTCAAATGCTGCCTGACTATATCGCCGTCCAATCTCTCTACTTTGTGACCGTACTCTTCTTCCAGCCGCAGGCCCACTCTGTCCGCCACGGCCGACTTTCCCGCGCCGGAAAGTCCCGTAAACCAGAGAGTGAAGCCTTCCTCGGTATTCTGCTTTTCCCACTTATCTTCGTGAACCATCACGTGTTCGTTGTTTTCAGACATGATATATACCTCACAACATATCGAATATATCGGAAAGAACCTCTTCTTCATCTTCTTCTGGAACAACCATACCGACGACGTCGCTTTTACCACCGGCTGAATAACCTCTGCCCTTCATCTCTTCTATCACGGTCTCAGAGTTCTCTAGAGGACCTCTGATATATATCTGGGTTTTTCCGCTCTGATATTCGCTGTTGGAGACCACTACTTTTTTGTCCTCTCTCGACCATGCCAGTCTCCTCGTCACCGTAGATATTATGTTATAGGGGGAGGACATGTCGCGGTAAAGCACGTCTTCCTTTATCTCTTCAAGAGAACCTTCTACTTCCTCCTCGATAGCTTGCTTCAGGTTCCGTTTGTTCTCCTGCAGGTCCTCTCTTCCCAATACCTTCGCCGGTTCCTTCACATCTTTAAGGAAGAAAGGCATCTTTGCAACGGCTTCTCTATCGCCAACTTTGTAGAGTGTATCGATAGATTCCGCGCAGTTCAAAAGCTCCTCGAATTCACTGTCAATCGACGACAGAACTTCTTCAACTGTTTCCATCACAAGGTCGTTATCTTTCAGTTTCTCCTCTCTATCTCCAAAAGCACCGAGGATCGACAGGAAATCCATATCTCGATCCAAAAACTCACTGATAACCCATGTAGCGCTCGGATATTCTTCAGGGGATGCCCCTTCTATTATCGGATTGTAGTGCAGTCCGACGTCGTGCTTGTCCTGTAGATGATGGTCGAATATCTGGACCTCGCCGAATTCTTTCAAGAACTCAACGGAATCCTCCGGGAGCGCCATGTCCACTACTATCACTTCGTCGGGATCGATCCTTCGGATACGTTCTCTGTCTTTGCGGTCTATCAGATAATTACCGATAGAGGGGGTGAAAGTTTCGACATTGACGTTTCTGTTCTCCAGACTTTCGAGGATCAAAGCTGCGGAGGCAATACCGTCGGTATCCCAGTGATGAAATAAAAGAAGATCGGAAGCGGTTTCAGTACCGCCAGTTGATGAGGCGTTCATAACGATCTACCCTATGAATTTGTTCTCGTGTTCCAGCACGGTTTCCGCAACTTCTGGTCTCATCATGTGTTCCGGAGGTGTCTTACCGTCCTTGAACATGTTCCTCATCTTAGTACCGCTGAAGTTCTCCCTGTATTCGTCACCGTGTGGGCATATGTGGCCGTCTACAGCTCCGCCGCACTTCTCGCAGTATGTGAATGACTTGAAGAACACTGGTGTTATGCCCAGATTGGGGAATCTGTCAAATATCTCTTGTGCCTCATAAGGCCCGTAATAGTCGCCTACGCCAGCGTGATCTCTACCGACTATAAAATGCGTACAACCGAAGTTTTTCCTCATGATCGCGTGGAAGACCGCTTCTTTCGGACCTGCATAGCGCATCTCAGCTTCGAGTATACTCATGACCGCTCTGTCCTTCAGGTAATACTCGCCCATCAGAGTGTCATAAGCGTCCAAGATCACTTCATCCCTGTAATCTCCGGACTTCTTCGCGCCTATTATCGGGTTTATGAATATACCGTCGACGAAACTGAGCGCGGTCTTCTGCACGTATTCATGGCCCATGTGGGGAACGTTCCTGGTCTGGAAACCCACTATACTTCGCCAGCCTTTCTCTTTGAACAAGACTCTTGTTTCCTTAGGTACAAGGTGATACTGCTCGAAATCACTACCGTTATCTCTGAATTGTAAGATTTTACCTCCAACAAGATGATCGTTCATGTTCATCGTCTTCCTTACTCCGGGATGATCCAAGTCTTCGGTGCCGTAGACTTTTCTAGCCATCCTCTCCTTGTCGAACCCGTATAGCTCTTCTACTTCAAGTGTAGCGAAAGGTTCTCCGTTTTCGGTCTCGAGGCAGACCTCTTCTCCTATGAAAAGTTCTTCTCTCTCTTCAGAAGAGATGTCTAGAACTATCGGAAGTGTCCATGGAGTATCGTTGCTCAGTCTAGAATCTTCCAAAACCCAGTCAAAATCTTCTCTGCACATGAAACCGGTCAAAGGACTGTAAACGCCGTTCGCTATGTTCTGGACGTCCTTCCTAAGACCGCTGTTCAACGTAAAGCTCTTCATCTCTTCCGCTTCTTCCTTCAGCCTTTCGCTCTTCTTGTCGGATGCTATCTGATTTATGAGAGTGCCACCGTGAGGTTGAGACATGTGTTTGATCACCGTAGATTTAATCGAGGTAACCTAAGGCCCTCAGCCTTTCTTTCACTTTCTCCTCGTCCTCTTCGGAGAAGTCTTCCGTCTGCTCTTCCTCTTCCATGCTGGAGATCACCTGTCTGAGTACGTAGGTCACGTAACTGGACATCGAGTTGAAGCCTGTTCCTTCCATCCTTTTCTTTACCTTTTTCGCCAATGGTTTCGGTATCGAAACCGTCGTGTAGTTTTCATCTGCCATGATATTTCACCATATTTAATTACATCTAATTAGACTTCATTATATACCATTGATATTTAAAAGTTGGGGTGTTTTCTCCTTTTACCAGATGTGGTATGAGATTTCGAAGGTTTTTTCTCATAAGATTTGCTGAGCGAGGTGAAACTTACTTTCATCTGAAAATTGATGGA
>JBKHFH010000089.1:0-4588 GCA_046540335.1 Thermoplasmata archaeon | reverse complement strand
AAAATGAGTTGGGCTACTAATCAAGTGAAATAGTGGGGTATATAACAGTTTTTTGGCCTTCACCAGCTTGCGATATGTCCATCCGTTCTGGGCTCGGTACCTCCGGCATAGACTCCGTCGTCCATCTTCCAGATTATCTCTCCTCTGCCATAACTCCCGGAATGTAGAGAGTATTCGATATCGTGTCCTTTTCTGGATAAAGCCTGGCCTATGTGGTGCGGGAATTTCTTCTCAAGATACACCTTCTTGTTCTCGTCCCATCTCCACCTAGGCGCGTCCAAAGAAGCTTGTGGATTCAGATCGAAGTCTAGCGTGTTCATTATCACCTGTAGGTGTCCCTGAGGCTGCATGTATCCTCCCATCACACCGAAAGGTCCAACAGCTTCACCCTGCCTGGTGAGGAAGCCCGGGATTATGGTGTGGTAGGTTCTCTTGTTTGGTTCCAAACAGTTCGCTTCGGAACGATCGAGCGAGAAGGTATTACCTCGGTTCTGCAGCGCTATGCCGGTATCAGGGACCACTAGACCGGAACCGAAGCCCATGTAGTTGCTCTGTATGTAAGAGACCATGTTTCCCTCCTTATCGGCGGTAGAAAGGTAGACCGTTCCTCCTTCTGCAAGTCTGCCCGGCTCGGGCTGAAGCGCCTCTTCACCTATCTTCTCTCTTCTCTCCGCGGCGTAATCTTCGGACAATAAGTCTTCAGGGTCGACGTCCATATGATCGGGATCGGTGATGACCTCTTTACCGTCTGAAAAGGCTAGCTTCAAAGCCTCTATCTGCTTGTGGTATGTCTCTACTGCATCTTTGTGTTCGAAATCGAAACCTTTCAATATGTTCAAAGCCTGTAAAGCTATCATCCCCTGGCCGTTCGGCGGCAGTTCCCAGACCTTGTGACCTCGATAATCTATGTTCAGTGGATCCACCCATTCTGGCGAGAAATCCGTAAGATCTTTTTCCTTCAGATATCCTCCCGTTTCTTTCGAAAATTCAGCTATCTTCTCCGCTATCTCTCCTCTATAGAACGACTCTGCATCCGTCCTTCCTATCTCTTTGAGAGTCGAGGCGTGGTCTTGAGATCTCCACATCTCACCTATCTTCGGCGCTCTCCCCTCCGGAGCGAATGTATCGAACCAGTTCTGGAATTTTTCTTCACCACCGATGTTTTCTTTATAGGCTCTGTAAGCTCCCTGCCAGTACTTGCCCAGTATTGGAGATATGGGATAGCCTTCCTCTGCATACCGCACCGCGGGTTTCACGACCTCTTCGAGCGGTAAGTCACCGAACTTTTCTGATAACGATGACCACGCACCGGGTATGCCCGGAACGGTAACAGGAGTCCAGCCGAACTTCGGCATCTCTTCATGGCCTTTCTCTTTTACCTTTTCTATAGAAATATCTCTAGGTGAAGGTCCGCTGGAGTTGAGTCCGTGCATCTCTCCGTCCATCCAGACTATAGCGAAGCCGTCTCCACCGATTCCGTTCGATGTCGGTTCCAAGACGGTCAAACTCGCGGCGGTAGCTATAGCGGCATCGACTGCGTTCCCACCTTTTTTCAGGATATCCAATCCTGCTTGAGCCGCTAATGGTTGGGAAGTGGCGACCATACCTTTTCTGGCGTAATTCACCGATCTTCTAGACGGATACGGATGTTCAAGCGGGTCGAAATTCATATTTTCTACTAGATAGGAAGGAATAAATTATCTTTTCGTCCATCTACAAACGACCTTCATCTCTAAAATCGACCTTCCTTGGGTAAAGAATTAAAAGAGTGAATCAATACTTATCATGATGGACGTAAGGAAGATAATCCCAGTCATAGTGCTCTTATCCGGAATATTCCTAGTGATCTACGGCGTGATCGAAGGAGATGCCGAAGTGGCGCTGTTGATATTCATACCGGTGATCTACGGAGCAGGAATTTATCTCACCGGCGGTGTGCTTATGATCTTTCTGTCTTTCTTCCTGTTTTTTGTCTTTAGTTTCCAACAAGTGAGAGGCAGGGAAAACCAAAAAGTCAAACCCGGTCGAACCCACAAAGAGTCTAGCTATGGAGGAGTGATCTTCATCGGGCCGATACCGATAATTTTCGGCAAAGATAAGAGCATCGCGAAGAAGATGATGTATCTGGGATTATTGATAGCCCTTATATTGGCCGCGATTTATTTTGCGGTGATATTGACATAATATAGGAGTTGATAGGTATGAAAGAATTCATAGAAGAAAATCTGCGCAAGATGGTAAAGATAGACAGTGTAAGCGAAGGTCAGATGGACGAGATGATCGATTTCACGACTGACCTTTTGGATGATATAGGCCTGGAATACGAAGTCGTTGAAGGAAAAGGATTCAGCCCTGTGATCGTCGCCTCTCACGGTGAAGGCGGTGTGTGTTTTTCCGGCCACCTAGACACCGTACCCTTGGGAGATGGATGGGAACACGAACAGGGCGAGATAGTCGACGACAAGATGTACGGCAGAGGCACGTTGGACATGAAAGGTCCATGCGTGTCTATAATCGCCGCAGCCCAGCGTTTGTATGAAGAGGACGTTCCTTTCTCGATCATATTCACGACTGACGAAGAAGTGACGATGAACGGAGCGAAAGAGGTCGCTGATAGACCCGAAGTTAAGGAAGCCTCTGCGGTTTTAGTCTGCGAACCTACCGAGATGAGAGTGGTGAATCAAGAGAAAGGTGTCTACCAGTTCGAGATCACCACCGAAGGTAAGAACGCTCACGCGAGCATGCCTGAAAAAGGAGATAATGCAATAGTAAAGATATTACCCATCTTGACCAGTCTGAGCAGAAAGAACAATATCCCTGCAGAAGAGGACGAGATGACCTGCTGCGTCGATGTCGTAGAAGGAGGCGAAGCGACCAACGTGATCCCGGACTCCTGCAGAGCTGAAGTAGATGTTAGATTTCCTGACCATTTCGACAAAGAGATTTTAGAGAGATACCTCTTCGATCCGATAGACGAGGAGTTCGAAATCGAAACTATACAGTATCTAGAATCGGTAAAATTGAGCAAAGATAAAGATTCCGTCCAAAAATTGATCGACGTGTCAGATGCCGACACATGGACAGTCCCTTATGGAACTGAGATGGTCCGATTTTGCCAGGAAAACGAGAACACTATGATATTCGGTCCGGGTAAAGTGGACTCTGCGCATCAACCCGACGAGTACATCGATCTACCGCAGCTGGTCGATGCTGCAGAGGTTTACATCGACTATGCGAAAACTATGGCCGACAGCGATTAGGCGTCCTCGGGAACGCGATAGCGTCTCTGATATGGTCTAGGTCGCACAGCCACATTATCACACGTTCTATCCCTAAACCATAGCCCGCGTGCGGTACGCTGCCGTACCTCCTCGTATCTAAGAACCACTCATAGATCGAAGGGTCTTCTCCTTCTTCTTTCAATCTTCTTTCCAACGAGGCTATGTCAACCTCTCTCACGCTAGCGCCGATCAGCTCTCCCACGTGAGGTACCATCAGATCGTAACCTAGTACTTTAGAGGGATCATCTTCGTCCCTTTTCATGTAGAACGCTTTGATCTCTTTTGGATAGTGAGTAACGAAAACGGGCTTATCGTAGAAAGAAGTGAGCCTCTTTTCCTCCGGAACTCCGAAATCTTCTCCATATTCGATGTCCATCCCATCTTCTTGTAATTGTTCTACAGCTTCCTCATAGGTTATGATCGGCAACGGGCTCTCCAAGTTTTCGAGGTATTCCACGTCAGCATCAAGATTCTCTAATTCCTTCCTGTTCTTCTCCAGCACTTTTTCGACTATGTGTATGACTAGTCCTTCGCCGAGTTCAATCAAGCCGTCTAGATCGAGCCATAGACCTTCGACTTCAGCATGCCAGTATTCCGTAAGGTGTCTAGGAGTTCGGGATTTTTCGGCTCTAAAACTTGGAGCTATGGTATAGATGTCTCCCATACCGAAGATGCCCGCTTCCGCGTACAGCTGCCAGCTCTGGGTCAAGTAGACTTGATCTTCGAAATATTCTACAGGAAAAAGAGTGGAACCTCCTTCACATGCTAACGGCGTTAAGATAGGGGATTGAAACTCTTCATAACCTTCTTTTCTAAAGAACTCATGGATCGCGTTGAATACGGTGGATCTCACTTTTAAAATATCTCTCATCTTGGTCGACCTAAGCCAGAGATGTCTGTTGTCCAAAAGATGCTCTACACTCTGGTCTTCGTGGATCGGGAAGTCTTCGGAAGCGTGCACTATCTCCGCATCTTTAGCAAAGATCTCGTAACCTCCAGGTGCTCTTTCGTCTTCCTTGACTTCACCTTTCACTTTGAGCGAAGATTCGACCAACAGGTCCTTTATATCTTCGAATTTATCCTCGTCGAACTCGTCCTTAGCAAACGTAGCCTGAACTACTCCGCTGGGATCTCTAATGTTCAAGAACGCCATATTACCTATGTCTCTAGTTCTGTGTATCCAACCTCGGATCTTCACCTCTTTTCCGGTGTGCTTTCCTTCTAGTATCTCTTCTATATCCACGAAGCCTTCTTTTCCCAGTCCATCGTTTTCTTCTTTTTGTTTAGGACCCATCTTTTCACTTGGA
>JBKHFH010000088.1:0-5167 GCA_046540335.1 Thermoplasmata archaeon | reverse complement strand
GTAAATAGCTTAGAGTCAGGAGAACTTCTTTAAAGTTGGTATTTCGGGCTAAACTATATTATATTGTCCTCTAAACAAGAACTCAGATGTTCGAGTTAGTGGGAATATTTGGTGGTTTCGCAGTCTTAGCAATTCTAATCTTTCTCAAAATAGATTTTGGCAAAGCAGTCATGACGGCGACAGTTGTTCTTCTTCTCGTCTCTAACCCTTCGGCGGAAGGTTTAGAATGGATACTAGAAATAACTAGAGAATACGAAACCCTTAGTCTTATCGCTATCATAACTCAGATAGCTTTTCTTGGATATCTCTACAAAGACTCGAAGCAAGTCATAAGGATGATAAAGGAATTAAGAGCCGCACTGCCGGACCGAAGGATGGTGATAGGTTCTATACCAGCCCTTTTCGGACTGATGCCGATGCCTGGAGGAGCACTGGTTTCCGCGCCTATGATAGATGATGAAGGCGATGCACTCGGCATAGATAATACGGAAAAAACATTTTTAAACTGGTGGTTCAGGCATGTCTGGTTTACTGTTTACCCGCTCTCTATGGGTCTGATTTTTGCATCTACGATATCAGGGGTAAATATATACAAAATAGCACTCTTCCATATACCTATATTTGTTGTTCAGCTTGTTATAGGATCTCACTGGGGTCTGAGAAAGATAGATGTAAAGAACCATATTGAGTCTGATGTTAATCCTATACTCCTGATATATGAGATATTGCCCATAATCGTAGCACTTTCACTCAATATTCTATTGTCCATACCGTTCTATATCACTCTGTTCCTAGCGATCATCGTTATATTTCTACAGAATCGTAAAGAGTATAGCCTCAAAATTCTGCCCTCTAAATTTAAAGAGGGTTTTTCGATCGATCTGTTGATGGCAGCTTATGGTATAATGCTCTTCAAGGGTATAATTGAACGGCTCGCTGCTCTAGAACCAGCAGTTCAAGGCCTTCAATCTTATGTACCTCTTCTGATAGTTATTATGGTCACTGCATTCCTTATAGGGAGTTTATTCGGACATCTCCCCGGGGCGATCGGTGTAGGATTCCCGGTACTCCTCCGTTTAGTCCCCGTGGTCAATGTGAGGGTGGTGAGTCTTCTATTCTTATTCACCTTCTTGGGATACTATATCTCTCCAATCCACCTTTGCATAATACTCACTATAGAATATTTTAAAATAGATTTGAAGAGTTTTTATCGGAGAATGGCTAAACCATTCTCCATCTTGTTGGTATGTGTTATAGGTTGGTTGATAGTGACCGGTGCTTTTTTCTTATTCCTGTAGATACTGGATAATTCAGTCTTCCAGAACTTCGTCCAATCTATCTAACAGTATAGGCAGTATTTCATGCAGGTCTCCGACTATGCCGAAATCAGCTACATCGAAGATCGGAGCATCAGGATCTTTGTTTATGGCTATGATGTGATCTGAATCCCTTATACCCACCTTATGCTGTATAGCACCAGAAACGCCTGTAACGATGTATAGTTTCGGTGATATCGTTTTTCCACTCTGTCCAACTTGCTTAGATTTGGGCATGATGTCTTGTTCGACAATAGGTCGACTGCAACCCACGGTACCGCCCAATTTCTTGGCTAGTTTATCTAGGGGTTCAAAGTCGTCCTTACTCTTGCCCACACCTCGTCCACCGCACACAACTGTATCAGCTTCTTCAACGGGTATCTCGCCGGTGGTCTCGGGTTCCATAACCTCGAGTATTTCAGTTCTGATTATATCTTCGTCTACTCCGATATTTTCCTCGATAACTTCATATTGGCTTTCGTAATCGGGTTCCATAGGACTCATAACATGTGGTCTAACGGTTGCCATCTGAGGACGAGAATTCGTACACACGATATCGGCCATCACGTTTCCTCCGAAGGCCGGTCTGGTCTGCAATAGGACCTTATTACCTTCGACCTCTTCTATATTCAGATCGGTACAGTCCGCTGTCAGTCCGAGACCCATCCTTCCAGCTATTGAAGGAGCTAGATCTCTTCCTAGATGGGTCGCTCCGAAGATGAAGATATTCGGCTTGTATCTTGAGATCAAGCTGGTGAGCGCTGTGGTATAGGCTTCGGTAGAGTAATTCTCGAAGACATCTCCCTCGATCACGTAAACTTTTTCCGCCCCATATGCACTCAGTTCTTCCGGAATTTCTCCGACATCTTTGCCTATGAGGACCGCACAGAGTTCCTCGTCTAGCTCGTCGGCTAATCCTCTTCCTTTACCCAGGAGCTGAGGTCCAGTAGGTTTCAACTCGCCTTTCTGCTGTTCTGCGTATACCCAAACACCGTCGTATTCGGCAAAATCTTCGTCGCCTTTCATCTCTATAACTGGCTCGATAGCATCGACGGGACAAGCTGTGATGCATGCTCCACAGGAAATACAATCCCCTACTAATCTGGCCACACCCTCTTCCATCACTATAGCGTCGACTGGACATACCTTCACACATTTTTCGCAACCGGTGCAAAGTTCCTCGTCGATCTCTATCATAGAACCCCCTCCTCATCAAGGAAATCGATAAGTTTATCGACCGCTACTTCGGGCTCATCGTCGACTTTTATACCTTCGCCTTTTGGAGGCGGCGAGTAAGTTTCAATCACTACACTTTCGGAACCGTCTAATCCGTAGTCCTCTCTATCCCCGCTAAGTTCCTCTAGGCCCCATTCTTCAGTAGGCTTTTTCTTCGCTTTCATTATCTCTCTCACATTGGGGATCTTCGGTTCAAAACCGGGTTTTGGCATGCAGGCTAGAAGAACTGGGATATTGGATTTGATCTTCACATGGCCTTCATCCGTTTCTTTTTTACATATTATATTTTCCTCTTCTGGGATGAACTCTTCTATTTCGGAAACATAGGTCAATTGAGGTATTCCTTGATGAGCCGCCACTTCTGGTCCTACCTGTGCCGTGTTCCCGTCTGAAGCCTCTTGACCTGCAAAGATCAGATCATAATCACCGATATTCTTCAAAGCTCTACTTAGAGTAACCGCAGTCGCCCAGGTATCCGCACCAGCGAACTCTTTGTCAGTAAGTAAAACGGCTTTATCGGCTCCTATAGCCTTGCATTTATTCAAAGCTTCTTCAGCTTGAGGCGGTCCCATAGTTAACGCGATTATCTCTACTTCTTCTTCGATATCCTCTTTTAAGCCCACCGCGAGATTGAGTGCGAATTCGTCAAAAGAATTTAAAGTGGAGGGTACCCCGTCTCTTATGATCGTCCCGGTTTCCTCGTCCACTTCTACTTCGGTAGTATCGGGGACCTGCTTGACTAGGACTACGAATTTCACACGATCACCTATTTGTAAGGTATGTAATCCTTCCCAAGCGTCTCTCTAGCTATGACTATTTTCTGGATATTTGCACCACCTTCAGCACCGACGCAGTAGGACATAACTCCTCTCCAGGCGGTTTCGAAGATGTACTCAGAACTGTAACCAGCAGCACCTAGCCAATGCATGGCGTCATCGGCGGTATCTTTAGCGAGATGAGGTATTTTATACTTTATCATGGATATCCATTTTGCTATCTCGGTAGGGCTGTAGGTTTTCGGTTCACTCTTTTTCTCACCCCAGCCTGCTTCTTCGTATCTCGTGTTCTGCATCTCAGCAACCTTCTTCACCATCAGATCACTAGCTTCCATCTCGGTGTATCTTTCCACGAAAGGGAACTGTATACCTTCATATTTTGCCAGTGGATTGCCGAAAGTTTCTCTTTCTTTGATGTAATCTGCCGCTTCCTCTAGAATGCGTCTAGTAACTCCAACAGCGCTAGCACCGATCATAATTCTAGCATTATCGAAACCTTCCATGGTATAATAGAATCCTTTACCCTCTTCCCCGAGCATATAATCCTCAGGAATCCTGACGTTGTTCATCGTGAAGCCCGATGTAGAGAGCGAACCTCTACCTGCGTCGTCGTATGGTTCCTGAACTTCTAATCCGTCTGAATCGATAGGAACGAAGAAAGAAGTCATGTTCTTATGAGGGGCGCCTTCTACCTGCGGACCAGTTCTAGCGTTGACCCAGTATCCTCCTCCCATTCTTCTACATTCTACGACGCCACTGATGAATGTTTTCTCACCGTTTAGCACCCATTCATCTCCGTCTTTTTCTGCGGTAGATTCGTGACTTGCGACGTCGGAACCTCCTTTGGGTTCAGTCGTGGCTATTCCAACGAACTTGTCTCCCTGTATTGCAGGTTTTATGTACTTTTCTCGTATCTCTTCATTAGCATGTCTGTTGATCGTGAAACCCCAACCGGTTTCTACTGCCATAAAGCCAGCTGCGGTAGCGATGCTGGGATCTATATAACCAATCTGATTTGCTATAACAACCTGATCCTCCCAGCTTAGGCCCATCCCACCGTGTTCTTCCGGCACCGTACCCATTATAACTCCAAGGTCGGCTAAACCTTCCACGATATCTTCTGGGAAGGGATGCCCTTCTCTATTTATTTTGATGACTCGCTCCAAAGGGAATTCTCTTTCTGCCCAATCAGCAATACTCTCTTTGAATAGTTTTTGTTCTTCTGTAAGTCCCCTATCATCCGATAGATCTGTTTTTGCCATTTTTTTCACCTATAATTATCCTTCTAAGTTTCGAATATTTATACAATATTAGTATCTTTCCATAGACAGAATGGGTGTCTAAATAACCTTCGGTTAGATACGCGTAATTAAAAATCTCATATGCTCTCATTTAGGTATTTATATTATGATGGACAGATGTGTGTTGATGAAGATCCCTATGAAGAGATAAGCACTATCTAGCGAAAAATAACTGAAGCAAAAAAACATCATGACAGGATTTTATGTCATTACGATTATATACAATGGTATTCAAGAAAAATATAGAGACATGGCTCTAAATCACTTTGAGATAAAATCTGAAGAAAGAGTTCTAGAGATCGGTTTTGGAACCGGTCATGCTTTAAGTTAGATCGTAGCCCAGGTTGGAAAAGAAGGAAGGATGGTTGGAATAGATATATCTCTAGAAATGTGTCGGATGACTCCGGGAAAACTCTTCACTTAAAATTCATTACAAAATGTTGATCTCATATACGCCGATGCTGTTTACTACCTTTTAAGGACAATACTTTCGACAAAATATTCATGAGTTTTACACCCGAACTTTTAGCTAATTAGA
>JBKHFH010000087.1:0-5455 GCA_046540335.1 Thermoplasmata archaeon | reverse complement strand
ATTAATAGCCGTCAAATTTGTCTCCTTTTTTTCATATCTATTCCTGAAGAAAACGATATCCAATTCTTTCGAGATCGAAGATGTTACCCGAAGCGAAAAAGCTAGAAAAAAGTACAGAGGGATGATATGGTCAATGATCAGGTATCTCTAGCTCTCCTCAGGGATCTATTCGATCACATGAAAACAGCTCATGATAAAAAAGATATGATAGATGTTCCTCTACTGATACTGGCTGGGACTGAAGATAAAATAACACCCCTAAAAGGAGCGGAAAGATTCATCGATGAGCTCGGAACGGAGGATAAAAAATTAAGAAAATTCGAGGGTGCATATCACGAGATATTCAACGACCCTGAGTGGAAAGACGAATTCCACGATGAGATAATCGAATGGATAGAGACTTACTCCTGATCTCTTTCCACATTTCTAGTCGCTACTATATCAACACCTAAACCACAAACGTCTTCGATTATTTTATCTCCTACACGCACAGGAGCCTCGACTTCTATATTACTTACGGCTCCCATCACCGCATCTATCTTGTCTTTCTTAACGGGTTCACTAGTCTTAATTGATACCGTCGGATAATCACCTTTCACACATTTGACAACACTCATCACCGTCCTTGTTGGTGAAGAAACCTCCTGCTCTGCATATTCCATCCCGTTTTCACAGGCATGACCCACTAAATCTTTTATTTCATCATTTTCTAACTCGACTTTTATTTTGCATCCAAGTGGACACATGATACAGGTCACCGTTTCTTCTCTTTTCATCCCTTCACCTCTATCGTGATCTCACTGCCTACCTTTTCTAAATCTTCCTTCTGGACCTCCAGCCTCATCATCTCTCCCGGGTTCACAGAAGTTGACTTTATCTTTTCACCTATCTCGGGTATCACGATATCTACGTTAGGTTCGGGTCTTTTTACTCTGGCGTAGAGAGTAACATCGTCGTTTCCACTCAGAAGATGAGGAACCACAAGCCGGATGTTCCTTCCTCTCTTTATCTCTATCATATCATTACGCGGTAGTCCTTCATTTTCAATATACTGCTCGACGCCTTCCGCGGCCCTCTCGCCCTGATATGCAGCAAAGTCCACGTAATCGTTGATCGCCAGCACGTTCCCAGCGGCGAAAATACCATGTAAACTGGTCTCCAAAAAATCGTTAACTACCGGTCCTTGAGTATGCGGATCTTTATCGACACTGAGCTCATCCAATTTTTTGGTATAGGGTATCAAACCAGTAGCTAGCGCAACGGTGTCGCATTGTATGCTCTCCTTGGACTCAGGTATCACTTCCAACTCCTCGTTCAGAACAACGGTTATTACTTTCTCCACTCTTTTATCTCCACGAATCTCTTTCACCATCTTTTGGGTATGAAGAGGGATGTCGAAATCATGCAGACACTGTACAACGTTCCTGGTCAGACCCATGGGATAGGGTAGCATCTCTATAACGCCTATCACCTCTGCATTCTCCAGGGCGAATCTTCTTGCCATTATCAAGCCTATATCTCCTGAGCCCACGATCACTACTCTCTTTCCCGGCATGACTCCATATATATCCATCATCGTCTGTGCTTCTCCAGCGGTATATACGCCGGTCAGTCTATCTCCCTGTTTGCCGGTCTCGAATCTGTGTCTTTCCCTCGCTCCGGTCGAATAGATGATCGTTTTAGTTTTTATAGAGAATAAGCCTTCAGGACTGACCAATTCAACCCTCTTTTCCATCTTTGAGATATCACGGATAGAGGTAACATGGGCCTCTCTCATACAGTCCAAGTCCACTCTGTCAAGTCTCTTTTTCGATCTTTCAGCGAATTCAGTACCGGTAAGGTTTGCATCATAGTAAAAATTACCAAATCCGGGGTGTGTGCATTGTAACGGGATGCCGCCGATCTTCTCTTTACTCTCGATTAATAATACATCTAAACCTAGCTCCTCGCACCTCGCAGCAGCAGATAAACCGGCCGGGCCTGCTCCGATAACCACAGTATCATAGACTTTTTCCTTCATATCAACCACACTCCCCCTCATCCTGGAGAGCTTTTACGTCACCTATCCCGTATTCAGTGCCTTTGCCTCTGACATCTATATCCCAGATGGCCACATCTAACTCTTCGGACAATATCTCGGCTATCTTCGCTCTGCAGTAAGAGCCCTGACAGAAACCGAAGAGTGCTAAAGTTCTGAATTTTACGCTATCCAACGATACTTCGTCACCTAACCTCTTCTTTCTCTCCACCGCTTCAAGTATCTCTGCCTTCGTTACTTCTTTGCACATGCAGATCACTCTGCCGTAATCGCTATATTTTTCTATAAGTCTCTCCTTTTTTTTATCACTCTGTTCCGAGAACCTTGTGATCCCCTCTCTTTTGGGATCCCAGTCTTTATCTTCTATCAGATCAATACCGAGATCATCTCTCAAGATATCTCTGACCTTCTTTGCTATGGCGGGAGCTGCAGTCAAACCGGGAGAGCGTATTCCAGCCGCATTAACGAATCCGTGAACTTCGTCGTAACTACTGATAATGTAATTCCCTTTAGGTGGTTCAGGTCTAAGACCTGCAAATGTCTTAGAGACGCGATCTTTTTCCGGTAATTCTCTCAAAAGGTCCTTAGAATTCTCCCATATAAAATCAAGACCATCTTCTGACGTAGATCTTTCATCTTTGTGCTCTTTAGGTAGGTCCTCCGCAGTGGGTCCCAGCATCAGGTTGCCTTCCCCGCTTTGGACCGCATAAACCCCCTTCGTTTTCTCAGTGGGAGTCGGGTGGAGTATCTTGCTAGGCTTCTCTTCCACATCTTCGTCAAAGATATAGTACTGCCCTTTTCTCGGTTTTATATCGATTTCGTTGACAGCAACCATCGAAGATATCTCGTCGGCGAAAAGTCCAGCAGAATTTATCACGATATCCGCTTCTATCTTTCCTTTATCAGTCATTACAGCTCTGACTCGGTCATTTTCCACCGTTATATCCTGAACTTCGGTATTCAGATGGATATTTACACCATTATCTACAGCGTTCTCCACCACACCTATAACAGCTTCCCATGGCTCTATAACACCGGCTGTCGGTGCCCAAAGCGCATATTTTGAATCATCGCTCACCATCGGTTCCAGATCTTCCAATTCTTCTCTCTCTACAATCTTTAGGCCAGATACTCCGCTCCTTTCACCGATCTCCTTATACTTTTTACATATCTCGAGTTCTTCCTCGTCGCTAGCCAACATCAGCTCTCCCGGCCATATCACTGGGATATCTAGGTCTTCCGCCCACTCGTGCCAAATCTTGTTGCCTTTCACGCAGAGTTCGGCTCTCAAAGGATACTTCTCAGGATCATCTTCGTGCCCGGGATGGATGATTCCGGTATTCGCTTTAGTAGCTCCCCATCCTACATCTATCTCTTTCTCGATCAATGACACTTCTAGATCCTTATATCTGCTCAGAACCCTCGCTATCGATGATCCAGTTATCCCAGCTCCGATTATTATCACTTTATTCATCTTCAGTACTCACCCCGTCTCTATCTTCTGCCCATCCGAGTGATCTTTCTACAGCTTTTTTCCAACCTTCATAAAATTTCCTTCTTACTTCTTCATCCATCCGAGGATCGTAAACTTTGTCAACACACCATAAACTTTCGAGCTCGTCTTTGTCTTCCCATACTTTCACTTCTAATCCCGCCATGTAAGCAGCTCCTAGAGAGGTCGTTTCCAGATTTTTCGGTCTCAGAACTCTTTTATCGGCTATATCGGCCTGGAACTGCATCAAAAAGTCGTTTTTAGCTGCTCCACCGTCGGCCCTTATCTCTTCCACGTCTATCCCGGATTCCTCCTCCATCTCCTTCAACACGTCTTGAGAGAGATATCCCATGGCTTCGAGAGCTGCTTTAGCTAAGTGTGCCTTGTGAGTTCCCCTAGTCATGCCAGTTATAGTCCCTCTAGCGTACTGATCCCAGTATGGAGCTCCGAGACCTACGAAGGCAGGGACGAAATATACATCTTCTGAGTCATCTACAGATCGGGCTAGTTTCTCAGCTTCGTCGAACTCCTCAAAAATACCCAGAGAGTCTTTCAGCCATTCGATGCCCGCCCCGGCGATAAACACACTTCCCTCTAAAGCGTATTCTACATCTCCGTCTATACTCCAAGAGATGGTAGTTAAAAGATTTTGAGAACGGCGGATCTCCTTCCCGGTATTCTTGAGAACGAAATTTCCCGTACCATAAGTATTCTTCACCATCCCTTTCTCAAAACACGACTGTCCGAAAAGGGCGGCCTGTTGATCGCCTATACATCCGCAGATAGGTATCTCTTCTCCGAACAATTTTTCCTCGGTATAACCGTAAAGATGCGATGATCCTTTGACTTCAGGTAACAGAACATCCTCCAGATCGAACAACTCTAATAGTTCGTTGTCCCATCTCAGCTTTTCTATATCAAAAAGCATCGTTCTAGAGGCGTTAGAAGGATCGGTAGCGTGAACTTTTCCCCCGGTCAATCTATAGATCAAAAAGGAGTCTATCGTTCCGAATACTATGTTTCTCTCCCTTACTTTCCGTTCGATATTATTTTTCTCCTCCATAAGCCACTTTATCTTAGGTGCCGAGAAGTAAGAGTCGGGGATCAAACCGGTCTTTTCGTGTATCAGATCGAAGTGATTTTCTTTTATCTCTTCAACGATCTCTGTAGTCCGTCTGTCCTGCCAAACTATCGCGTTGTGAATGGGTTTTCCTGTGTCTTTATCCCATAATATAGTGGTCTCTCTCTGATTTGTGAGGCCCACGGCAGATATATCTCTAGCTTCAACTCCAGCATCTTTCAAAGCCTCTTTAGAAGATTTAAGTTGCATATTCCAAATCTCTTCAGGATCGTGTTCAACCCATCCTGGATTAGGAAAGTACTGTTCGAAAGAGTTTTGGCTTTCGCCTACGATCTCACCTTCTGAACCGATAACGAACGATTTAGCACTGGTTGTTCCTTCGTCCAGAGCGAGAATATAGGATTCGTTTGAGGCCATCGAGACACTATATGGAACTACGTATAAAAGATTTGTATGCGAGTAAATTAGACGCTTTCAGTCGAGAATACCATAAGTTTTCAATTTCCACTGAATCTTACTCAGTGATATATTTGAAGAAGAAATTCTTGCTAAAGATCGGATGATATATCCATAGATCATTTATCCGTAGGCAAAGTTGAATCCAGTGGGAAAGCATAGGAAATCAAGAGGATATAGAGATGTTTGGCTTCTTTGGAAAATGCGGCCGTTATCCGCTGATCGTTTTTAGATTGTTGAGAAAGAATATAAGCTGATCTAATAAGTCATCGGATTATTTTTTCTACCTTCGGCTATGGTTATCTCAGAAGTCAGGCAGGTTCGAGCAGAATTTTTGGATCTTTTTCGTGTAATCTCCTTTGAGCTCTCCATTTTTATTTTCGAGCAA
>JBKHFH010000086.1:0-5492 GCA_046540335.1 Thermoplasmata archaeon | reverse complement strand
TGTTCCGGTTGTTCCCACTTACCTTGGTCCTGTTGGTCCGACTGCTGCTGTTCCGATTGTTCCCACTTACCTTGCTGCTGTTGATCCGATCGTCGATATTGACCACCAAATCCAGCTCCGGCGCCGCCACCAGTTGCAATAGATGATCCATTCAAAAGTTGATCTTCAAATCTCCACTGGTTCTTAAAGTGTTGGTTGTAATCTCTAATTATCGTGTACATCCAGTAATACATGAATATACCGCATATGCACGAGATTATGAAGTAAATAACGAAACTTCTTTTTTCTATCGTCTTCCATGATGGAACCACGATAGACTCTCCAACTTTATTACTAGCTCTCTGGGTATTTTCCATAAAGGCAGTTATCCTTTGATGATGTTCGTACACATCCTTCATCAAAAAGTACAGTACATAAAGAATGCCGATATATGGTATAACGAGGGCGAGTATAGTATACAAAATAGGATTCTTTTCAGACTCCTCAGAATTTGCTTCGGACGCTATAGATCGGAGAGTAGCCATCTCCTGTGTTAGATTAGCACCGGTTTCAGACTGTTTCTCATCAAGCCACTCGATTATACCGTTCATCAAAAGATGATCCCTTTTAAAATGTTCAGTCCGCCGCTTGATCATCAAATACCAGGGATAAGCTATGAGAAAAATATACAGGACGAAAGCAATGATTATCAAAGCGATGCCCGGAGCACCTTCCAGCACAGAACCAAATAAAGGTCCTAGTCCCCATGCAAGAATTATAGCCAATGTGAAAACGACTCCTGCTAAGAGGGGTGATAGGATCCAGAGAGGAGACATTATCCTATCGCTCTCATCTCTTTTTCTTACAGCTTCCTTTATCTTGTTTTCTCCCGTGGAAAAATTCTGCCCAATTCTTTGACTTCCACTGCCGCTATATTCCAACTTTTCATACCTCCTTCTGATACGCTATCTAATACGCTATCTAATACGCTAGTCGATAAGTACCAAGGGTATTTAAAATTTTTTATCTAAATCAGATGGATTTTATCCAAACAAAATAAACTAATGCATAATAAAACATAACTGCATTCTTCTATAAAAAAGGTAGAACTATTAGTACGGATTATTATAGTCTCTGTATGAAAAACCTTCAATCGAATAATATATTTTAGCCTCCACTCTCCTCGATGTAGCCGTCATCTATAAATACCTGGGGAGGAATAAAACTTGTTAAGTCTATGAAATGGTCTTGAATTCAGGTGTCAAAGATGTTCGATATAGATGAAAAAGTACCCGCTTTGATATATGCAGAAGATGGGTTTGGAAAACTTGATGGTAAAACAGCTAACGGTTTAGTCCGGTTCTCAGAGAAGTATGAAATTATAGGGGTGTTGGATTCCACTAGAGATGAAGAGTACGTAAGCGAAGTGCTAGATGATGTGAAAGAAAAAATACCTATCTTCGATGATCTCGAAGAGGCTCTTGAAAAGTTAGATGAAGAACCGAAAGCTTTCATAAACGGTATAGCTAGAGATGGCGGAGCTTTTCCTTACGATAAGAAAGATGTCTTTTTGAAGGCGATGGAAAATAAGATGGATATAATTCACGGTTGCCATGACCACATATCCGAAGAGGATGAATTCAAAAAGAAGGCCGAAGAGCACGGTGTCGATATTTGGGATGTAAGAAAAGAGCCAGAACACCCAAACTTTTTCACAGGGAAACTCAGGGATGTAGATGATCCCCCTCGAATACTCGTTTCTGGAACTGACTGTGCGATAGGAAAAAGGACTTTTTGCATCGAGCTATGTAAGGAGTTGATAGATAGAGGCTATAATCCAGCTTTCGTCGCTACAGGCCAAACAGGTATGATGCAGGGTGCAGAGTACGGGTTTCCTTTAGACGGTATCAGAGGTGACTTCCTGAGCGGAGAAACTGAGCACGTGGTATGGAGAGCTTCTACAGAAAAAGATCATGATGTGATAATAGTGGAAGGACAGGCGGCTATAGCCCATCCCCAGGGAGGTAATCCACTCGCTCTCATGAAAGGGGTGCATCCTCACGGGGTAGTACTTATACATGCACCTGGGCGAGAAGAAAGAGACGGGCTCCCGGAATTCGATCCGCCCAACCTGGAAGATGAGAAAAAAACGATAGAATTCTTCTATCCCGATTCAGTTATATCTATCGGGATAAATCATGAAAACGGTATCGACGTAGAGGAGTGGATAGGAAAATACGAGGAAAAGTATGGTATTCCTACTGAGGATGCACTTCTGGGAAGACCGACTAAAATAGCAGATAAGATAGAAGAAAACTTTATCAATGGGAAACCAAGAGTAAAGAGGGCAAGATGAACTCAGAAAAGATAGAATATAGAAGGCTAGATGGGGGACCAGTAGATCAAAAAGAGATCGATGCTTCAGTGAATTTACTCCACGAATATCTCAATGAATTCATCTCAAGAGATATTTTAGATAGAGATGTAGAGTATTGTTTCAAGAAAGGTAGAGTACTCGGAGCCTATCACGAGGGAAAGCTCGTTGGGGTGGTTGTAGGAGTCTACACCCCCTTTTTTGATAAATTTCACATCGGTCACATCGCAGTCGAGGAAGGATTCCAGGGAATAGACATAGGTAGTGAACTCACTAAAAAGGTATTACCAGAGGATGTAGGAGCGACCGTCCATCTAAACATGGGAAACCCAGACGTAGAGAGATTCTACAAAAAATTGGGGTTCGAACAGACGCATAAACGCTTTAGAAAAGTGGAAAAAAGAGAAAAAGATGTGAAACCGAGCGACTAAAAGAGAAAAAGATTTTTTAGGACTGTAGGTTTCAGTAACCTTCTACGCCTTCATCCACTTCTTTCTCATCCTCGATAACCACTTGTGCTGCCGCTACTCTAGCCACTGGAACTCTGTATGGCGAACAACTGACATAATCAAGGTTAGAGCGGTAGCAGAATTTTACTGAAGAAGGTTCTCCGCCGTGCTCTCCACAGATACCGACCGAAAGGTCCTCCTTCACCTGTCTACCTTTCTTCGTACCCATCTGGACCAGTTCACCTATGCCTTCTGTATCTAATACTTGGAAAGGATCTTCATTCAGGATACCCTCGTCTAGATAATTCGGAACAAAAGTACCAACGTCGTCCCTACTGAATCCAAAGCCCATCTGTGTGAGATCATTGGTCCCGAATGAGAAGAAATCCGCTTCCTCTGCGATCTTATCTGCGGTGATCGCAGCTCTAGGCACCTCGATCATAGTTCCAACATCATAATCGACCTCATATTCTTCACTGAAAACCTCTTTTTCCACCGGTTCAACAACTTTCTCCTTGACATTCTCCAGTTCTTCGACCTTACCCACTAAAGGAACCATTATATGGGGCTCTACCTCTATGCCCTCTTCCTGGACCTCTAGCGCTGCTTCCAATATGGCTTTTACCTGCATCTTGTAGATCTCAGGGAAGGTTATGCCCAATCGACAACCTCTGTGGCCCAACATCGGATTAGCTTCCTTCAATCTCTCCACTTTATTTTCTACGACATCTACATCTATATCTAATCTTTCCGCTAACTCTTCCTGGCTTTCTTTCTCGGTGGGAGCGAATTCATGGAGAGGTGGATCCAACAATCGGATCGTGAGGGGGAGACCGTCCATCACTCTGAAAAGTTCCTTGAAATCCTTTTTTTGCATGGGCATCAATTGATCCAATGCACTTTTTCTCTGATCGTCATCATCTGAAATTATCAATTCCTGCATCACTTCCAATCTTTCCGGTTCGAAGAACATGTGTTCCGTTCTACACAAACCTACACCTTCAGCGCCGAACTCTATTGCTTTTTCAGCATCTTCCGGTGTATCGGCGTTTGTCCAAACACCCATCTTCCTTATTTTGTCGGCCCAGTCCAAGAGGTTTTTGAATTCGTCAGTGAATTCTGGTTCTATCAAAGGTGCTTCGCCAAGTATCACGTCTCCTGTCGTCCCATCGATCGTTATTATATCTCCTTTCTCAACCTTTTTACCGTCAACTTCGAAGTATTCATTAGCAAGATCGATATCTATCTCTTCCGCTCCAGCTACGCAGGGCTTTCCCATACCTCTAGCTACGACCGCTGCGTGAGAGGTCATCCCACCTCTGCTGGTTAAAACTCCTTCGGCCGCCGCAAGACCGTGTATATCCTCGGGGGTCGTCTCTTTTCTTACTAGAACTATTGATTCACCTTCATCTCCCCTTTTTTTAGCCTCATCAGTATCGAAAACGACTTTTCCGGTGGCTGCACCGGGGGAGGCGTTCAGTCCCTGAGTCAATTTCTCCAATTCAGCTTCGGGATCTATCCTTTTATGTAGTATCTTTTCTATCTGATCGCCCTCGACTCGTAGAAGTGCGACCTCTTTACTGATGATACCTTCTTCGTGCATATCATGGGCTATTTTGACCGCTGCATTGGGAGTCCTTTTTCCAGTTCTGGTCTGCAGTATATAGAGTTCTTTATCCTCTACTGTGAATTCGAGATCCTGCATATCTTTGTACTCTTCCTCCAGAGTTTCACAGACATCTTCCAATTCTTCATAGATATCTGGCCACATCTCTTTAAGCTCTGATATAGCAAGTGGTGTTCTGATTCCAGCTACCACGTCTTCCCCCTGCGCATTCCTTAAGAATTCGCCGTAGATCTTGTTTTCACCTGTTGAGGGATCCCTCGTGAACGCTACACCGCTGCCGGAGTTCTTGCCGGTATTACCGTAAACCATGGTTTGTACATTCACCGCGGTACCCATATCATGGGGTAGATCGTTCAGGTCTCTGTATCTTCTAGCTCTTTCGTTGTCCCAAGAAGCAAAAACGGCCTTTGTAGCCTCCATCAACTGTTCCCATGGATCGGAAGGTATGTCACCTACCAACTCTTTGTACCTCTCGGTGACTTCTTTCATCCCTTCTGCGTTGAGATCCACATCGTTATCTGCACCTCTTTCTTCTTTCACTTCGTCCATTATCTCTTCGAATTCTCTGTGTGGGATACCTCGGACGACTTCGCCGAACATATTGACGAATCGTCTGTAACTGTCATAAGCGAATCTTTCATCGGTTTTTTCCACTAACCCCTGTAAGGTTTCGTCATTGAGTCCAAGATTCAAGATCGTATCCATCATACCCGGCATCGATACGGCCGCACCGGATCGTACCGAAACCAATAACGGATCTTCCGGATCGCCAAATTCTTGATCCATCTGTTCCTCCAGTTTTTCCATCTTGTTCTTCATCTGTTCTTTTATATTTTCGGTCAATTTACCTTCGTCTAGATACTCTAAGCATGCCTCTGTAGTAACTGTATATCCCGGAGGGACATTTAATCCTATGGTGGTCATTTCAGCAAGATTTGACCCTTTACCCCCTAATAAGTCCTTCATCTCAGCACTACCTTCCTCAAAGGAATAGACATATTTAGTCATAATTACCAACCTGAAGAAAGACTAATAGTCTAGTATAAAAAAATTCTGTTTTAGG
>JBKHFH010000085.1:0-5567 GCA_046540335.1 Thermoplasmata archaeon | reverse complement strand
CGATGACCAAAACTCTATTATAAATCGATATCCTTGAATTGAACGATGAACGAAGAACTCGAATATATAACAGAGAGATTGGAAAACGGCGATCTTGTGATGGTGTATGATGCCGATGAAAGAGAGGACGAAGTGGATCTTGTGACTCCTTCTGAAAAGATAACGCCTCAGAAGATCAGAACTTTGAGAAGAGATGCCGGAGGGCTCATCTGCGTCACAGTCCCGCCTAAGACATGGAAAAACCTGGAACTGCCCTATCTGAGCGATGTCTTCGATAAGATTACAGATGACTATCCTCTGCTTTCGCACATGAAGGCCGATGATATCCCATACGATGAAAGATCTACCTTTTCTCTCACTGTGAACCACAGAGATACCTTCACAGGCATCACCGATATAGACAGAGCGCTTACTATCCAGAGATTTGCCGAACTCGGTGAAGAGATACTGGATCTCTCCAAAGAAGAAGCACAAAAAAAGTTCGGAGAAGAATTCAGAACCCCGGGCCATGTTTTCCTGTTGAATGCTACAGAAGGTCTTGTGGCTCAAAGAGAGGGACATACGGAACTGACGACCGCTCTCCTGACATTGACAGATCTTTATCCAAGCATGACTATATGCGAGATGCTTTCGGACCAGGGGGACAGTCTAAGTGAAGAAGAAGCTAGAGTATATGGAGAAGAAAACGACATCCCTCTGATAGAAGGTAAGAAGATAAAGGAAGAGTTGAAGGATAATTATGTCTAAAACCAGAGTGATGGCAGCCGGTACTTTCGATCTGCTCCATCTCGGGCATCTTCACTATCTTCAGGAAGCGAAAGAGATGGGAGACGAACTCATCGTGGTCATCGCGTGCGATGAAACGGTCAGGGAACACAAGCACGAACCCTTGATGGACGAAGAAGTAAGAAGAGAGATGGTCGGTGCGTTGAAACCAGTGGATAAAGCTATCATTGGTAGTCAGGAGGACAAGTTCGACACCGTTGAGAAAGTCGACCCAGACATAATCGCACTAGGATATGATCAGAGACATGAGGAAGAGAAATTAAAAGAGGATCTGCGAGTCAGAGGGATGGACGATATAGAAGTCAGAAGGATGTCACACCACAGTCACGAACTCGACAGCACTAGATATATAATAAGGAAGATCATAGATTGGTACGGCATGAAGAAAGAGTTAGAAAAGGCGGAAGAAGAGGAGGATTAGATGAAAAAGATAGGTATCGCAGATACCACTTTTGCTAGATACGATATGTATGAGAGCGTCTTAGATGAGCTCTCTAAAACTGGAACTGGATACGAGATCGAAAGGTACACTGTTCCCGGTATCAAGGATCTCGCTATAGCTTGCAAAAAGCTTATCGATGAGGGCTGTGATATCGTCATGGCCTTAGGAATGCCCGGGCCGGAACCGATAGACAAGCAGTGCGCCGACCAAGCTTCAAAAGCTCTACTGTACGAGGAATTAGAGACCGATACCCATATAATAGAGGTCTTCGTACATGAAGATGAGGCCGAAGACGAGAAAGAGCTGAAGGATCTAGCGGATCAGAGGGCTAGAGAGCACGCGGTGAACACTTACGATCTGCTGTTCAGACCCGAACGTTTAGAGAAAAAAGCCGGGCAAGGAGCAAGAGAAGGATATCCCGACGTAGGACCTTTAAGGTGATAAGATATGGTAGAAGATATGAAATTAGGAATAGTTGTCTCTGAGTTCAATTATGATATAAACCAGATGATGTTGGAACGAGCAAAAGAGCACGCAGAATTTCTGGGTGCTGAAGTGGAAGAAGTGCTGCGCGTTCCTGGTGTGTTCGACATGCCTCTCGGCATAAAGAATCTCTTGAAAAAGGAAAATATCGATGGTGTTGTGACCCTTGGGACTGTCATCAAGGGCGAGACCGAGCATGATGAAACGGTGATGTCTCAAGCCGCGAGAAAGATAACGGATCTAGAACTTGAATACGATAAGCCGGTAACGCTCGGAATCACTGGGCCTGGTATGAGCAGGATGCAGGCAGAGGAAAGGATCGAGCGCGCAAAGAATGCGGTAGAAGCTGCGGTGAAGATGTACGAGCGGACAGGATGAGCCTTGGAAACGGCTCAAAAACCCGTATTCCATGAGGTAAATCTCGATGATAGAGAAACAACTCCTTAGATTGATTTTAGGTTTTTTTTCTATAAAGAACAATTCGATCAATTCATGGAATGTCGGAGTACCTTTCTTTCAACTTACTTTTCTGATCTGTGTATCTCTCTTCATACTCTTCCTTCTACTGCTTGCAGTTCTGATCTTTCTCCTGATGAGAGAATTCAATAAAGGCTCTACCAGAAGATGTCCTTACTGTGGCGAGAGGATCCCAACTGACGCCGCATGGTGTAAGTACTGTAAAAGGGATCTGACAGAAGATTTTACCCCGGGTGAAGAATAACAGGCTTTTGTTTTTAGATCGTTAACAGATTTTTACTAGAAATCTGAAGGGGGCGGAGGTGGCGTCTCTTTCGAGGGGGTATCTTGAGATTTTCTAGGAGGATTTTTGAGTTTTACCGCTGTTCCATATGCGAGTATCTCGGCACCTCCTCCTGTGATCTTGGATGTCATGAATCTCACGTTCACTACAGCGTCCGCGTTAAGTCTCCGGGCCTCTTGTACCATCCTACCCAGTGCTTCCTCTCTTGCGTCGGTCATCAGGTCGGAATAAGCTTTCAGTTCCCCGCCGAAGATGTTCCTGATGCCCTGCGTGATATCCCTCAAAGCGTTCTTAGCTCTGACTGTGTTCCCTCTTACCAGGCCGAGATCTTCTTCTATCTCTTTTCCCTCTATCTTTTCAGTGTTCGTCAGATGCATGAAGTTAAATTTTATAACTATTATTTAAAACTTTTTTACTCTCTTTTTATTTTTATGTATGTTTTTTATTTCATGTGAATATCTCCAAAATTTGATATAAACGGCGATACCCAAACAATTAAGTAAGTCAATTTCGATGATTATTAATGACCTATGGAAATACAGATAAGAGAATTGCAATTGATCGAGATCAACCAATCGATCATTAGTAAATATAGCAAGAAAAGGTCATACCGGAATTTTAACTATAAGGCGAATAACCAAACCGATTATCTTAAACTTACTCACCTTAAAAAGGAATCTCTAGAGGAATTCAAAAAGGTAGATAGAAAGCTTCAGAGTAGACCATTTTTCCTCAAGTCTAAAACTATAAGAGACACTGTAGGTAGAGAAGCTTTCATCAAAAAAGAATTCAACGATAGGTGGGAGACTTACAAAAACACGAACAGGGTGAATCTATCAAAATTTTTGAAGGATATGCTACCCTACATAGATAAAGCCACCATAAAACGTCTCAAGCACGGAAGGTACTTCCGGAATATCGTCGACGGTCTGATGAACAACAATCGACTCCTTGATCTGGCATCTACACCCAACTCTTACGCAGTCGTAAATCCAAGAAAGACACAGAATTTCTACACGGAAAAAATCATCAAGGACCTCGATAAGAAATTTGAAAGGGAAAAGATCGTCGATATGACAAAGGACGAAGGATGGGTAAAGGATGTCTTGGGAGAACCTGAAAGTTCTGAACCGAGATCCTTCGTCAGCCGAAAAAGGTTGAGGAAAGAGATCAATGATCCCAGAACTAGGCTCAACTATATGCACAGGGGTCCGTGAAAAGAGCTTGATTTTTTGATATGGATTGTCATATATTTTATTCTTCAGGATCAGCCGGAGGGAAGAACGGGTCTATATGTTTCTAGATGAAGTCTGAATCGGTAGAATCGTCCATAGAAGCAAAGGCGAAAGATGTACCGTCCCTTTTCAAGCATTTTGTGCTCAATTCTTTTCCTCCCGGGCATTATTATATTGGGCATGATCTATGTATCTAAATATCTAACGAAACTTTTTCTTTTAAGTCTTCGATATGATCTTTGACCTCTGTTTTCACCTGAGAATACGGTACTAACTGTGGGATCAATCTCTCCATGTCCTCAGTATATTCCTCCTCCGATGGATATGAATCCCACGAAAAGTCATCCTGAAAACCATATTCCTCTAAAAGTTTCTTCAATTTTTTCTCAAAAAGTTCGCTGGAGATAATCATGTCGCTCATCAAAAGGTACCAGACATCGTACAGATCTCTACCTTTAGATCTTGTGAGCAGAGTTATGACCTTCTCGACTAGAAGTTCATCTTCATCCATAGCTTGTACGAGAAACTTCCTTCTAGTCTCGGGGTATTCGGAATCGATCAACCTCCACTTAGGCTCCAGTAAAGTCCCTCCTCTCTCGCCCGCGTCCAATCTGAATTTATTTTGTGTTTGATTAGTTCCTTGGTATAGAGGACCATAGAACCATATCTCACACGTATAGGCTTCTTCGAATAATTCTTCTTTGATAAAACCGTTATCGATCCCTATATTTTCGAATTCTTCTAGGATCTTTTCTACTTCTTTTTTGAACTGATCAGGATCGACCCTCAAGTTAAGGTCTATATCCTCACTGAAGCGTTCTGTTCCATATAGATATCTAAGACATGTTCCCCCTTTGAAGACCACATTATCGTATTTCCTGAAATAATTGAACAGAAATAGCTTTATTAGATAATCTTTCTCCTGCTGATACAGATGAAGCGACGTTTTCTTACTGATATCTCTCAACTTCTCTCTCGATATCATATCAGAGCCTCCATATATCTATTTATCTTTATCTTCCAATCGCTATCATGGGCTTCGATCGAACCTCCGCGAGGGTCCAAAAGTACATAACTTTTTGAAATGCTTCCTTTAAACTTGTTAAGATATTCCTGGTCTGCTAGATCAAGGACATCCAAGAGAAATCCCATCCTAGATACCAACGACTTGTTATCGAATTTTACGATATATTCTCTAAATGTTTCTTTATTTAATTCGTCATAACCGTTTTTCAGGCATTTTACATATTCTTCCAACCCACCGACTTTGTGCAGCATGAACAATCCATCTATTAGTGACTTCTCCTTATCAACTATTATAGCATCTTCTATGTCTTTATATCCAAAAAATCTCTCCGGTTTTAATGTAGATATTTCAATCTTTTGGTTTCTAACGTTTAGATCATCGAACTGCTTGGTAGAGACCAACTGTATAACATTCACCTGCTGTTCAGTAAAACCGTGATATGATAATGCTGTCCAAAGACTGATGTAAGATGGTTTTACAGCTTCAGTTATGACCTCGAATGTTTTATCATAAAATTCGTCTTCAAGAGTGTAAGCATCCTTCTTTATCCTCACGATATGACCTTTCCTCTTCAGAGTAGAAAGAGTATTGTGAATGCGTGTTTTTTTCCAACCCGTCAATGCCTTGATCTCATTAACACCGAAAACAAGGATATCTTCCGATCTAATAGATTCTAAAACATGAGCTTCGTTTTCGGATAAAGGTCTATAATTTATATCTTTATTTTGTTGATTATCCATTATTTGAGTATATATTTTATAGTTAATGTCTTTTTTGGTTTATGGAATAAACCTGTTTATCACACATATTCAGATGATTATGGAACGGCTTGAT
>JBKHFH010000084.1:0-5781 GCA_046540335.1 Thermoplasmata archaeon | reverse complement strand
AGGAGTTTCCTAAAAGATCAAATAAACTTTGAAATAAACTATCATCGGAATATAAAAATTACTACTGATTGGACTCTTATACAGAAAACACCATTTGGTTCCCAAAGGTATAAGAATTATTATGTTTTTGCTCTTAACGAGCTGATTAGAAGATGATAAGTGGGATCATACCTCCAATTATAACTCCTTTTGACCAAAAAGGGCATCCAGATATGAAAGCATTGGAACACAATTTAGATATTTGGAATCAGACAGACCTTAGTGGTTATCTAGCGTTAGGGTCTAATGGAGAATTTGTTTACCTAAGCAAAGAAGAAAAGATAAAGGTAGTCAAAAAAGTGCTCCAAGAAAGTTCTGAAGACAAAACGGTAATCGCAGGAACCGGCCTTGAAAGTACAGAACTAACACTTGATCTAACAAACCGAATGGCTAAGATCGGAGTCGAGGCGGCTTTAGTGTTACCTCCACATTACTACGGAGATTTCATGACTGACACCGTATTAAAAAAACATTATGAATATATTGCAGATAATGCGGATATCCCGATCCTAATTTATAACATGCCAAAATTAACGGGGATCACCATCTCTGAAAATCTTATAGCCATCCTATCAGACCACGAAAATATTGTTGGTATGAAAGACAGCAGTGGCGACTTCTCTCTTCTTGGAAAATATATCTCTAACTCTTCAGAAAATTTCGATGTCATGGTTGGTACTGCGAACCTGATCTTTGGTGGATTGATATTAGGTGCATCCGGGGGAATTTTAGCCTTAGCCAATCTAGCTCCTGAAGAGTGTTGTCGACTTTACCAGGAATATAAAAAAGAAAACATAGAAAGGGCCGTCGAAATCCAACTTCGGATGATACCTTTGAATGAAGCGATAACTGCAAAATATGGGATTAAAGGCCTCAAAAAGGCGATGGACTTCCGCGGTTATGATGGAGGAGAGTGTAAAAAGCCTCTTAAGGACTTTAAATTGACTGATGAGATGGAAAAAGATTTGAAAAATACTATTGAAGAAGCATTAAAAGAAAAAATAGAGGGTTCTTCGTAACTGTTTCTTTAACCTTTGCTGGTATCTAAGAAGAATAAGAGGCAGAGGAAAGTGCGTTCATCATATCAGATATCTGGTGGTTCAACGTTTTTCTAGTCTATCTAAAGTTGGCCAAGCGATTATCGTTTACAGGGAAAACCGAAGGTTTCTTGTTTCTATATAGGTCATAGCCAAGCAATATGGATTAACTAGATTGCCAAACTATACCTCTCTAAATTTTGTTTTATTCTGGCGTCTCAAAATCAGAGATTATATCCTGTATGGATTCTCCTACGTCCTCATGATTCTCTATTTTGATAAGAGCAGCGAGGAATTTGATCTGAAGGAGTGAAAAATAATCCATTTCATTTTCCCCCTCGATTGTTGTAGCCAATTCATTATTGATCTCCGCGTCTAATTTTTGCAGATATTCACACAGATCGATCAATTTCTCTTTTTTATCCAATTTGTATCCAATATCCTCCAAAAATTCTATGTAGTTCTCGAGGTTTTTTTCTTCCCATCGGATACCTATGCTAGAAGGGTCTTCAGAATTTAGCGATTCTGGGCTCATCAAAAACACTTCCGCAGTCCTTCCGTATATCCGTTCCGGGATATGGTGTTCCCTTTTCTCCCCTTTCACCCTTATAAATCCGGCTTCTTCCAATTTTTTAACATGCCTGTAGATAGTAGATTGGTCCTTACTCAGAGCCTCCGACATCTGTGAGATCGTCATATCCTTTACTCTAAGAAGCTCTAAAATTTGATTTCTCGTTTTTTCCAGTCCGATCTTTAGAGCCTCTGGATCCTCGAAGAACTTAACATTGGGAGACATCGTAAATTTTATTGCTAGACTCTATGAAGATAAGTGATATATAACTTGGGGGCATTTACTGAGAGAAAGAGGCGATCATCGTTCCACATCTATATCTTTCCTCTCTTTGGTCATCTTCTCTATCTTTCCTTCGGCTTCATCCAGTCTTTCGTCGCAGTATTCTATCAGTTCCATACCCTGCTGGTATAGGTCGATAGCTCTTTCTAATGGGACCTTTTTCCTTTCGAGCTTTTTGTTGATCCTTTCCAGCCTTTCAAGCGCTTGCTCAAAACCCAATCCTTCAATATCATCTATTTCTTCAAGCTCTTCTGACATCTTTCGACCTCCTTCGCTTCTGATGTGATCTCTCCATCTATCATATTTATAGAGAGTAAGTCCTCCTTTTCGACCTCATCCACACTTGAAACTACACGTTTTTGCTCATCCATAACGATGGAGTATCCTCTCTTCATGGTCTGTATCGGCCCGAGGGCGTTAAGCCTGTCTTTTTTGTTCTCAAGCCTCTCTCTATACCTTTCTAAATACCTTTCCAATGTAAGATCAAGTCTCTCTATGTTCTCGTCTAGTTTTTGATATCTGTCTTCCAGCAGTCTTTCAGGATCCTGGAAAACGGAACTTTTCCTAAGGTTTTCTAGTCTCTCTTTGTAACTGTTTATCACGTTCCTCAGAGCCGTTTTAGCTCTCCTCTTATTTTCTCTGACCTTTTGTTTCAACTCCTTTTTTACAGGAACTACGATTTCCGCGGCTCCTGTCGGAGTCGGTGCCCTTTCATCAGCGACGAAATCAGATATCAAGAAGTCGGTTTCATGACCTACCGCAGAAACGATGGGAGTTTTTGCATCAAAGATAGCTCTCGCTAGGATCTCCTCGTTGAAACTCCAAAGATCTTCTATAGATCCGCCACCACGACCTATTATGATCACATCTATGTCCGATCTATCCAGCTTTTTGATTGATCTCACTATATCCTCAGCGGCATCCTCACCCTGAACTTTGGTCGGTGCCACGACCACATCGATATTTTCAAACCTCTCTTTCAACACCCTCAACATGTCCTCGAGCGCGGCACCTTCACCAGAGGTGACTATACCCACTTTTCTGGGCAGGAACGGTAAATCTTTTTTGTGTTCATCATCGAATAGACCTTCTTTAGACAACTTTTCTTTCAACTTCTCGTAGGCGAGGTAAAGCTCACCTATTCCACCGACCATCATCTCTTTGACCACTATCTGATAACGCCCACGATCTACATAGAGGCTTATATCTCCCCTGCATAGGACCTCCATCCCTTCCTCGGGTTCGAAGTCAAGCTCTCTATTGCGGGACCTGAACATCACACTGTTGATCTCGCTGGTTTCATCTTTCAGCACGAAGTACATATGTCTTCCGTTGTGATGTTTGAAATTGGATATCTCTCCTTTGACCCAAACATTCTGCAGTTCGTCCTCTCTCTCCAGTAGAGCCTTTACGAGGTGGTTCAGCCCGGAAACGGAGTAAATCTTTTGGTCAAGGTCTTTTTCTTTATCGGGGTAGTTCCTCTCCATCCGCATAGGTATCTCTCGCGGAATATTTAAAGGTGTGGAAGAGGGGTGGGCAAAAGTGGGAAAATACTAATATCCGATAGTTTGCTGAATACACGATGACAACCGCATTGACGGGAACTCCGGGCGTAGGGAAGACAACGGTTTCAGAAGTATTAAGAGAGAGAGGATATAACGTACTAGATTTGAACGAATTCATCAGAGATAAAGATCTGCTCGGTGACGAGGATGTTGAAAGAGATACGTTCGAAGTGGAGATAGATGAGATGATACGGATATTTGAAGAAGAACGCCCCGATATAGATATGATCGAGGGTCATCTTTCACACTACCTCCCTGTCTCTGCAACCGTCGTGTTGAGGTGTGAACCTTCTGAACTCGAAGAGAGGATGGAGAACAAAGGTTGGAATTGGAAAAAAATAGAAGAGAACCTGGAAGCGGAGATATTGGACACTATCCTGATCCAGGCGGTGGAAAAAAATGAGAAGGTGTTGGAGATAGACACGACGGGAAGCGACCCTTCAAAGGTAGCATCCTCCGTTGAAGAGATAATGAAGGGAAAGACGAAAGCCTACGAACCGGGGTCCATCGATTGGAGCCATGAACTGCTGTTGAGGCAATAGATTTTATTACTAGGATATATTAAAGAAACGATGGTGTTGAACAGATATAGGGACGAAGCAGATAAGGTATTGCGGCCAATAGCGGAAAAACTTAGCGGCTTGAGCCCCGACCTTATCTCCTGGATCGCTTTGATTTTCGCGTTCCTAGCGGGAGTTCTATTCTTCCTATCTCGTGAACCTTTTTATGTATTGATAGCTGGTATCTTTGTCCTGCTGAATTCTCTATTCGATGCTCTTGACGGGAAGATCGCCAAATTGACCGGAAAGGCATCGAAGAGAGGAGATTTTCTTGATCACACCCTTGATCGTTACGCTGACGTTTTCATCCTATCCGGCATAGCATTAGGTCCTCTCTCAAGAACCTCGATAGGGTTATTCGCTATAATCGGTGTCTTGCTCACGAGTTATATGGGGACGCAGGCAGACGCGGTCGGAGTATCTAGAGATTACGGGGGCATGGCGGGGAGAGCCGAAAGACTAGTGCTTCTGATCATGTTTTCCTTTCTTTATTTTGGTTTTTATGGCACTGGGTGGACAACCTTCGCAATAATGGAGCATGAATTAGGTCTTTTCGAGCTTCTGATGGGATGGTTCGGGATAGCCGGGAATCTTACCGCGATTTTCAGAGGATTGAATACATGGTCCGATCTGGAGGAGAAATGATCAGCTTTCTTCTTCGCTGTCTTCGCCTTCCTTTTTCTTTTTGAACGAATAATAGTTGAGTGGATGGTTCATCCAGTCCTGCTCGCAGAGTGAGTCCGGCGAGAAACAGATCCCATTGGTTTTCATCGTTTCACATCCCGGAGGAGTGTATTCTTTGCCGGATATCTCACCTATGATGTGCTGTATCTGATAGGATGCCATTTCGATATCGAAGTCCGGCGCTTCCCTGAATATATCGATTATTTCATCTTCTGAGAGTCCGACTTTTTTGAGAAAAGCTGTCAGTGCAAATCTACCCTCGTGAGACAGGTTTTTACCCTCTTTTTGCCCTGCTAACAATCTCTTGATACACGGAGGGAACAGTTCTGTCTCGACTTCCCCCATGTCAACGTCTTCGATCTCTTTTCTAACGTCTTCTAGTATCTTCTCGATCTCTTTCAGTTCGCTTTCGAAATTTTTCAATATCATGTCTGATGTAGGTGCGGGCAGACCATCTGATATCACTTTCGAAACTTCTTCTTTCATCACCCGAATGAACTTTTCTCTCTCGAGGTGAACCCTACCTTCTCTCAAGTCCTGATTCACCAATTTCCACTCGGCTGATCTCAATCTCTCAGTGCTTTCCAAGTAATCGGTAAAATGCAGAGTGAATTGACCTTCCGTTTTATCCGCATCGAAATCAAGCCTCGAAGCAAGTTTCAATATCTTTTCATCTTCCTCACGGAGGATCTCTTCACTGATCCTTTCTGCTTCTCCCAGGGCGTATCTCCTCAGTAGATAATCATCCCCGATGGATGAGACCAGCATCCTTGCTACAGGATAAGAAAAAAGTTCCTCCTCCTGTTCGATCTCGTCTTCTGTATCTCTTATAAGGACTCTACCCTCCTTTAAGCTCTGAATCACCCTTTTTTTTCCTCTCCGTCTAGCTTCACCCCAGATTCTATCACTCAAGAGTTCTTCGAAGGATGGTCCTTCCGACTTGATATACTCTTTAGATTCTTTCAAAAAGGGGTATCTAGCCATATCATACAAAGACCAATCGTTTTCAAGGGGTGGTACCATATCAACTGATTAGAAGAGGC
>JBKHFH010000083.1:0-5803 GCA_046540335.1 Thermoplasmata archaeon | reverse complement strand
GAAGAAGAGGTAGAAGAAGAAGTAGAAGAAGAAGTAGAAGAAGAGGAAGAACCAGAAGAGGAACCCGAGGAAGAGATACCTCCAGAAGAAAGAGTTTACCT
The DNA here is from genome assembly GCA_046540335.1 of Thermoplasmata archaeon. Taxonomy (GTDB): domain Archaea; phylum Thermoplasmatota; class Thermoplasmata; order Halarchaeoplasmatales; family Halarchaeoplasmataceae; genus Natronoplasma. Next base: position 5,702 of record JBKHFH010000083.1, on the reverse strand, counting down.
CTGCCCCGAGTGTGGAACTGAGTTGAGTGAAGATGCCGAAATCTGTTATGCTTGTGGAGAGGACCTTACAAACAAAGAACTCGATTATGAAAGAGAAGAAAAGGAAGAGGAAGAAGGCAAAATAACGTGCCCTGAATGTGGAACTCAGCTCGAACCAGATGCAAAGATGTGTTACTCCTGTGGAACCGAGATAAGTTAAAAGAACGATCAGATATCCTTCACCGGACTGATCATATAAACAGGTAGTCAAGATGGAAGTAGGTTTAGTCGGAAAGCCAAACGTAGGTAAAAGTACTTTTTTTTCTGCCTCCACAAGAGCGGAGGTGGAGGTGGCTTCCTATCCCTTCACAACTATAGATGCTAACCGCGGCATAGGGTATGTCACCCATGAATGCCCCCATGTGGGCCTAGATCTTGAATGTGATCCGAACAACGCTCCTTGTAAGGACGGAACGAGGATGGTACCTGTTGAACTCATAGATGTAGCCGGTCTGGTAAAAGATGCCCATTCTGGAAGAGGACTGGGGAACAAGTTTCTCGATGATCTAAGACAAGCTTCGAGTCTGATCCATATAATAGATGCAAGCGGTTCTACTGACGGCGAGGGAGAACCCTGCGAGAGAGGCGAACACGATCCAAAGGAAGATGTTAAATTTTTAGAGGAAGAGATAGATCACTGGCTGAAAGGTATTCTGGATAAGAACTGGAACAAGGTCTCCCGACAGATAGAGATCACCGGATCAAAAGTAGAAAAAGTTATCCATGATCAATTGACGGGATTGGGAGTTTCAGAAGGTGAAGTTTACAGCGCCTTCCGAGAATTGGACTTACCCGAAAGTCCTACAGAATGGGGATCCGATCATCTATTCGAGTTAGGCCAAAAGATAAGGAAGAAAAGCAAACCTATGATCATAGCCGCCAATAAAGCCGATATCTCTACCGAAACTCAATTGGAAGAGTTGAAAGACCTCGATTATCCCGTCATCCCAACTTCTGCAGAATATGAACTCGCTCTTCGGAAAGCAGCAGAGGACAAAATCGTTGATTACATACCTGGAGAAGACGATTTTGAGATTCTCAGGGATGATATCTCCAAAGAACAAAAGGAAGCGCTGAAAAAGATAAAGGAGTTCATCAGAAAGAACGATGGTCTTGGTGTTCAGAAAACTTTAGAGAAAGCTGTTTATGATGTTCTCGATATGATGGTCGTCTTTCCTGTGGAGAATGAGAACGATTACACGGATAAAGAAGGTAGAGTTCTACCCGACGCCTACCTTGTTAAGAAAGGAAGCACTGCAGAAGACCTAGCATATAAAGTTCACACCGATATCGGGGAAGGATTTATAAGAGCTATAGATGCTAGAACAGACAGGGTCATCGGGAGAGATCACGAACTAGAAGACGGTGACATCATAAAGATAGTTTCGGAGTGAAATATGTCTGAAAGAACTGTGAGGATACTTTCAGGATCGTATTCTAGGATCGACGACGGAGTCATCGTCGAGCTTTTTGGAAAGACCGATAAAGGTAAGACCATCACTCTGCTTTACGAAGATTTCAATCCCTATTTTAAACTCGTCCAACCGCCTAGTGAATGTATAGAGGAACTCAAGTCTGAAGAGGAGATAGTCGGGATAGAGGATGAAGTTTTATGGGTAGATGGGGACCAAAAGGAATGTAAAAGAGTGATCTGTAAACATCCCTGGAAAGTCCCTGGCTACCGGAAACGATTGAAGGACAGATGTAAGGTGTTAGCAGCCGATATACCCTTCGTTCAGAGATTCATATACGACTTTGATCTTAGTTCGACAATATCGGCTAATGGTGAAATTGTAAGTCACGAAAAATACACTACTGAAGAAATTATGGACGTTGATAGCTTTGAAAACGAAGAGCCTATAAAACCAGAACTCACTATTTTGAGTTTCGATATAGAGAACAGTCTAGAGGAAGATAGGTTACTCACATTAGGCTGTGTGTTAGATGAAAAGGATGGAAGAGAAACACGAAGTATAGACGGATCTGAAGCTGAGATTATAGAGGAATTCCAGAATTATGTCCAGAAGAAAGATCCCGACGTTATAACCGGATACAATATCAACGGCTATGACCTTCCGAAACTGGAAGAAAGAGCGAAAGAGGTCGGTATCGATGAAATCAACTTGGGAAGAGACGGGGGAAAACTGCGTAAGAAAGGAAATAGATATTGGTCAGTCAACGGTAGAATCATCGCAGATGCCTGGTGGAGTGTAAAATCTGAATTGAACCTAAAGAGAGAAACTCTAAATCACGTTGCTGAGGAATTATTGGGTGAAGAAAAAGATGATGTAGATTCTTCTGATATAGACGAGGAATGGAGATCAGATCCGGAAAAGGTGAAGAGATATTGTGTGAAAGATGCGGAGTTAGCCTTAGATATTTTGAAAGAACTTGAAGTGCTCAGTAAAGCTATGGACATGGGCACCGTAGCAAAATTGCCGGTCGACGAAGGTTTAAATCCAAGGACTTCCACCCTTGTTGATTCAATACTCATCAGAAAAGCCGATGAAAACGCCGTCGGTGTTCCTCTTACATCTCACCGCGGAAAAGGCGGAAAGATAAAAGGAGGTTATGTTCACTCGGTCGAACCCGGGCTTTACCATTGGGTGAGCGTGCTCGATTTTAAAAGTATGTATCCCAGCATAATAATACAGAACAATATATGTTTCACAACTATTTCTTCAGAAGGCGAGATAGAGAGTCCGACCGGTGTTCGCTTTCTTTCCCCCGAAAAGAAGAAGGGTCTTTTGCCACAGATACTTGAGGAGCTGATGGAAGAAAGGGATGAAGTCAAGCAGAAGATGAGAGAATCCGAAGGGAAGGAGGAAAGGTATTACAGAGGGCTTCAGAACGCGATAAAAGTTCTGATGAATTCTTTTTACGGAGTATTCGCATCTTCTTTTTACAGATTTACCGATCCAGATATAGGGGAGAGTATAACTGCATTCGCCCGGGAGAATATAAAACAGCTCATAGAGGAACTCCAAGATGACGGTCTGAAAGTCATCTATTCCGATACAGACAGCGTTTTTTTCCAGTCACCCGAAGACGACCTGGAAGAAACCATCGAGATAAGTGAGAGAATAGCGGAAGATTACAGCAGAGAAGCGATAATTCTGGAATTCGAGAAGATACTCAATCCCTTTTTCAGCCACGGTAAGAAAAAACGGTACGTCGGTAATGTGATCTGGCCAGAAGAGGATATGCTCGTAAGAGGATATGAACTGAGGAGGAGTGATTCGTTTCAGGCGCAAGACGACGCTTTACGTGAAATATTCGAGTACATACTCGACGACGATGTTGAAGGGGCTGTAGAGAGAGCTAAAGAATGGATTCAGGAAGTAAAAGAGGGCCAGGTGGATATTGAAAAATTGGTCATCTCTCGCAGCTGCAAACGCTTTGATTCCTACAAAAGTCCTGAAAGCATGCCGAACGTTCAGGCCGCAAAAAAGATGAAGGAACTCGGGCATAAATTTACACCCGGGATGAAAGTATCGTGGATAGTCACTAATGCTGACAAAACACCTCAGGAGGTAGAGCCCTGGCTACCTGATCATGAAATAGAAAAAGAACCTGACTGGAGATATTATGCGAGAAGGGTCGCAAAAACTCTTTCAAGGGTGACGGAAGTCTTTGGGTGGGATGAAGAGGCTCTCCTTGCTGGAAACAAACAATCAGATCTTTTCTCGGGAAAGTTCGACAGTGATGGTGGTTCACAAAAAGACGACCAGAAAAGTTCAGATGATGATATAGAGAAAAAAGATGAAGTGACCCTTGAAGATTTCGTGTAGCTATTTATCTTTCCGCTACAACCACCCATGTATCTGCGTCCTTTAAGTAGGGTGTGTATTGGTGGTTTTCTAAAAATCTTATATCATCGAATCCAGCATCCTTTAATATATCTTCCATCTCTTCTTTCGAAAAAAGCTTTAGCTGGATCTCGTACTCACCTGATCTTCCTTCACCCTCTTCCTGCCTATCTACGAATAGTTCTTCCTTTATCTCGAGCATCTGTGTATCTGCATCGTAACTCGTTTTGTTGGTCTTCCAGACATCGATACCTTCAGGAGGAGCTCTCAACGGATCGAATTCTTTCCTATCTCTCTTGAAGTCATCCTCAGGGAGCGGAAATAACTCTAAAGCAAGGGCTCCTCCCGGTTTTAGATGGGCGTAGGATTTAGCTAGAAATTTATCGATATCCTCTTTAGATGTTAGATGATGAAAGTCTCCAGTGGAGACAAAAGCGAAGTCGAACTTTTTATCAAAGTTAAAGTACCTAGCATCTTCATTGTGCAATTCTATATTATCTACATCTTCTTTTTCGATCCTGTCCTCCGCCACATATATCATCGCTTCAGTAAGGTCTAAAGCCGTAACATCGAAGCCTTTTTTAGCCAGACCTACGGAGATCTCTCCCGTGCCGCACATGAGATGGAGGACTTCGTCGCCATACTCTGAAGCTATCTTTTCCCAGAAATCGATTTCATCATCCCTTTCAGGAAAAAAATAATCTATCGTTTCGGCGCGAAGTTCGTAAATATCTCTCACGTCGGCTGGCCTGACTTGCTTCATGGTTGAGAAACTTTCCAGCGTTATTTAATCCTTTTGAATCTACCGGGTCTGGATCGTTTTCAGGGAGTCACCAGACCGGTCTGAGTGATTTTGAACCGAGCACTCCTGCCTTTCGCCTTTGATCTGTGTTTTTCCAGCACCGCTCTTCTAATGTTAGATTCCAAAACCTCTAGAAGAAGTATCGTCTTGGCACTGTGATAGAGAACATGACCACCGACCGGCTTTTTACCCTCGTCGCTTTCATAGACCTGAGTCGTTATAACTACAGGTACGTCTCTTTTTCTAGCGACTTTCATCAACTCAATGAGCAATCTACCTAGTCTTGATGATATTTTTTCTTCCTTGTCAGAATTGTACAGTGGTCTATAGAAAGTGGTGAAACCGTCTACTATAAGCAGATCGAAGTCGTTATCCTCATTTATTGCGAGTTCAGCTCCTCTTTTGATACACTTTTCTTGCTCCTGAAACGAATGTGGTTTGAAGAAGATAGTGTTTTCCATCACCTCTTCCGAGTCCTCACCAGAGATCTGTTCTAATCTTTCGACTGAAACCCCTTCTGTATCTATAAATACGGTCTTCTTATCTTTTAAGGCGACGTTTTTAGCCAGTTGTAAGCATATATTGGTCTTTCCGCTACCTCCCTCACCGAAAAACTCGGTGATTATACCCGACTCTATACCTCCGCCGAGTAAAGTGTCCAATGAACTGCAACCGGTCGATAATCTCATGTCAGTGAAGAGATACATGAGGGGATATTATGCTTTGTGGTTTGTCCTGCTGATGATTCTCTTCCGAAGAAATAAAATATTCCCTCCACTTAACAAGGAAGGAAGCGAGTAGAGAAGACAAAATAAGAGATTCACTTGATCCTACTTCTTCACTCTCGATTTCCTCAATCGCATGCTCCTTCACAAAGCGAGGGTAACGCAGGAATTACAAATTCCTACTCACCCTCGATTTCTCGCATACGCTCCAAACGCGAGGGTAGCCAAGCTAGGCCAACGGCGCAGGACTTAAGATCAAGCACAAAAGGGTCTGATGGGAAATCCTGTCCCGCAGGGGTCCGTGGGTTCAAATCCCATCCCTCGCAT
>JBKHFH010000082.1:0-6027 GCA_046540335.1 Thermoplasmata archaeon | reverse complement strand
GCGGACCCTCGGGGATTCGAACCCCGGTCCTCGGCTCCGAAAGCCGAAAGGATATCCTGACTACCCTAAGGGCCCACAAGGAACGTATGTGACTGAGGAAGCCTTAGGGGCAGTTGGAACCTTTTGTTCCGACACTACCCTAAGAGCCCGGATGGTACTCGTTTTCACTCGACGGGAGAAATTATTTGAAGTAGTTATTATCCTTTGTCCCTGTTGATTTTGCGCATCGTACCTATAATCAAAAATGCTCATAGACTAATGTAGTAAATTGATGAATAAAATCCCTATAATTATCCCCGATAGGATACCCATTATCGCGGTATGACCGTCCATCCTCCTATGGGCGTCAGGGATCAATTCATCGAAAACGATATAGAGCATAGCTCCAGCAGCGAATCCAAGGCCTATCGAAAGGGCCATCTCAGAAACCCCTCCTAATATCCCCCCAATAAGAGATCCGATACCCATCGGTATACCTGCCAATGCTGTAACTATTATTATTCTATAAGCTTTTATATCTCCAATACACATAGCAGCTCCTACCGCCATACCTTCCGGTAAATTGTGTATCGCCATCAATACGGCGAGGGCTAAGCCAACATCAAAACTCACCATGAATCCTGCACCTATAGCTACGCCTTCTGGTAAGTTGTGCATAGCTATCCCCACACCAAGAAGGATGCCCGTTTTGATATATCTAGCTTTTTCTTTATCTCCGTCGCGATTAAAAGAGAAGTGCCTGTGAGGGAATTTCGTATCGACGAAGCCAATCATCCCTATTCCCAAGAGAAGTCCCACCATACTTGTGATCAGTGAACCTGCTTCGATAGACTCTGGAATTAGTTCTACAAAGGTTATAGAGACCATCACCCCTGCTGAAAAGCCGAGTAATATACTTAGGCTTTTTTTTTCGACCTTTTTTAACATTAAAACGAATAATCCTCCAATAGTTGTACCTGAAACACCGCTTATTGTGCCGACTAATAATATAGTGACCAGGTAAGGATACATTATTTATATTTCAGGATCTTTAGGATTACCTTAAAATATAAACATTTCCCATCCAATAGAACTTTTTAAACCACAAGAAAATTAAGTTTGTTATTTTAAGGAGTGATAGGCTTTAAATAATCCCGTCTAACATCATATCGAGTAGTTATATAGTTTGAACGGTGTCTAAAATGAATCAAATGGATAAAAGCAAAGTTCTGATGTTTTTCAGTATTTTGATTTTAATCCTATCCTCTCTGAGTTTTGGCGGCTGCCTAGATGATAAGGAGGATGGTGTCGTAGGTATACCTGAGGGAAAAGATCCACAGGCAGATATTAACGAAAGTCACGTTGAGATCACCGTAGAGATTATGAACACTTACGAAGAACAAAAGCATATAGTGATGAAGTTCAAAGTGGGAACTTTAGAGGAGAGGCGCTATTCCAAAAATCAGTTTATCCCGCTCCCAAAAGATTCCCAAGAGGAGTACTCTCAAGTCGTTGAGATCCCAAAAAATGCAACTGCGAAGTTTGTCGATACCGAAATAATAGTCAATGAAGACGAAACAAAGATAATCGATGTAAAAGGAGAATCTAACGATGCATCTGCGATAGTCAATGCCACAATAGCTAATACAAATTCAGAACAACAAGACATAACAATTAGGTTCGAAGTAGAATCCTATCAATCCGAATATGCAGAGATTAAAAAGATCGACCTACCGGAGAGTTCTATGGATGAATATTTTCAAAAAATAGATATTCCTGATAACGAAACGATTATAGATTACCGAGCTGAAATCATATAAAATAGATAGCCCGGGGCGGATTCGAACCGCCGTCGCCAGGTCCAGAGCCTCACATGATTGACCTCTACACCACCGGGCTGTTGCGAAGCAAGAGCGCGGTGGAAACTTGGGAGTTTTGCTTCCTAAGCGCCACCGGGCTAGCTTGCCAGGTCGGTGGTAATTTGGAAGCTTTGCTTCCGAAGCACCACCCGGGCTAATTTATTAGTGCGATATAACTCGGAATATCAAACTGCTGATTATCCTGATGAAGGAAGTGTTTAAAAACGTTATCGTTTCTATAATCCGAACAAACTAATCTTGTTCTATATTGAACTCATATATGTAATGTCCTTCTTCTTCTTCTACCATTTCAAATCCTTCTTCCTCTATCAATTCCCTTATCGGTTCGTTATCTTTTGGTACATGGATGCTTATATTGTCCTCGGCATTATCCACTGAATGCCTTAATAGCATCCTACCTACTCCCATCCTCTGATGATTAGGTAGAACGCCGATATGGTCTATCTGCACCCCATCACGATCTACGCAGATGATAGCTCCGATGGGTTTGTCGTCCCTCCACGCTATGGCAGACATCATATCCGCCATATCTTTGAATGATTCCTCCACCTCTTTCTGTATCTCCCAGTGAGAATGGGTCTCAGGAAATATCGAATATATCAGATCGGCTAACGTTTCTCGACTCAGGGAATCTATCGGTTGGAGCTCTACATTCATTAATTCGACATAATCTTTTCAGATAAAAGTATTATGCATCTAAGACCACAAAATTCAACTGATGATAATAAAGATTTTAGTATCCCCTCCTAGATGCCCGTATAATGAAACTTTCTAAATTCGATTACGAGCTTCCTGAAGAAAATATCGCCCAGAGACCTAAACGACCTAGAGATGAATCTAAACTTTTCTTCTTAGGCAGTGATAAAAAGAAGCACCTTCGATTCCAAGATATAACAGAATTTTTCCAAAAGGGTGACGTTTTAGTAAAGAATAAATCCAAGGTCATCCCAGCCAGGGTTGAAGGTAAGAAAGATACCGGTGGGAAGATAGAGGTCCTTTTCAATAGACCTTTAGAGGATGGATGGGAATGTCTGATAAAGGGCAGTAACATCAAAGAAGGTCGAGAGATAGTTCTTGGCGGAACAGATCATGAGATAATCGAAAGCAGGAGAGGAGGAAAATTCGTCATAAAATGCGATGATGAAGAGGCATATGAATTGATGGAAAGATCGGGTGAGATGCCTACGCCCCCTTATATTAAAGAGGAGTTGGGTTCACCGGATGAGTATCAAACCGTGTATGCTGAGAAAGAGGGATCGGTAGCCGCCCCTACCGCCGGTTTTCATTTCACGGAAGAACTACTAGATGATATCGAAGGAAAGGGTGTAGAGATCCATGATATCACACTCCATGTAGGGCCCGGGACGTTTTTGCCTGTGAAGGAGGACGAAATAGAAGAACATGTTATGGACGAGGAGTATTACGAAGTCAGTGAAAACACCGCTGAAGCTATAACTAGAGCCAATCGTGAAGGAAGAAGAGTTATACTGGTAGGTACTACCACCGTTAGAGCGGTGGAGACAGCCTCTCAGGATGGTGTAGTAGAAGCTCAAAAAGGATGGACCGATCTTTTCATCTATCCGGGCTACGAATTTCAGTCCGGGAGGGACATGATACTCACCAATTTTCACCTACCAGAATCCACTTTGATCATGTTAGTGAGTGCATTCGCAGGTAGAGAACGTATTTTGGAAGCCTACCGGGAAGCAGTTGAGAAAGACTATAGATTTTACAGTTTCGGAGACGCTATGTTGATAGAGGGGATATGATGTTCGATTTTGAAGTGCTAGATGAGGAAGGAAAAGCGAGGCACGCTCGGATGAATGTCGATGATAAAAGAGTTGAGACTCCGATGTTCATGCCGGTCGCGACAAAAGGGACTGTGAAGACCTTGATCTCAGAGGATCTGGAGAAACTCGGAGTACAAGCCTTGATCTCCAATATGTATCATCTGCTGCTCAAACCGGGGATTGATACGATAGAGAAAGCTGGAGGACTCCATGAGTTCATGAGCTGGGGCGGATTACTGTTCACTGACAGCGGTGGGTTCCAGATGATCAGAGGTGATTTCACCCAACAGATTAGTTCGGACGGCGTTATCTTCAGGACTGTAGGTGACGACGAGGAGTACGATATCACTCCCGAAAAGTGTATAAGGCTCCAAAAACGGATGGATTCTGATATAGCAATGTGCCTCGATTACTGTCCTTCTTATCCGGCTGATAGAGGCGAAGTGGAGAAGTCTGTGATAAGGACGAGGAAATGGGCTGAACGCTGCAGGGAAGAAGGTGACAATATATTTGGTATAGCTCAAGGCGGAACTATCCCCGAGTTGAGGGAAAAAAGCTGTAAAGACATAGCAGATTTAGATTTTGAAGGAAACGCTATCGGAGGACTCTCGATAGGAGAACCTACTGATCTTATGTATGAAAACACTAGGATATCTACAGAAGTTTTTCCCGAGGAGAAACCTAGATATTTTATGGGTCTTGGTTCTCCTGTAGACATCTTAGAATGTGTGGATATGGGCGTAGACATATTCGACAGTGCTTATCCGACTAGGAACGCTAGGCACAGGACAATATTCACAAGAGAGGGAAATATAAGGATAGACAAGCGAGATTTTAAAGATGACCACTATCCCTTAGATCCAGAATGCGATTGTCCGGCATGTAAAAATTACACTAGAGCCTATATCCATCATCTCTGTAAAGCGGACGAATTGAGCTGGATGAGGCTAGCTTCAATACATAACGTCAAGTTCATGATGGATTTGATGGAAGGATGTAGAGAAGCGGTGAAAGAATGCCGCTTCGATGCTTATAAAAGCGATTTCATAGATAGATATAATAACTGTTAAGCGGGCAAAAAGCTTAAAACTCTCCTAATACTGCGCATTTTCCAATGATGATTCAATGGATAGGTTTTCTGTTGGCTATGCTCGTGATCGTGATCGGTGCTAATTACAACCTTACACTCTCCCTTTTAGGTGGAAGTATCATACTCGGTGCGTTCACACTCGCTCCGATAGAGATAGTCGAGCAGTTCTACGTGACTATCACAACTCCAAATACTATCTTTTTGATATTCGCTCTGGGTATGATCCCGATGATCGGAGGGATCTTAAAGGTCAGCGGACGTTTGGAAGATATAATAAACAATCTCCGCATCGGTAAACGCCCGTTTTTAGGTTCTACCCCCGCTTTTATAGGTCTTCTACCCATCCCGGGAGGTGCCTTGTTCTCTGCTCCATTGATCGATAGAGCGGGAGAAGGTCTTCCCGGACACATAAAAGCTGGGATCAATGTTTGGTTCCGGCACATAATATATTTTATTTATCCTATTTCCTATGCTTTGATCGTTGCTTCTGAGGCTGCTAAATTACCTATATTCAATATCGTCGTTTTTCAAATACCATTCTTCCTTTTTACTATCGTATTAGGTTACGTGTTTTTGTTGAGAAAAGCCAAAGGCAAAATGGAGTACGATTCCGAAATCGATATCGATGCCTTGATACCTCCGATGGCTGTGCTTTTGGTAGCGCCCGTAGTCTGGGCAGCGCTTGATTACGGGATAGGCATTCAAGATAGTCTAGAGAATCTATTTGTTCTCATAGCCGTGGCTTTGAGTTTCATACTTGCGATATATCTGATAAAAGATTCTAAAAAGAGCATAATGAAGAAGGCTGCAAAGGAGATGAAACCCTGGAATTTCATGGTCTTGATACTCGCACTCTACTTCTTCTTCAATGTATTTCAGTCATCCGGTATAGGGGAGATGATAGCTGATCTAGCTGTACCTGGAACTGTTCTTCTCGTAGTCTTCGGATTTTTACTCGGCTTCGGTACGGGCAGAATCATGTTGCCTTCGATGATTATAGCGCCGGTATTTCTATCTACAATGGGTTCTTTCTCACTTTTCGCATTCCAAGCTATGTACGTTTCCATATTCGCAGGTTATATAATAACTCCCGTACATCCATGCATCAGTATTTCTTTGGAGTACTATGATGGTAACATGGTGAAGTTCCTGAAGCTGATGATACCTATGTTAGCTATCTCCGTTGGAACAGCAGCACTCCTCTATATTTTATTCGGCTGAGTGAAATTTGATGAGATGAGGGAACCGAAATATCTAAAAGTTAAAATCACATCTATTGTCGATGAGT
>JBKHFH010000081.1:0-6245 GCA_046540335.1 Thermoplasmata archaeon | reverse complement strand
AGGGCAAAAAATCAAATATTCAACACCTTTATCCCCTTGATATGTCCGAGGAAAAGAGAGATATAGTCAGGAAATACGCTCTTAGAAACGCGGTGAAATTTGAAGGTGAAGCTACCGCAGGTCCCGTCATGGGTAAAGTGATGGGTGAGCGGGACGAATTCAAAGAGGACCCGCAGGGTACACAAGAACTTGTAAATGAAGTCGTCGAGGAGATAAATCAGCTGTCATTGGAAGAACAGAGGACCGAATTGGAACGATTGATGCCCGAATTTTTTGAGGAAGATGAAGAGGAGGAAGAAGATAAGCTACCTGAAATCGACGAGGAAAGTGTAAAGATGAGGATGGCTCCTTATCCCTCCGGTCCGCTCCATATCGGTAATGCTAGGATGGTCCTCCTTAATGATGAATACGTCAAGAGGAACGATGGGGAACTTGTCCTTTTCTACGACGACACGATAGGATCGGAGAGCAAAAGACTACTGCCCGAAGCCTATGATATGATAGAAGAAGGACTGGAATGGCTGAACGTGGAATGGCACGAGACCTACTACAAATCGGACAGGATGGACATATATTATGAATACGGTGAAGAGATATTGGAGATGGAAGAAGCCTACGTATGCGAGTGCAGTCAAAAGGAACTGAGAGATAAGAGGGAAGCTGGAGAAGGATGCAAGCATAGAGATCGCTCCAAAGAGGAGAACTTAGAACTATGGGAGAAGATGATAGAAAGTGAGGTGGAAGAAGGGGACGCTGTAGTGAGACTGAAGACCGATATGCAGCACCCGGATCCCGCTTTCAGGGATAGAGTGCTTTTCCGTATATCAAAAAAAGAGCATCCCAAGGTGGGTGAGAAATACTCCGTCTGGCCTCTTTTAGAATTTTCTTGGGCCATAGATGACCATCTGATCGAGATGACACACATACTAAGAGGGAAGGACCTGGTGATCGAAGATAGGATGGAAGAATATATTTGGGATCTTTTCGGATGGGAAAAACCCGAATTCCTTCATTACGGCATGTTGAGACTGAAAGATGTAAATCTCAGTAAAAGCGAATTTCAGAGCAAGATAAGAGAAGGTGAATTTAGCGGATGGAAAGACCCTAGAACCTGGTCTCTCCAGTCATTGAAAAGAAGAGGTATACAACCCGAAGCGATCAGGGAATTCATTCTAGATTTCGGCATGTCTGAAACTGATATAGAGGTTGCACCTTCAAAGCTTTATTCCAAGAACCGTGAGATAATAGACCCTCAGGCGAACAGGTACTTTTTCATCCCTGATCCCGTAAAGATAGAATTGGTAGGTGAAATAGAAACCGAGATCGTGAAAGTAGCTAGACATCCGAGTGATGCGGGTCGGGGTTACAGAGAACTTGAAGTGGGGAGAGAGGTATACATACCGAGAAAGGAATGGGAAGAATTTCAGAATGATGAGGTCCGTTTGAAGAATTTCTGTAACTTAGAACTCGATGGAAAGAAAGGTAAGATCACTGGTTTCGAGAATAAAGATATATTGAAGATACAGTGGCTCAAAGAAGGTCTAGATGTATCTGTGGAGAGACCGGATTCTACTCACGAGCAAGGACTCGGTGAACACAACCTTCGAGAGACGGACATCGATGACATCATACAGTTTGAGAGGTACGGGTTCGTTAAGATACAGGAGACCGATCCATGGTTGGTGAGCTTTGGACATAGGTAGAAATTTAAAAAAGAATTATAAAGGAGAATAACGTATGGTTAAATCGACCTCTCCCAAAGAGATAAACCATGTTGGAGAAGAAAAAAGAAGAAGAAAGGGATGAACCGATGAATGATTCTGAGAGAGAAAAGCTTATCAGAAGTGGAAAACAACTCCTTAGTACGATCTATCAAGATGAGGATATCAAGCGAGATGATCTGGAGAAAGGAAAAAGTTATCTTTTCAAAGAAAAGAAACCCGAGATGGGATTTAGAGTATCGTTGGAGATGATGAAGGAAGAAGGCAAGGGATATTTCCTGAGCAGGATGAATCCCAGAAAGGTAAAAGAAAGGTATCAAGTATCGGACGAGTCTATTTCATTTTACTGGCTCACAACATTGAACGGAAAAAACAGATTCGACCCCGCCGATCTGTCCCTGATATCTCACAGCATGATCGATTTTTTAGAGGGAGAGAGCGGACCTATCTTCATGGAGGGTGTTGAAAGCATCTTAAAACAAAATTCTTTCTCAAGATTTCTCGGTATTTTGGACCATCTAGTCGATGTGGTTGACGTCGAGGAAGGGATATTGGTTGTGAGTTTAGATCCTAAAACCCTCTCCGAGCAGCGTCTAGCTCAGATAGAGCGGAAATTGAAAACCCTATGAGCTTTGACAAAGAAAAGGATGGAAAAAGATTTATCTCTTTCCTGTAATTAGTTATCATGGAACAGCACAAGCACTGTAAGATCTGCCAGAAGCCCGTACCTTTGGACGAAGATTTCTGCTCTCAAAAGTGCAGGGAGGAGTATGAAGATTTAGTGAGCAGCAGGAAGAAAAAGCAGTACATATTCTATGCACTTTTGGTTGTGTTCTTGATAGTACTGTTCTTTTCATTTTACTGAGGTGATTGCTTAATGGTTAAGAAAGTTATCGTGGGCGGAACCTTCGATCATCTACATATAGGGCACGAGGAACTTTTGAGGACCGCTATTCAAGAAGGGAAGACCACTGTAGGGCTCGTTTCGGATGAGATGCTGGAAGATTGGAAACCTGAAGTGGACAATTCTTATGAGGAAAGAAAGAGGGAGTTGGAGGAATTTTTATCGATTTACGAGGGCTGGAAGATCGTGAAGATAGATGATCCGTACAGGAAAGCGGTCGATGGTGACTTCGATGTTCTAGTGGTATCTTACGAGACGAGGGAGAGGGGTGAAGAGATAAATGATATGAGAGGAAAGAAGGGTAAAAAACCTCTCGATATCATCGAAGTCGAACCCGTGCTCGCTGAAGATCTTCTACCGATCAAATCGAGTCGAATCAGACAGGGCGAAATCAACAATGAGGGGGAGAGATTGAAATCGGTAAAGGTCCATCTCGGGTCTACTAACCCGATCAAAGAAAAAGCTACTGAAGAGTTCCTATCCGGGTACTTCGACTTCGATCTGGTCTGTGAGGATCTATCGACTACGGAAGAACAGCCAATCGGTGAGGAGATGATAAGATCCGCTAGAGGTAGGGCGGAAGTTCCTGACGGTTTCGATTATGGGATAGGTATTGAAAGCGGTATCGTAAGGACTGAAGATCATACTTTTTCTTTGGAATATGTAGTTATCAGAGACAAGATGGGTTTTACTTCCGCCGGTCACGGCCCCGGCTTTCCTATCCCGGATGACTGGCTTGAAGATCTGATAAGTGGTGTGACCCTTTGGAATAAGATACAGGTCGTATTCGGAGATCGTGAAGAGGAGAAGGGTGCGGTCGATCTGCTCACCGACGGAGATGTTACAAGGGAGGATTGTATCAGCGCGGCTCTTTCTATGGCGATGATACCTCGACTCAATATGGAGATATATCGGTGAAAAAGGAATTTCTCAGGGGAAATATTTAATAATAAGTCTTAAGTATGGAGGGAATACTCGACATTGATCTTATCTGGAGTGTAATAGCCTATGGTAACAGTATATGATGTTCCTCCCAACAAATTGATAGAGGAAGTAAGCAAGCAGATGCAGGACATGGAAGAAATCGAGGAGCCTGAGTGGGTCGACTTCGTCAAAACCGGAGTACACAAAGAGAAAGGTCCAGACCAATCGAATTGGTGGTTCGATAGAGTCTCGGCGATATTCAGGAGCGTTTACGTGGATGGGCCTATAGGGATTTCAAAGCTGAAGACCAAGTACGGCGGTAAACAGCGGAGAGGTCCAAAGCCTAAAAAGTTCGCTAGAGGTTCTGGATCCATAATCAGAGAAGGACTGCAGCAGCTCGAATCTGCAGACTTTGTCAAGAAAACCGACGAAGGAAGGATCGTCACCTCTGAAGGACAGTCTTTCCTTGATGACACCGCACATGATCTGATGAAAGAGATGGCTAAAGATAATCCTGATCTCTCCAAATATCTGTGATTAATAAGGGGTGGTCATATGGCCGATGAAGATGAGTTAGAAAAACTGAAGAAGAAAAAGATGCAGGAGCTGAAAGAAAAAAAGCAGTCTGAAGGCTCTCAGGAAGAAGCTAAGGAGAGGATGGAAGCTCAGAAGAAGGCCATGTTAAGAAAGGTGATGACTCCAGATGCGAGAGAAAGGTTGGCCAGGGTCAGGATGGCCAGACCCCAGCTCGCTGAACAGATCGAATCTCAAGTTATCGCTCTAGCTCAGAGAGGAGCTACGAACGAAAAGATAGATGATCAGACTCTCAAAGAATTATTAAAAAAACTTAGCGGTCAAAAGAAAGAAATCAACATCAAAAGGAGGTAATATAGATGTCAAGCAACAAACCGGGTCCGAAAAAACGAAGACTTTTAAAGAAGGGTAAACAGAACAAAAGAGTTCCTGCTTGGGTGATGCAGAAGACCAACCGTAATCACACGGAAAATACTAAGAGGAGAAACTGGCGCCGTAACGACACGGACGAATAGAGTATGAGTTGGTGGAAAGATGGCAGATACTGAAGAGAGGATAATGAACATCCCACTGAGAGATGCTAAAGATACGCCAGCCAGCAAGAGAGCTTCAAAAGCTATGAAGCTTGTCAGGGAGTTCGTCTCCAACAATATGGACGTCCCGAAAGAGGACGTATGGATCGATTCGAGTACCAATGAAGCGATATGGGATAAAGGGATCAAGAAACCCCCTTCAAAGATAAAAGTCAAAGCTATAAAGTTTGAAGATGGGATCGTGGAAGTTTCCATTCCGAGAGAGTGATCTATGCTTAAGAAATATGCAGTAGAATCCCACCCATATATAGGTGTCTTTTCTGCAGGATCGGAGGATTTAGTGGTGATCCCGCCAATCGACGGTGAAGTGTTCGAAGAAGCGCTTGACTGCCAAGCCGTCAAAACTACTATCGGTGGAACAAGAGTTGTAGGCTCACTCATGGGACTTAATTCTAAAGGTGCTGTAGTCTCCGATATCATCGAGGAGAGGGAGATAGAGAATCTTCTGGGATATGTGAATGTGACGGTCATCCCCGACGCTCAGAATGCTCTGGGAAACAACATTCTATTGAACGATCACGGTGCTTTGATACACCCCGATATAGATGAAGAAGCGAAAGAAGCCATAGCTGAAGAACTAGACGTGGAAGTCAAAAGCGGGAGTATAGCCGGTGTAAAGATGGTCGGTTCTGTGGCGGTGGCGACCAATAAAGGTCTGTTATGTCATCCTCACGTTGACGAGGAAGAGATAGAAGTTTTGGAAGAACTCTTTCAGGTTCCGGTGAGTAAAGGCACTGCGAATCACGGCTCTGGATGGATAGGGACATGTCTCGTGGCTAACACCACCGGAGCCGTTATAGGCAACACGACCACGCCCATAGAGATGGGCAGGATAGAGGAAGGTCTTAGGTATCTAGAGTAGTTTTTTTTCTTAACAGGTCATAAGGAGAATGCCCATACCTCAGTATCTTTTGGAAGATCGGCTCTTATAAAATCGAGTTCAACACCGAGTTTGAACGTTTTTTCATCGGGGAAGAGGGACAGGAACGGTTCTAAAGTCTTTATATCCAGGGATAACCCCCCTATCTTGAAGTGCATCGGAACAGCTATCTTGGGGTTTATCATATCGACAGTTTCTTTAGCCTCCTCTGGTCCGATGGTAAAGTTCCCTCCTACCGGGATGAATAAGAAATCTACATTACCGATCTTTTCTACGAGATCTTTAGAAGGAAGATGACCTAGGTCTCCAAGATGGCAGAAATTGATCCCATCTATTTCAAATTTGAAGACCGTGTTTTCCCCTCTCCTTCTCCCTTCGTCTTTATCGTGATAAGACTCTAATCCCATGATCTCCACGTCATCAATAGTTTTTCCGCCCTTACCCCTGACAACCTTACTTTTCGGCTTTTCTACTTCCCTCACTGCGTTATGATCGTAGTGATCGTGCGAAACCATGATTATATCGCCTTTCACCTGCGGAGGATTTATGCCTATACTCCTTCCGTCGTGAGGATCAGTAATCAATATCTTGTCCTCGTGACCTATCTCAAAACAGGATTGACCATGCCATCGGATCCTCATCTTTTTCACCGTTCGGGTAAGTTCATCTATCGATTTAAGATTTTTGCA
>JBKHFH010000080.1:0-6680 GCA_046540335.1 Thermoplasmata archaeon | reverse complement strand
TATGAATTCGAAGATAGAGAACCAAACATCTCGGAAAATAGCTACGTGGCTAAAAGTGCCACGGTGATCGGTGACGTAACGATAGGAGAGAACTGCTATATCGCTCCTGGTGCTAGGATAAAAGGCGATTACGGCACTATAACTATAGGGAACAACTCAAATGTCCAAGAGAACTGTGTGATCCACGCTAGACCTGAAGAGCAAACCACTATAGGAGATTGGGTCACGATCGGTCATGGGGCTATAGTACATGGTGGAGAGATAAACGATTACGCTATAATAGGTATGGGAGCTATAATCAGCGATGATGCAAAAGTGGGAAGATGGAGCGTTGTCGGGGAAGGCGCCCTGGTCAAGAGTGGACAGAAAATAGAAGACGAAGCTGTCGCTGTCGGAGTTCCTTCCGAGATAATAAAAAAGGTCTCGAAGGACTATAAGGATAAATGGATGGATATCAAAGAAAAATACAGCTCTTTTTCCCAGAGGTACAAAGATAATCTTAACAGGATCGATTAATCAAGTTCTTCCACTAGAGGTCTCTGTCCTTCAAGATACTCCTTGTATGTAAGTACATCACATTCTGCTTCCTCTGCCGCATTCCAAACACCTTCAGTTTTCTCTCTGAAGTCCGTCTCTCTAGTAAGATGATGATCGTAGAGGATCGTCTCGGCATCACTTTCTCTTATTATCCGTGAGGCGTTCCGTACGGAACGATCCAGGTTAAAGTTATTCAACATATAGCCCAATAGATACGTTGCGGGACCGTCCATGATCAAAAAATCTGGATCTTCATGTATTATCCATTCTGCGTAATCTTCGATGGTGGGGCCCTGGATATCAGAAGTATAAAGGAATTTTTCATCCCCTTTTTCAATGATGATCGCTAAAACCCATCCTGTTTTTGAATATTCGATCCCATGAAATAGCGGCTCCGTGAACCTTATTATAGTGTCTCCAATTTTTACTGTCTGACCGTCTGCATAATGAACACTATCCAATGGTTCCTCAACATGTTTTTCTTGGTTCCACATCTCTGTTCTTTTGAAGAATTTCTTCCTCCACTTCTCATGGAGTTCTCTTCTTCTCTCTTCATAATCGCCTTCATCTATTTCCTTCACTAGCGGGAGGTCTTTTAGAGGGTCATCGTATTCCTTTTCCTCCGGTTCGAACATAAACCCCTCTAGCTCTTTTTCTCCTTTCAAATCCAACAGTGCCTGTAGGAACTTCCTACTCCGGTTCCATTGAGAGGGATTTATCCACTCATTAGGGTCCTTTATCCAAATCTCTTTTTCAGAGAATAAGTTGGCAAAATCTATTCCACTCGTATCGGGCAGGAAGTGATGGTCATAATGGTAATGGGAAATGAAGACGTGCTCAGTTTTCTCTGAAGCTTTTTTAATCTCATCTCTCGCCTTGTCCAATAAAGCATACTTCCGCTCAGTTTCCATTGGAAAGCTTTTCTGCATAACAGCCGCCGCTGGATCGACAATGATAGAAGTGTCGGAAGTTTCAACTTTTACACACATACTCTTTGCACCCATACTGTCACTCCAAATGGGTTCGACCTCGATCTCATTCATAGAAATCACTCCTTAAAATCTACAAATTTCAATATCTCTTTCAAACTTTCTTCGTCCTCGATCAAAGATCTCAACTCTTCTTTATTCTTCGGTCTTTTCCTGAATATGGTGGCGGCTCTTTTCTTACCGATTCCAGGGATCTTTTTGAGCTGACCGAAGGATGCTTCAGAAACATAAAACGGATGATGAACTCCTGTGACACTCCGGTAACCGTGGTCAGTGATAACTATGTCATAGTAATGGTGTAGGTCTAGATCATATTCTACACCGACCAATAAAGGATATGTCCCTATCTGTCGACCGAATGTGACATTTCCATCGGCCTTTTCCATGAAAACGTCCCGTAGAACAGTACCGGGAGGAAGCATCTTTTTCAACATCGCATTATCTATATTTTCTCTGACCTTTTTCTTGAACTGCTTGAACTCGTTCTTGTACCTCAATTGGAAATCGTCACCAGTATGTGAAAGAACCTGACGTATATTTATCCTCCTCAAAAGGAGATTTTCCTCCAACAATTCCTGCAAAAAGCGGTAATTTTTATCGTAGGTATCTCTGGTTTCTCCTTTCAGACCACCTAAGAAATTAAGACCAGGGAGTAGTTTGGGCATACCGTTCTCTCCCCTTTCTCTGCCGATCTCATTGATGATCCTCACGGCCTCCTCGACCTGATCGGGCGTCGAATTAAGGTTATTCTTCTGGATTACATCGTCGTCGGCGGATTCCATCCCCAGTGCGAGTACATTTCCGGCTGTAGTGTATTCTACCAGAGTTTTCATAACATCTCTACTCTTTTCCGGATATTCAGCAATCACGGCAGGGTTCGCATTGTCCACGTGAAGAACTTCTATCTCTGGACATCTCTCCCTAATACCTCTAAACAGCTTATCGATCTCTTTCGGCTGTGGTATAGGCACCTCCTTCTCTCCAACACCCTCAGCTTTGTAGCTGACGGTACAGGATTGACCGCCCAGACGGAAATATTTGATACCTTTTTCATATAGAAGTTCAAATTCCTCAATAATATCTTCCTGTTCCCTGAACTCTGGTTTTCCATATGTAGACTCAGAACAAAAAGAACATCCGCCGGTAAAATATCGGGGACACCCCCGATAGGTGGTCATCTCTACTAATAAAGGATCTGGATAAAGAGGATGCCTTTCAACCACTTTATGGCCGAACTTCAACCAATCCTCCATCTCTTCAGGTTCGGCCCATCTATCTTCACCTTTACCGAACAGAGAATCGTAGAAGTAAGCTGCTAGGTCTTTAGTCGCGTAATGGTCATATCCCTCTACATCCTCGTATCTGGCTAAAGGACCTCCAAGAAAAGTTTCTCCAGGTTGTCTAGCAATCTTCTCCGCCTCTTCGACCGTCAGAGGCGTACCACCCAAGTATTTCCCAGGGACAGTTACCCCTCCATGCACGAGCACTATATCTCCAAGCGGGATACCGTTTTCTCTGTACTCATCGGCGGTGATATACTCCCACGAAAGGTCCAGTTCTCTCGCTACTCCTACCAACATCCTCGGTTCTGGTGAGAGATAAGGTGGAACTCCCAGCAAGCTAGGCTCATCCACATAACCGTCAACGACGAGGATATCCACTTTCTCCCTTCTCTTCACGGACTTTTGCCATCTCCTATCCTTCATATTTTTTCAAAGCCTTCTTAGCTTTTTTTATAGTTCCGCTAGTTACAAGCGTTTTGACTCTTCCCCCTTCTATCTCTATCTGGTTCAATATTTCTATCGCTCCTTCTTTACCGGTATGATTGCATCTAACGATGCCTCTATCTCCTTTGAATACGGTCAACCAGGGCTCAATATCTTCGTACTCTTCACTTGAAAATTCATCTCTGATAGCATCTATCATCCCTCTCCTGTCGATCTCTACACTTTCGATAATGAAGGATATATATCTCTGTCTATCATCGCCTACTACCATAAGTCAGAATAATAGCTCTTTTTTATAAATTGCTCGGTCGATCAGTCAAACCTCAGGTTTATTTATGCCCCTTATCATGGATTTATTCGATGAAGAAATTCTACTATCCGGGAAAAAAGTTCCCCAGCATCTCCGTCACTGGAACAGAATGTGCGCTCTCTTGTCCTCACTGCGACGGTAGATTTCTAGAGGGGATGGTCCATGTGTCAAATCCGAAGGAACTTTACGACTTCGGTGTTGAATTGGATGAATCAGGAGGTAACGGATTCCTGTTGAGCGGGGGCTGCACAGAAGAAGGTAGAGTCCCAATAGAGAGATATCTCGATGTGCTTTCAAAAATAGATGAAAACACCGGATTATCCATCAACGTCCATACAGGAATGCCGAACGAAGATATGGTCAAAGGTCTAGTAGAAAGCGGTGTAGATGCAGTTTCCTACGACATGATAGGTTCTGAGAAAACGATTGAGAGAGTTTACAGTATCGATGCAACTCCAAAAGATTATCAAAGAGGATATGAGATGTTGAAGAACGCCGGTCTGAACGTCGCGCCTCATATAACTGTCGGACTCAATGGGGGAGAACTAGATGGTGAATTCAAAGCTATAAAGCTGCTCAAAGAGCCTAAAGAGATAGTACTGAACTCTTTGATACCGAAGGACTTTGGAAAAAGAGTATCCAAAGAAGATTTCCTTTCAGTCCTGGACAGAATCAGCGACTCGACTGAGGTACTATTAGGATGTATGAGGGAAAGAGGCAGGCATGAGATGGAAATAGAAGCCCTTAAATGTGGAGCTGAAGGTATCGTTTTACCTTCTAAAAAAGCATTCGACTGGGCGAAAAAACATCATGAAGTCGAGCAGATCGAAAAATGCTGTGTCTTCTAACGATATATACCTTCGCCGGTGTACTTTTTTCTAGTCGGATAAAGCACGGCGGGCCATTGAAGTGAGATGCCGACATAAAAGAACGATAACATTGAGAATGACCTCATCTTGTCCCCAAACAACTCCATCGTAGTTTCGTACTCGAAAGAAAACCTATCTGTGGAAGCACTTACATTGAGCACCAATTCTTTAAACTCGCTGGAGTCGATCTCTTTTTCAAAAGTGACACTCTGCTCAGGTCCTTCATCTCCGGAGAGGGCAGCACTCCCGAGTTCTTCTCCATTTCTATCGGATAGGTTCACATGTAAATCTTTACTTTCATCCTCAAGATCGCCTCGTATTATCGTCAAACTTTTAAGTTCTCTCAGCGATAAAACTCCCTGAGTGGTAAAAGTCATAACTTTGTAATTGTTGTTCCCATCCTCAACGTGAACTTGCTCAGCCTCTACGGAGGATCGTTCATCGATCGCCTCAGTCATAAAAGGGGTATAAAGCAATCCAAATAACAATAATGAGATGACCATCAGAGCTAAAGATTTCTTCATCGAATTTTTAGTTAGAATATACTTCGTACTCTTACTCCTGTGTCTTTTTATCCTCATGATCCGGAAAACAAAGGATTCCAAGATAAGTATCAGTATCCAGCCAAATAGCATCAAAATGGGATAATAGATAGGAAAGTAAAGGGGATCGAGAGAAGCACCGTTAAGGTACAGCAAGAAAGGGAATAGAACGATTATGCCAAATATCTGTGGGATCATCATTTTTTTTTGTATTTGCTTTATCCGATCGATCTCATGAGTGCCTTCCAATTTATCTTGAAGTTTCTTCAGTCTTTTGATTCGAGTGATCTGAGTAGGTTTATCTACTTCCCTTTCTAACTGATCCAACTTCTCTTTCAATTTAGGACTAGTATCCTCAGGTAGATCTTCTTCATCATCCATATAAGCAATATTATATTTCTGATTCCCTTTATAGGAGTTTCGCTTTGAATTTCGAGATAAAAAATGGTAAAGCGGATTCAGGTACTATCATTTCCTCTTCGATTTCAAAGCTTTCGCCTCTCACCGATATCTTCTGCATGTCAGGCAGTCTTTCAAATTTTATTCTGTATTCTTTATCTCCTAGAAACTCTGGAACAGCATCTTCTAACGGATGAAAATTCGAAAGGTCATCAAAATCAATTTTTTTCACAACCAGACATGAACCCCCATGAAGGGAAAAAGGTAATCTGATCAACCTTTTAGTATCTCCTGTAACGGGCTCATCCGTAGATCCCACTATTTTGGAGCCTATCTCCTGTACGTTCTCTTCTTTCAAGATACCATCGATTATCTTCTTGAAGGTCGAAGCATTTACCATCCTTTTATCCTCTGAGAAGACATCGAGTACTCCATTTTTTACTATAGTTTTCCACTTTCCTTTTGTAAATAGATCTTGATATAGCCTAGATGCAGTTTTTGCACCAACTCCGTGCTTCTCCTCCATCTCTTTTATTACACTTTCTTTGTCCATATCGTTCCATCTTTCAAGTAAATCAGTTGTGAGTCTTCTTGTTTTCTTTCTCCATCCGCCCTCCTGTTTATTTGGAAGCCTTGGCGCTTTCTTTATATTGTCTATATCTTTGAATTCTCCCACTTTTATGTTCTCATAAGGCAGTATCACATCTAGATCCAAGCCAACCCCGGTGATATAATCGACTATCTCTCTCCTAGCCTGTTTAGAAAGACTCAAAACTTTATCTTTCCTTACATGCACGTGGTACCCCCGATGGCCAGAAAAATATAAGTCTAGGTCTTCTCTTTCAAAACCGAAATCGCCCATCAGAAAATCGTTTATCAGAAGGATACATTTTTCCTTAACCTTTTCCAGCTGCTCAACGTAATTCAGCTCCTCACTACCAGGAAGATGGTCTGCATCCAGATCGAACACTAGATCGGCCCCTAACCATTCCTTATCAGCCATAGGTGCTTCAGGATTGGAATAATATGCAGTAGAGTAATAAGAGTGAAGTGGTGTTTTCTGTTTCAAAAACTCCTCTACTTCTTTTTTAGATGTAAAAGCTACCGGACGGTGCATACCTTCGCTGTCAAAATACACGAAAGCGAATTCCCTCATCGTGAACCTGTAAGGTAGCTCAGGGTCTAGAGTGGAATAATAGTCTCTCAACACCTGGGAAAGAAACCTTTTAGACTTGTTGTTTCCTCTCACAGGACAAAATCTTATAGCTAGCTAAAAGATTTTTGGAGAAATTTAGATACCCAACCTC
>JBKHFH010000079.1:0-7495 GCA_046540335.1 Thermoplasmata archaeon | reverse complement strand
CTCAAATGATGAAACTATCTTTTCCGCTATTTCATCGTCGGCATCTTCTATCTCAGAGAGGTCATCGACCGTAGCTTCTCTGAGAGATTCCACTGAGCTGAAACCGGCTTCATAAAAGATCTGAGCCTCCTCTTCATCCAGACCAGATAGACCTGAAATATAATCCACGACTTCGCTCTTGAAAAGAGGGTCTAAACCTATCTCTACTATCTGACCGTTGACATCCCATTCCAGTACATATTCTCTATCATATATCTCTTCATCTCTCAATATGAGTTCTCTGATACCGGTCTCTTTCCTGATGTTTTCCCAATAATTTTCGACCGCTCCTTGGACATCTTCATCACCACGTATTGAAACATCGATCTCGTCTCCTTTTTCCAGGTCCAAATCGTCGCACATACTTCTGATCCTAAGTTTTATCTCTCGCACCATCTCTTCATCCCATATGTCCTCGCTGACTCTCAGGTCAACGTATATATCTTGAGAATCAAAAGATATATTTTCGAAACTTTCAGGCATCTCTCTTGTGAACTTCACCATGGAAGGGTCTATCTCGATGATCTGTCCCTCTAGACCCATCTCGAAGCTTCCTTTCTCCATACCTTCCTTTATCTTTTCGGGTGATTTCTTTTTCAGCATGGTCGCTATCTTGCTCACCCAGTGTTGATAGGACTTTCTGATAACGTCCCTCTTGGGTTCGGCCCTGATTATCACATCTTCCCATTCCTCGTCAGGATATAATATCTGTATCTCTTTGACCTTTGCCTTCTCTTTGACTATCTCTTCAAACCTCTCGATCAGCTCGATAGCCTCTTGATTTTTAGCCTTGTAGATTATCTTCTGAAGAGGCCATTTTTCAGGAAGTTCTGATCTTCTTTTGGTCTGGAATATCTCGTCTATGATATTTTTGATCCTATCCATATCTTCTTCTGCTGATGGATCGTATGGACCGTCAAGCTCTTCAGGCCAATCCTCCAGGAAAACACTCTCCTTTTCTCCTTTTATTCCCTGGTATATATCTTCCGATAAAAAGGGCGCGACTGGCAAGATCAACTTGGAGATAGTGTCCAATATTTTATAAAATAATCTCAGTATCGCGAGCTGTTTTTCTCTAGTTCCCTCTTCCAGTCTCTTTTTAGCGAGGATGAAATATGTCTGGGCGAAGTCGTCGATCACGAATCCGTTGAGAGTGTTTATCGCTTTGTCGAATCTGCAGGTCGGATATATTTTCTCTAATTCTCTTCGGAGAGTCTCCAGCCTCGAATGTATCCACTCTTCTTCTTCTGGTAAGATATCATCATCGAGCGATCCCTCCTTTATCTCCTTCAGATCGAACTCGGAACTCTCTAAGTATTTCTCGAAGTACTTCTGAAGATTCTTCAAAACCCTTAGGAGAGGGTGCATATATTTCAAGTCGGTAGAGGTTATCTTTCTCCTCGCCCACGGAGGATGATCGGAATAAAGATGGACTCTGAGTGAATCATAACCATGTTTATTTACAAGCCCCTCTACGTTATCATAATCTACTTCACTAACAACATCCCCCAAAGCCATCATGTTTTCAGTGCTGGACTCACCGAATAAAAGGAATGATAGAGCGAGATTTTCATCGACCAGAGATGAATCTTTCTCATTATCACCGATGAATATCTCGCCCGGCCACCAAGACTGGTATCCTTTTTCCTCTGAAGGATATCCAAGCTGAGCCCAGGGAGAACATGACCTGATGAAAGAGGGCATGATGGTTTTACCTACCCAGGTCATCTCTTCTTCACATTCCGGGCACTCGACTTCCATATCCGATAACATCGACGGATATACCGGTCCGTTAACATCTCTATCAGAATAATCATCCAGTTCCGAAAGATCGGACGGAACGAAGGTCATATCACAGTCACATTCCCAAACTGGGAAAGGATATCCCCAAAGATCATCTCGAGTGACCTGCCATTCTTTGAATCTCAGGTCCTTATCTCGAGGTAAAAAATTTATCTCCTCGATATCTTCTGCATAGTCTTCTTCTATATGCTTTCCGTTAAAAAACCATTCACTTTTTGGAAACTTTATCAATCTTGTTTTACAGGTATCACATCTCTGGACATCTTTCTGTGACTCTACCTTGCTCATCAAAATCCCTTCGGATTCGAGATCGTCCAAGATGATCTGCTCACTTTCGAAAGCATTGAGCCCAGAATATTTATTTTTTCTTGGCCCGTTGTCGAAATGGCCGTTAGGCATAAGCGGATCGTACGTAGCTAGTTCCTTCTCCTCTGCGATCTCCCAGTGGTTTTCGTCATAGGACGGAACAAAGGGTACGATCCCGGTCGTATCTAGCGGTACCTCGTTCGAAAGTACGACACTACCGATTTTACCATGTTTTTCTGTTTTATCGGCGATATATTCCCTCAGAGGATAGATGTAAGAGAGACCTTCAAGATCTTTTCCGTCTATGACTTTTTGTATCTTATAGCTTTCTGCATCGGTCGTCTCGAGTATCTCATATACGTTGTCCTTAAGAACCACCCACTGCTCGATCTCGCCGTTATTCCTTTTCGATTTAACGACTGCGTATTTTTGATCTGGATGAACGGCTATATTTAGACTAGAAGGAAATTTCCATGGCTCATCAACATATGTCAGAAAATATCTTTTCTTACCACTCTTCAAGGAGATCTTTAGCATCGCCTCATCCCTATTTTCAACTTCAGTCGATCTTTCAGTCATTGCCGGGGAAATCTTACATGAGGGACACCATTTCAAAGGTATCTTCTTTCTGAACAGGAGGCCTTCGTCCATCAATTCAGATATAGACCACCAGATAGAATCTACAAAATCATCATCGTCAGTACGGTAGTCAAATTCCTCGACCATCCACAGTCCTAGATACCTCAAACTCTCTCGGGTACTCTCCAAGAACTCTTCAGATTTTTCTTCAGCAAGATCTAAGAATTCTTCTTTCCCTTCGGCATCTAATGTTTTCAGCGAAGAAGGGGTATCTTGAGCCTTGAATGCGGCTCTCTCGGTAACATTGTTCAGAGGATCATAACCGATACCGCTACGGACATTGAAGTTGCGAATGCTTTTAAAACGAGAAAAAGTGTCATATATCATGTTCATATAGATATCATTCCAATTAAGACAGTCCTTCGTTTTTACGGGGATATGAGGTACGAAAAGATTTTTCCCGCCTCTTCTAGATTCACTGACTAGATCATCCACGTCTATAGATTCCCAAAATTCGATCATATCTTTCTCTGAGTTCTGAGGGGGAAAGCGGTCGCAGATATTCATGATATCTCAGTCACATATCCTTTTTCTTCTATATTAAATTAATTTTTATTTCGGACTTGAATTCTATGAAGGAAAAAGAAAGATGTGTTTTTGATCCTTTCGAGACCAGTCAAGAGTGTACACTCTCACCCAAAACGTTCTCCGCAGCTTCTTTAATGGCCTCTGAATACGTTGGATGCGGATGGATCAATTCTCCGAGTTCTTTAACGGACATCCCAGCTTCTATCGCCGCCGAGGCCTCCATGATTATATCGGTGGCGCCAGGGCAGGCCAGATGGACCCCCAAGATTTCGCCTTCAGGATCTCCTATGACCTTGGCTAATCCCATCCTCTCCCCGGTTGACGAACCTCTACCTGTAGCTGATATCGGGAACGTCCCGACCTTTACGTCATCGAATCGCTCCTTTGCTTTTATCTCGGTGAATCCCACACTCGCCATCTCCGGATGAGTGTATACGCCAGCCGGAACGAACAAGGGATCGAAACCTTCAGTCTCTTTTCCCAGGATGTCTTTCACCGCTATTTCAGCTTCCTTGAAGGCGGAATGAGCGAGCATCGACTCGCCGTTAACATCTCCTATAGCATAGATACCGTCGAAGTCCGTCCTCATCTTCTCATCGATCTCTATAGTACCTTTATCATCCGTAAGTTCGATCTCACTCGGTGGCGGAGTCGGTTTCCTGCCGACCGATAAAAGCACCTTATCGACTTCCAAGCTCTTTTCTTCTTCCCCCTCGATCATCACCTTTAAATCCTCTTCCCGTTCCGTGATTTCTGTCACTTTAGAACCTGTATAGAACTGCACTTTCTTCCTTTTCATCATCTTCTCCGCTACAGAACTCAAATCTTTGTCCATGTTGGGTAGTAATTCATCTAGGAGTTCTACGATGATGACCTCTGATCCGAGAGAGGAATAAACGTATGCCATCTCGAGACCTATGTATCCTCCACCTATGACAAGAAGAGTTTCCGGTGCCTCATCAAGATCGAGGATGCCTCTATTCGATAATATCTTTTCTTCGTCTATCTCGATATCGGGCAGCGATATAGGTTTAGATCCAGTAGCTATTATTATGTTATCCGCTTTCAACCTCTCTCCGTTCACTTCTACTTCGTCTTCACTTACGACCTTCGCTTCCCCCTCTATAAGTTCGATCCCGTTCTCATCGAAAAGTTTCTCGATACCCTTCCTTGACATCTTGACCGCTCTTTCTTTCTTCGACATCACCTTCTTGAAATCTACACCTTCGAAGGATACATCGATACCGTCTCTTTTAGCTCCCTTTATATCTTCTATCTTCCCAGATATCGAAAGAAGAGCTTTCGACGGTATGCATCCGTAGTTCGTGCAGACCCCTCCTGTCACACCCTTTTCTATAACCTTAACATCTAGACCCTCTTTGGAAGCTAAAACCGCTGCTACATAACCGCCGGGACCGCTCCCTATCACGACCAAGTCTTCCGTCATATTATCAATGGTTTATCCTTATCTAGATATTTATAGAGTTTGGTCACGGGATTTTAAAGCCGTCATAATCAGCTATAATCCATAAATATTAATAATAGTTCGTTAATTACGAGCATGATGAGAATTATAAATGAGGCGATGGAATCATGGAATCATTAGTGGATGAAGCTCTTTCCGATGAAGAAAATGTTAAGGATGAAGGATATCAAGATGCAGAAACTGATGAGGAATTGAAGGAAGTACTTGAGTCTCTCAAAACAAATATCCATATAGTCGGCCTTGGGGGCGCCGGATGTAATACCATAAATAGGATATCGGAAGAAGGCATCCACGGAGCAGAATTGATAGCAGGTAATACCGACGCCCAGGACCTATTGACCGTCAGAGCGAACAGAAAAGTGCTGATGGGAAGAAACTTGACCAAAGGTCTCGGTGCAGGAGCAAAGCCCCAGGTCGGCGAAAAGGCGGCTAAAGAGTCGAAAGAAAAATATGCCGAAATACTCGAAGATTCAGACATAGTATTCTTGACCTGTGGGCTGGGAGGAGGTACCGGTACGGGTTCTATCGCAGAGGTCGCTAGAGTAGCAAAAGACACTGGTGCTTTGACGATAGCGGTACTCACCAAACCCTTCGAAGCAGAAGGTAAATCAAGGATGAAAAATGCTGAGTGGGGTATCAAAAGGATACGCGGCGTAGCGGACACAGTGATAGTGATACCCAATGATAAATTGCTAGACCTCGTTCCAAGGTTACCTTTAAACAAGGCATTCAAAGTTGCTGACGAGGTGCTCATGAGAGCGATTAAGGGGATGACCGAGATAATAACTAAGCCCGGTCTAGTCAACCTGGATTACAACGATCTGAGGACCATAATGGAAGGCGCAGGACAAGCTATGATCGGAATGGGAGAATCGGACGCCGGTGGAGATAAGAGAGCCGAAGAGGCGATCGAAGAAGCTATAAATTCTCCTCTTTTGGATGTTGATATGTCCGGTGCCTCAGGCGTGCTGATAAACGTGACGGGACCTGAGGACATGAGTGTTCATGAAGCTGAGATGGTCGCGGAAAGCGTTGAGAAAAAAGCAGGAAAAGGCGCCAACATAATTTGGGGTGCGAGCGTCGACCCCACGCTAAAGGACGAACTGAAGGTCATGATCGTCGCTACAGGTGTGGAATCGGAACAGATACTAAGTGCTGAGAAGATGTCCAGTGATGAAGGTATAGAAGAGGTAGCGTAAAGAAACCAAAATCGGATCATCCATCATTTCTTTTTTTCTCTTTTCCCGATCACTTCATAGACTAACCTAGCTGCAAGATTGGAAGTTATCTCTCCATGATCATACTCTGGGTTGGTCTCCACTATATCCATCCCGACGAGGGAGGGAGCGATTTCTGAAATCAGTTCTTTCACGGTATGAGAGGTGAGACCGAACGGTTCTGGGTTTCCCACTCCGGGTGCAAAGGCTGGATCGAAGACGTCCATATCAAGAGATAAATAGATCGGTCGCTCGACATTTTCTTTTAAGTCATTACCGCTCTTATTTAGTTGTTCAGCGGTCCAGATATCCGGTTTTTCTTTATCATCACCCTCTGCGGAAATTGATCTCACTCCGCCGATGTAGATATTTTCAAGGCCTACGATCTCGGAGATCCGTTTAGAAACTGTAGCGTGACTGTACTTCAGCCTCTCGTAGGAATCCCTGAAATCGAGATGAGCGTCCAAAACAAGCACATCTAGATCGGGATATATCTCTTCAAACGAAGTTACCACCGGAACCGTGACGGAGTGCTCACCACCTAAAAATATCGGAAATTTTCCTTCATCTACGATTTCATCTGTTAGTTCTTCTATCTTTCGTCGAAGATCCTCAAAATCATCATACTCTTCTAGATTTCCACGATCACAGAGTTCAAACTCATCAATAGAAACCCCATGTTCGTAAATATAGGGTTCAAAACAGTATGAAGCATCCCTTATCTCATAAGGGCCTTTACGAGCTCCTGTCCGGAACGAAGATGTTTTATCGAACGGGACGCCCGCGAGAACATATTCAGCGTCCTTAAAATCGGACCTGAAACCGGCAAATTTCCTCGACCTATTCATGTCTGGATTATCTTTTTCCTGCCCATCGCTTCGAGATATCTGATATTCTGCCCTTGTTCGACTTTCTCAAAAGTTTCTTCATCAACATTTATCTGGAAAGTATCATAGGTGTCTAGATCCATTATGTTGACCTCTCCGCTGGTTTTGTTGACTACCTGTCCTTTCCTCCTGTCGATTATCGGTACTCTGATCTTAGTCGTGACGGGATTCAACATACTGTGTTTTTTGTTATCGAATATCCCTTTAGCCTCTATCCTCGCCTTTGCTTCTCCGTGTTTTCCAGGCTTAGAAGTATCTATACTCTTTATCTCACAAGGTTCGTCGTCGATTATTATGTACTGGTTTTCTTTCAGATTCCTTATTTCTTCTTGTTCCCAATCCATTGGTATCACGCTGGATTTAAGAGTTTATACATTAAAAATTTTTAGGTTGAAAGGCCGTGTAGAAAACCTTCAAGAAGGGGAGAAATAAGGAAATAAATTGAATATATTTCGAGAAATATCGAGGTTTTAAAGCGGTATTTAGTTACTACTTTTCTCAAATCAACGGTGAAACAGAGGTTTTCTACAGAGCCGGTTGAAAGGGGTTTTCAGATTTTATCCAACTGTTCCGCCAAGTCTTCCATCTGA
>JBKHFH010000078.1:0-7634 GCA_046540335.1 Thermoplasmata archaeon | reverse complement strand
TATCTTCCCGCAGTACTGTCATACTATCGTAAAATAATATTCTCATTGATTTATTTAAAATTGTTCTTCATGAGCAGATCTGAGAGTATGGATAGACTAATGTGATCTAAAGGAAAATAGAATTTTCCTTCAAAAGTGGGAATTTTATTCCCGAAATGACTGCAGCCCACATTCACACGCAGAGACAGAATGCGTAAAGCGGTACGCACTCAACTTCCACGCCCTCTATCTTTCTGGTCTCGTAATCATCTTTGGTCAGCAGATAAGGTTTGAATCCAGTTTCTTTGGCTGCCTCGACCAGATTTACAAGATCTTTTCTCTCAACATCATCACTGTATTTGACTTCTAATAGAACTGCTCTCTCTGGTAAAACTATATCGACTTCTGGCCCTCTGAAATGATAAGTCTGTTCCAATCGCTTTGCGTGATTGAAAGCTATCGTCTCAGCTTTCAGACTTTCTTTAGTGGAATATAATCTGTTATAGGCGTGGTCTTCGATGTACACTTTTGGATTTTTACGGACTGATTTGTGTTTAGACTTCGTATAGGGCTTACTGCGCTGGATAAGGTAGGAGTTCTCTAGATACCCAACGTACTTTTTGATGGTCCGAAAATCGGAATCAAGACTGTTACTTAGACTATTGTGACTCATCTTCTGTCCCGTTTGACTCGCCAACAACAGGAATATATCTTTGAGGATAGAACTTCGACCCACGTTGAAGAGTTCGACCATGTCCCTGAAAAACACAAGATCTAGATTTTCTTCTAGGTCTTCCATCGGTCTTTTTGATCTGTATAATTCTGGCAACCCACCTTCATCGAAGTAATCTCTGAACTTGAGCGCTATCTTTCTTTCTGGAAGTTTGATATCACTAAGATTCAACCTTTCTTGCTCTAAACCGTTATACTTCAAATATTCGCGGAATGAAAACGGGTATAACCTAATAGGAGAAAAACGACCGACCAAACTTTCTCCAGCACCTTTCACGATATTCGATGCGGAGGAACCGGTCACGGTGAAGTTTATGTTTTCATAGTGATCTTGAAAGTGCTTCACGTGACTGCTCCAATCCTCTAGATTTTGAACTTCGTCAAGGAAAAAGTGCACCTGACCATCTAGATCTGAAACCGGTTCCCCTAATATTTCTTCACAGAAAGTTTCCACGATCTGTTTGACTTCGATCTCCCTTATATCGAACGAGAAGTAACACGTTCTATTCCATCCCAACTCTGATGCTCTTTCTTCTAAAAACTGAAGTAATAACGTCGTTTTTCCTACCCGTCTCTGACCGATTATACCTATCGATCTATCGATCTTTCTTAACTTGTCTAGTATCTCCCTCTTGATGATCTCATCTTCGAAATCTATCTCTTCTTTATCCCATTGAGGATTCAGGTCCTGCAGTAGTCTTACGATCTCTTGCTTCTTCATGAAAATAGTAATGTGATCTCTCCATAATAAACCTTCCGATTATTGTGTAATAAGTACATAAAATTTAACCTTTAATTATGTAAAGGATACATAACAAAGGGCTAAAGCGGAACATGCTCAGTGCTTCTGTGAACTCTTTACAACTTTTCCCTCTTCCCTCGGAACAGGCGATTTGGAAGAGAAATCGCTAGCGCAGTCCGCAGAATCTATAAGATTCATTCGATATCTGGAGTAGAGCTCCAGAAATATCTACAGGAAAATCATGGATTTTCCTTCGATTTGAGGAATTAGTATTCCTCATTAGTGGGAATTTTCATTCCCACGATTCATGGAATTTGATTCCATGGAAAACCATCAGGTTTTCGAGAGCGTTGGGGATTTTTATTCTGCGAGGAGAGCGTGGGGCGGGGTATCCGTAGCGATAGCGAGGATGTAGTGGAACGAACAGGGTAAGAGTTCCGCGACCAAGTCGGCAGTCTCCTACCAGAGTTCTTCTACACCAGGTAGGGTGGCTGCACCAATAAAATGTACTTTAAACGAAATCATTTATATATCAATTCGTTATTATTGCATAACGACATGTTATTAGGATCCGACCTACGTATCCTTTCGGCACTCGACACCCCCGCCTCTATCACAGCTTTAAGTGAGACTACGGGATACAGTGTCAGTTATATATCAGAGCGGATAACTCGCCTTGAAGAGCTTGAACTCGTTGTAGTAACCCGTGAAGGACGTTCGAAAAAGGTCCGTGCGCTTCCTACTATTGTGTTTGAAAATTACAAGGACCTAACTTCAGATCATTCCCACATCGATCTTCCCTCTTTGATCTCTCCTTCCATGCTTCAGGTATGCTGGTTCCTAGATAGACCTACATCCGTCAGCGATATAAGATCGAAACTAGAAATCCGGCGCCGACGTATCTATCAACTATTAGAAAAGCTCCAATCTAGAGGATTCATCACAAAGCAGAACAACAAATACTCGATCACGGACAGGATGAACGGACTCGTTCGGTTCGCTCAAACAGTTATCAAGTATGAGCATCAACTTCGTGCTGAAACTCACATCCCCGGTTCAAGAGTTGTTTGGAGTTCTCCGCACGAATCTTTGGTCATACCCACTGAAAAAAACACAGAAGACATCCTTCACGAACAGGACTGGTATCTGACCGGAATAGAGCGTTTTTCAGACTACGGTCTTGACTTTTTCATACCAAAAGCCACTTATTTTTACTCCGAGATAAGAGATACATTGAACCCTATCGATCTGATATCGCACACTCTCATGGTAGAAGCAGATACGCGAAATCTTAGTTACTGTGCTCTATTGATGGTATCTGAAGATGTCTCTTCCGAACGCCTGAAGAAGGCTTCGACATACTATGATATAGAAGAAACAGTTGATGCTTTAATCAAGTTCATCGAAACAAAAGATGAAACTGAACTTGAAGGTCTACCAGAGTGGCGAGAATTTGAAACATTGGCTGAACAGTACGGGGTGACCCTTTAAAATGCGCGTTATGAATAGTCGGGAATCTATCAAAGCGGAATTCAAGTCGATAGACGAGGAGATAGATAAGGATATGACTGTCTATCTTATGGGCGGCGGTGCGATGACTTTCCGCGGATTGAAAAATGCTACGTATGATCTGGATCTACTCACTACTACTCGTCATGACTTTGAGTTGCTCCGTGACCTTCTGCTTGAGCTTGATTACGAGGTAGTGGAAAAACCTATCGAGGAATACAAAGCCCTTGGTGCCGCTGTACTCCTAGATAAAGACGATGCATGTAGATTTGATATATTTGACAGGAAAGCTATCAGAAAACTCAGTTTAAGCAAAGATATGAGAGAACGAGCTGGGGAAGTATTCGCAGGTTCAAAATTTTGTGTATGTGCCCTAAGCAATGAAGATATTTTCCTTTTCAAAGGCGTTTCGGGACGATCACATGATGTGAACGATATGGTCAAATTGGTTGAATCAGAAAAAGGGTTAGCTTTCGATGTTATCATCGAAGAACTCCAAAACCAACTACCAATTAACAAAGGAAAAGCTGAGAGGGATATATTGAGAGATACACCTGAAAATCACCCTGTGATCGCCTTTGAACGGGCAATAGAATCACTTCCGATGACCCTTCCAAGATCATTCATGACTCAGATCGAGTGTGAAGCTGATAGGGTCTATGCAGAATTTGAGATCATTAGCAAGATCACGGAACAAGCAACGATAACTGACATAGCTGACCAACTTGTACCAAAAAGTACCGTTAATGTCAATTCTCGTGCCGATGTTAAGAGTATCATAGATGGACTCGTTTCTAAAGGGCTTGTTGAGTCGGATGGCGAGAATGTCAGGCTTAAGAATTTGTGACTCGAATTTTCTGATATCATCGGTCGAGTATATAGAAGGATTTTAAACGATCCTCTCATCCTCTGATGATCACCACCATCAAAATCCCTGTGCCTGTCAACCGTATTTCATATATCAACCTTGGCAATTGTGTCCACATCTCACTGCTCAGGCTTACAGAGATGGCAGACCGTCAGAACAAAATTCTCTCACATCTAACCCAATACCTTTTCCAAATAACAGAGCGAACCTATCTTCACGCCCTGATCCACTTCGTCAACCCCATCTGATCCTCTATCTAAAAGACATGGGTTGATCCCCACGTTATAAGCTCCTAAAAAGTCTGCTTCATAGTCATCGCCTACATACATTATCTCAGGAGGTTCGACCTCCATCAGTTCTATCATCTCTTCAAATATCCTCTTATCCGGTTTAGATATCCCGAGATCACCCGATATGACGACCTCTTCGAAATATTCACTCAGACCGGTTTCATGGAGTTTCTTCCTCTGCTGATCTGGATCACCGTTCGAGAGCACCCCCAGTCTGTATCCATCTAAATCCTCAAGGAAGGGCTCAACATCGGAGTAAAGTTTCCATCCTCTTTCGTACGCGTTCAGATAAAGATCGAAATATTTCCGGGCAGTTTCTTCATCGATCTCTTCACCCATACGCTCGAAAACTCCTTTCACTCTCAGTACCCTCTGCTCTTCAAAACTGATCTCCCCGTCCAGATATCTCTGTATATACTTATCGTTTTCTTCTGCCCAGATGTTTATGAAATCCTCTAAACCTTTTGAACTATCACGGAAATACTGTTCATAGATCTCTTTTATACCTTTAATCACAGCACCCTCATGGTCTAGAAGGGTACCATCGATGTCGAACACTAGAGCCTCTATCATCAATCTCCGATCAAAGAACTCGGATATCAACTTATTCCATGACTGTTAACGGTTATTCCTCTAGATCATCCTTCTCAAGTCAAAACCCTCTATGATCTCTAGATCGTCCTCCCTATCTCAGACCAGGCATGCAGAGAGGAACGGAGCAGCACATCAGGGCATACAGAAATTTATTCCATCTATAACGAAATACCGTAAATACATTTACGCTTTATATGGAATAATATGCGGAAAAAAGAGATCAAGATAGTACAGACTCTAAAAGTCTAACCACCCCCGTTAGAATCTATTTGTAGAGAAGGTCGAAGGACTGTTACGTTTGACCCATGAGATGATAGCTCGCTCTACTGCTTTCGTGGTTCTTTTAAGAGTTCGATGATCTTCGCTACTTTTGTTTGACTTTTTTAGGCGGCGGTTCCTCATAATAGACCATCTTCTCTTCTTCCGCCTCGGGACCATAACATCCCAATGCGATCGGTCGAGTTTTACTCTCATTTTTTACCCGCAATTTGTCGGTCTCCGTGTCGGGCTCGCTATCTTCGCCGCTCTTCATCTGTACCGCTATCCCGAGCAAAACGATCGCTAAGATCAAGATGATCATACTCATCCTCAACCCGACCACTACATAGAGTGCGCTGAACAGCAGAGAAATAACGATCGCGATCACAAATACTTTCTTCTCCATCCAAAACCCCTCCTTTCTAATCTATAAAATCGATCAATTAGCTTAAATACTTTTTCAATAAGTGAACCTGTTTGATGAAATCGACTATCCCTCTCACGATTCTCATCGTTCTTCAGAATTATAAATCAAAGAAGTGGGATGGAAAGAACAAATTTAAAGAACAACGTGACTTGAAGTTGTGCTCGTTAGATACGATGGAAGAAGAACTATAAGAGTTTCCGATACGCTCAACACCCTGCTCCTGAAGTTCATCCAAACAACACAAATTACTAATCACATTACACCTCTCACAAAACAGGTATAATCAATGAAGAAATTATACTACGGTACCGAGGACGAAGACGGAAAAATACCTGGAAACGTATTTGAGGAAGGCGAATCGATATCGTCGGTCTTGATACCATCTAAAAGTCTCTCGAACAGAGAAAAACCCGGAGAGATAGAGATTAAGGAAGAGATGGAAAACGACCCTCTAAAACACGCAGAGGAGATCGACCCGTCAGAATATCTGGTCAAACGATGGAACGATGGAAAAGCCAAGCGGATATATTCCGGGATGGTAGGATCCTTAGAAGACAGATGGAAGGACGTTGATTCCATAGAGATATACGGGAACGGGAAGATATACGCTGATGAAGAAAGAGTCAAAGGCGATTTCACCATAACCCACGGCTCGACAGTTTTGATCAGAGATGTTCAGGATATCGCCGAAAGAACGGATCAGGAGATCGAGAACGAATATTTTCACTGTATACACTGCGATAAAGAGATCAGATCGTATAGAGCAATAGAAAACGCGTTGCCCGATGATTGGGTGGTGGATCCCGACGAGACCGATAGGGACAGCTATATGGAGAGAAGAGATGATGGTTCGATAGTACTGAAAGGTATATGTCCCGACTGTGCAGAGAAAATAGATGAAGATTGATCAGATATAGCACTCTTTGTTCATATATATCAGGTCGTAGAATATCCCTTCTAGATCTAAGATCGCCCAAGAATTCAACCAAACTAACCAATCTTCTTCATATATATGATATCGTCTGAAAGTTCTCTCAGGAGTTCGAGACTTTGTTCATCGATTTCAACTTCTGGTTCATAGCAAGCCCTTATCACGCCTCTCACCGTTTCTTCCCCCTTGATAGGTATTACCGCGGTCTGGTGTTCTTCGAGTTCAACCATATGAGGGCAACTTCTACAGTAAGGTCTTATATCTTCAACTAACACCTCTTTTTTAGTATTGAGAGCTTCTTTCACACAACCTGGAGCCTTGTCCGAATCTCCTTCTCTGGTCAACCTCCATGATCTACTTTCATGTATCCCAGAATTAGACATCGGAGACATGACACCTTCGTCATCGAACATAGCGAAAGTGATATTCATAAATCCCTTCGTTTCGATCAACACTGAGGGAACTTCTTCCAGCACCTCCTCAATATCGTTTTTTCTCACGAACAACCTGTTAATGGCTTTGATAGACTCGTTTAGAGAGTTCAAAAATTCTATCCGGTCGTAGGCCACTTCTATCTTTTGCTCGTACTCCACCCTGTCAGTTGTCTCTATCAGAGACAAAACTAACCCCTGAACTTCTCCCTCTCGATCTTTTACAGGAGTCAAGGTCCAGTCCCAATAAGTGGTATCTATATCCTGATCTTGTGGATGATCGAAGGGTTTATCTTTGAATGATACCGGCTCCCCAGTATCCCTGACCTTTTCAAATATCCTCTCGTTTTCTTCATCTGGAAAAAGATCGAAGTGATCTTTACCTATCAGTTCTTCTTTCGTATAACCGGTTCTCTCTGCATAAGCCGAATTGACATAGACGAAATTGAAGTTCCTATCGAAATACACCAGTTGAGACTCTGTATTCTCCATTATGGTCGTAAGGATATTGAACTGTTTCTCCCTCTCCTTCTCGAACATCTTTCGTTCAGATATATCTATGACCAGGATCGAATATCCTATGGATTCCCCCTCCTTGTCATCGACAGATTCTGCAATCATTTCGATGTGTTCAGGTCCGACGGGTTCATCTTCCAGATCCACCTCTCTAACAGACCTTCCTTTCTTATCCACTTCATCAAATACCGCTTCGATCAATTCTTTCCTGCCCAAAAAATCAAATGGCTTTCCCAAAACCTCTTTCTCGTCCAAACCGAATATCTCTTTTGAACCTCTATTCCAAAATATTGTCTTTCCATCTACATCTGTAATTATGAATCCAACATCCGACTGCTTCAGAAGATTCTTCAACAG
>JBKHFH010000077.1:0-8127 GCA_046540335.1 Thermoplasmata archaeon | reverse complement strand
GCCCTTCAACCAAACAATTTTAATAACTCTCAACTATCTCTTAGAAACGATGGATGAACCTTGGACTGAAAAGTACAGGCCGGACGATTTTGATGGGATTTTAGGTCATGATGCGGTACTCCGTAAGCTGAAGAATTACGTCAGCGACGGAGGTATGCCACATCTGATGTTCGTGGGTCAGTCCGGCGTTGGAAAGACTACTACCGCTATGGCGATTGCTAAAGAGATCTACCATGAGAACTGGAGAGCTAACTTTATCGAGTTGAATAGATCTAGGCAGAGAGGTATAGATGCGATAAGAGAGGATGTTAAGGAGGAAGCCAGGTCAAGGAGTCTCACAGAAAAAGACTTTAGGATGATCTATATGGACGACGCTGACGACTTAACCGATCAGGCTCAGGCTGCTTTCAGAAGGCTGATGGAGAATTATTCTGAGAACGTTAGATTCATATTATCTTCTAGAACTCTATCTAAGATCATCGATCCCCTTCAGTCGAGATGTGCTCTTTTCCGTTTCCGCCCGCTCTCACAGAAAGATATCGAAAAATGGTTCAGGACGATCGAGAAGGGAGAAGGGTTCCAGATCGATCAAGACGCTATCAACGTTTTAGCTAGGGTATCAAAGGGGAATTTGAGAGAGCTGACCAACTTACTTCAGGTAAGTGCTTCTATCGATGATGAAATAGATGAAAAAGTGGTAAAATCTGCCATCCAGGAAACAAAAAGAGCCGACATCAAAGGTTTGATCCTTAGGGCCCAGAAGAACGATTTTTTAGATGTGAGAAAAGAACTTTACGGACTCCTCATAGAAGAGGGCTACAGCGCTGAGAAACTATTACAGAAGATTCACGAGGAAATATACAACCTTCCGATGGAGAAAGAACGGAGAAAAGAGATAGCTGAAGAATTGGGTGAAGTAGACTTCGATATGGCGAGAGGTTCCAAGAAACGTATCCATCTGCAGAGATTGTTGGCTTTTTTCTCAAATCTTTGAAAAACAGTTTATGGATGACAATCCATCTTCGAACAGAAAAATTATAAATAACACGGGTTAATGAAACTTAGACACTATGCCACAAAAACCGGGAAGTATGTACAGAGAGGTCAAGGGTCAACCCTACACACGCAAGGAATATATCGGTGGAGTTCCCCACGTGAGAGTAGGTCAATTCACGATGGGCAACAGGACTAGGGACTTCGATTACGAGATAACTTTGATAGCGGAGGAAAAATGTCAGATCAAGGACGCAGCTCTAGAGGCAGCACGAGTGACACTGACCAGGGTTCTCACCAAAAACTTTGGTGAAGAGAATTTCAAAGCTAAGATATTGGTCTACCCCCATCACGTATTGAGGGAGAACAAGCAGGCTACGGGTGCCGGCGCCGATCGATTATCTGAAGGGATGAGAAGCGCCTTCGGTAAAAAAGTAGGAAATGCAGCTAGAGTCAATCGAAATCAGGAGATAATCAAGATTTGGGTAGACGACCACGTTGAAGTAGCCAAAGAAGCTATGCGGAAAGCTTCGATGAAGTTACCAACACCCTGTAGAAAGAAGACTGAGAAGTTAGAATAGAAAACTCTTCCTGTTTTTCACTTTCCACTGACCACTGCAACAGTCGCTTTGCTGTGTTTTAGTACACGCTCTGTGGTGCTGCCCATAAAGAGGTTTGTAAATCCCGACATCCCGTGACTACTTATGTATATTATATCATCTTCATTCGCAAAATTAGTTATCTCTTTATAGGGCTTACCGGTAAACAACTTTGTTTCCAGCTCTATATTTCTTCCTTCAGCCGTTTCTTTAACTTTTTCTAGGGCCTTCTTGCCCTTTTCTTTGAGTCCGCTCCTAGCCGAAGCTTTTATGCTCTCATGATGCAGGGATTCGAATTCTGAAGTATTGATAACGTAGATGGCCACCGCCTTGATATCAAGGTCTTCAGCGAATTCTAATCCCTTTCTGACACCTCTCATAGCACAGTCTGATCCGTCGGTCGGAAGGATAACTCTACCGTACATAGTATTAAAAAATAAATGTATCAGTCTATAAAAATCTATCCTATTTAGGTCGCATCTTCATTTTTTCTATAAAAGGAAACTGAGACCAATATCTTTTTAAACCATCCACGATTATCAGGAAGTATGTCTGACGATCCGAATGATTCAGAGGATAGTAAATCTTACGATGATTATGGAGAACTACTAGACACTGCTAGGGAAAAGATACCCGAGGAGATATCTGAGCACGAAAGGTTCGAGGTACCAGATATCGACGTCTTCCAGGAAGGAAATACAACGATATTCAAGAATTTCACCGATGT
This sequence comes from Thermoplasmata archaeon, assembly GCA_046540335.1. Lineage (GTDB taxonomy): Archaea > Thermoplasmatota > Thermoplasmata > Halarchaeoplasmatales > Halarchaeoplasmataceae > Natronoplasma. Next base: position 5,808 of record JBKHFH010000077.1, on the reverse strand, counting down.
AGCTGATCAGCTCAACAGAGCCCCAGAAAAATTTTTGAAATTTCTGCTGGGTGAGTTGGGAACTGCAGGTGAGAAAGAGAACGGTAGGGTGGTTTTCAAGGGCAAGATCAGCTCTAAGAAGATCGAAAATAAAATTGAGGATTACGTTGAAAAGTATGTTCTTTGTCCGGAGTGTGGCAGACCGGACACTAGACTGGTCAAAGAAGACAGAGTGGATATAATCAAGTGCGATGCATGCGGTGCTCACGGCCCAATAAAGGGGAAACAGAGTAAATCCTCCTCTTCAGCCAAATCTGAAAAGATCGAAGAAGGAAAAGTCTACGAACTTATGATCCAAGATATAGGTAAGGAAGGGGATGGAATGGCCAAGAAGGGAGGCTACACGATCTACGTTCCCGGTACTACGAAAGGCGATAAGGTGAAAGTACGGATCAACAACACCACTGGAAATCTAGCCTTCGGCACGGTTGTGGATAAATAGCCTTCGGTAAGAGACCATGTTCGAGATAAAACGAAAGCATCTTCCCGCGATAGCGATAATCTGCATGCTGGTCCTAACTCATTTGTTAGCCTTGAATGTAGTCCAGACTTTCCCTCAGGAATATCAGGCTTTCGGTGAGGACGTGGATGATCCAGTCAACCCGTTGATATACATCGCTATGATATTGCTCCTAACCGGCGGAATGCTGTTGGTATTCAAATATGGTAAGGGTAATTATCTTCAATATGCTATCCTTGCGGTGATCGCTCTCACAATGTTTTATGTATTTTATCCGGTCCTTTTCCGTTTGGGCTATGCATCCATCCAGGCTTTACAGTTCGATTGGGCTTTTTTCTTTTCTATACTGCTTGCTGTAACTCTCACTTATATTCTTTACAAGAAACCGGAATGGTACATAGTTAACAGTATAGGGATAATCATGGGGGCTGGTATAGCTGGGATATTCGGCATGAGTTTTGGGATCTTCCCAGTTTTCATCCTTCTTATAGTGCTGGCTGTATACGACTTCATATCTGTTTACAAGACCAAACACATGGTTTCTCTCGCATCTGGCGTTATGAAGATGAAGGTCCCGGTGATGATGGTGGTGCCCGAGAAAGCTAGTTATTCTTTGGCTGATAAGGAGGGCCTCGATCAGGAGATAGACAAAGAGGGAAGAAGAGAGGCCATGTTCATAGGCCTCGGTGATCTTATAATCCCGGGGATACTTCCTGTAGCGGCCACTATCCATCTTCCAAGTATCTGGTTTGGAGGACAATACGGACCGCTTCTTGTCGCGTTGGGCAGCATTATCGGAGCCATGTGGGGGATGATCATCCTAACACGGTTCGTCTTGAAAGGTAAACCCCATGCTGGATTACCTCTCTTGAACTCAGGTTCGATTTTGGGTTATATGCTCACTTATTTCATCATATACCAGGACCTTACCTTTGGATTCGTTATGCCTTGGTGAATATGATAGACAAGTTATTTATAAAGCGGAGAAACTGATTTTAGCGTATGGATAAGTCGAAGGAAAAAGTCTCTAAAAGATACGATTCTTGGACGCCTTTTTACGACATAGTAGACAGCTTTCCATTGATCTCTCGACCTCAGAGGAAATGGAAGAAGAAAGCTGTGGAGTATCTCGACCTTTCTGATGGAGAGAAAGTACTGGATGTAGGGACGGGAACCGGCCAGATACTGCCGTGGATTGCAGAGCAGATGTCGGAGGGTGAGCTGATCGCTACAGATATAAGTGAATCTATGATAGAGTATGCTCGAAAAAGAGTGGATGATCAATCAGATGTTGAAATTTCTGTAATAAAGGATGACATTGAGAACTCGAGATTTCCTGACGACTCTTTCGACAAGGTCATCACCACTTTCACTCTTACAACTGTGCCGAACTTTGAGAAAGCAGCGACTGAATGCGCGCGGATATTGGACCCTGAAGGTTTCATTATAGTACTAGATACCGGTAGACCTGAGAATCTTTATGGTCTTCCCATTTTCTATCCCATGATGTTCTCAGCCAAGATATTCGGCAGAACTCACATGGATAGAGACATTAAAAGTGCGTTGTCCGATCATTTTGATATCGAATTGCTGGAAGAAAATCTGTTAGGGATGGTTTATACTCTTAAGTGCAGGATATGAGAGTTGAAGAATATAATGAAAAAGGTTTTTTTGGTGTAGGGTTTTGTTTTTTTTATTCTTCTTGGACTTTCTCTTTGAGTTCTTCGACTATATCTGGATTTCTAAGTGTCGAGGTATCTCCGGCGGATTCGCCTTTCTCCAGTTTCTTGAGAATTCTTCTCATGATCTTCCCAGATCGCGTTTTGGGCAGATCGTCACTGAATCTAACCGCGTGGGGCTTACCTATCGGTCCTATGATTTCTCCAACGTGAGCTCTCAATTCTTGAGCTAAATCGTCGGATGGTTCGTAACCAGATTCAAGTATAACGTAACCTACAGGGACCTGTCCTTTCATCTCATCCGGTTTTCCGACTACTGCTGCTTCTGCGACTGCTTCATGATCTACCAGGGCGCTCTCCATTTCCATCGTGCTGAGTCTATGACCTGCAACGTTCAATACGTCGTCCAATCGACCGACCACCCAGAAGTAATCGTCCTCGTCTATTCTGGCTCCGTCTCCGGCGAAGTAAGTTTCCTCATCATATTCGGACCAATAAGTTGATACGTATCTTTCTGGTTCTTGATAGAGGGTTCTTAACATCGCTGGCCAAGGTCTCTTGATGACAAGGTAGCCACCTTCGTTGGTCTCTACGCTGTTACCTTCGCTGTCAAGTACATCGGCTTTTAGGCCTGGGAAAGGCTTGGTAGCGCTGCCCGGCTTAAGATCTGTTATACCAGGAAGTGGAGTTATCAACATCATACCCGTCTCGGTCTGCCACCAAGTGTCTACTATCGGGCATTCCCCACCGCCGATATGTTCGTGGTACCATTTCCAAGCTTTGGGATTGATCGGTTCTCCTACACTGCCCAAGACTTTGAGAGTGGAAAGGTCGTGCTTTTCTGGGTACTCACTACCCCACTTCATGAACATCCTTATCGCTGTTGGCGCGGTATAGAATTTACTAACCTCGTGTTCCTCGACTATCTGCCAGAAACGATCCTTGTCAGGATAATCTGGAGTACCTTCATACATCAGAGTCGTGCAGCCATTGGCTAGAGGTCCATAGACTATGTAACTATGTCCGGTGATCCATCCAATATCTGCGGTACACCAATAAACATCATCATCTTTGATATCGAACACCCAGTTGTGTGTGGCGGAAACGCCTGTTAAGTAGCCACCCGTAGTATGCACGACACCTTTCGGCTTTCCTGTGGTTCCACTGGTGTACATAAGGAAGAGCATGTCTTCAGCGTCCATCTTCTCAGGTTCGCATTCTGGAGGCTGGTCCTCTACGACTTCGTGATAATAAACTTCCTTATCGCCATCTAACTCGACTTCGTCTCTTCCGAGTCTGTCGACACAGACGACTTTTTCCAGAGATGGGGCATTTTCCATGCCTTTCTGTGCTTTCTCCCACATCGCTATTTCGCCGCCTCTTCTGTAGTAACCGTCTGCCGTTACCAGAACTTTAGCTTCTGCGTCATTGATCCTTTCGTTTAAAGCAGATGGAGAGAAGCCTCCAAATACAACACTGTGAGGTGCCCCAATCCTTGAACACGCCAAGATACCGATCGCGAGTTCCGGTATCATCGGTAGATAGAACGTTACGATGTCTCCTTTTTCAACGCCCATCTCTTTCAAGGCATTGGCGAATTTGGATACTTCTTCCTGTAGTTCTTTGAATGTATACTTTTTCGTCTCGTCAAGTGGTTCACCTTCCCATATTATGGCAGTCTCGTCTCCCTTGCCGTTCTCTACATGTCTATCTATGCAGTTATAACTCACGTTCAGCTTTCCGTTAACGAACCACTCTGCATGAGGTGGATCCCAGTTAAGGACCTCGTCCCATTTTTCATACCAATCTAATCTTTCGGCCTTGTCTGCCCAGAACTCTTCGTAGTTTTCCTCCGCATATTCGTATATATCAGGGTCATTCACGTTCGCCTGCTCCACGAATTCCTTTGGAGGTGAATAGATGTTCCTTCCTTCGAGCCTGGATTCGATCCGGCCTTCTTCTTCGTCCTCGCTCATGTTTTGTCACCTATTTATCTTGCTCGTTTCCAATATTGAAGACCTATATAGGTATTTTTTGGTTATTGAACAGTAGTGTGGAAAAGTGCTATTGAGATTCGGTTTTCATCTCCTTTTTCCTCTTTTGAAGACGATCGTACTTCTCCTCGTATAACTCCTCGCAGGAGGTACAGCAGAAGTAATGTTCCTTACCGTCTTTTTTCCATTTTACAGGATCGCTCTTGATGGGCTTGTTGCAGTAGTAACAGGCGATGTCTAGAGGAACGTTCTCGTCAAGTGGTATCTTTGGCACTTTGTCCTCTCTATCTTGGACTCTCCATACATCTTTTATTTTGATCCCCTCTTTTTTATCGAGGTAATCTGTAGCTTTATCCAGTTGACTGAACTCGTTTATGAAAAGAGTTAAAAGGTATCCGTTCGCTTCCAGTTTCTCTATCTTTCTGAAATGGTCAAAATTCATGAAAACTTCTTTCACCCATTCTTCCGATCCATCCTCGGTCTCTATCTTGAAGAAGTACTTTTGAAACCCCATCTTACTATGATCTATTCTGACGGTGAAACCCTCGATTATGCCCATGTTCTCCAGTTTTTCTATCTTGGAACTCACAGTAGGAGTGCTGACGTCCGTCCGATTCGCCAAGACTCTTCTAGATGCTCTGCCATCTTTCTGCATCTCTTTCAATATCTTCATCTCGGTTTCATCAAGTTTCATATATTATGCATCGTTTTCTATATATAAATATTTTACGTTTGTAAATTTTTAGATTTCTTGATTTTACATTTGTATACCACAAACTCCTTTTATAGGCATGAGGATGTAATAACGGTGTTATCATGGCTATAGATCCCGTATGCGGTATGGAAGTAGATGAAGAGAAGGCTGAATTCAAGACGGAATATGAAGGGAAAACTTACTACTTCTGTGCCCCTGGATGTAAGACCTTGTTCGAGGAAGATCCAGAGGAATACCTCGATTAGGGTCAAAAACTTTTCACTTTTAAAAGGGGGATAACATGAGTAAAAAAAAGAACGAAAAACAGAACAAAGAAGTCCCTATCGAAGGCATGCACTGCGCGAGCTGTGCTCAAGCTATTGAGAAGTCACTGGATAAGCTGGAAGGCGTGGACGACAGCAACGTGAGTTACGGGAGCGAACGAGCCTCTATTGAATATGACACTTCCAAAGTCAAAATGGATGATATATCAAAAGCCGTGAAAAAAGCGGGTTATTCCATGGGTGAGGGGGAAAGAGTTGATATGCCTATTGAAGGGATGACCTGCGCGTCGTGCTCTCAGGCGAATCAAAAGGCTTTGGAGAAACTCGATGGTGTGATATCTGCGAATATCAATCTCACAACTGAAAAAGCCACGATAAATTACATCCCCGGCAAAGTCCACAGAAGTGACTTCGTAAGAGCGGTGGAAAATACAGGCTATTCAGTACCAGATTCTTGGCTCGATGAAGAGTATGAAGAGAAGGATAGGGTGGAAAAGGACTTAGAGAAGGTGAAGACCGCTAAGCGAAGGGTGATACTCGCTTGGTCGTTCGTTATACCTATGATGGTCGTGATCATCTCTAATTATGCAGGATATACCTTACTTCAAAGACCTTACCATGACATCTTTCTCGTAGCTCTAGCTTCTCCTGTCCTATT
>JBKHFH010000076.1:0-8204 GCA_046540335.1 Thermoplasmata archaeon | reverse complement strand
GCGGGAGTAGAGAGCACATAACTCTCGGTAGAAAAGTTCCATTTTTCCGTCCCATCTATGTAGCTGGTATCATGGGGACTTCTACTGGTCCCTCTATTGTTAAATCCGAACTTGGGCCAGGCCGATCCGGGCAATTGTTCAGGTTCTGGTTCGCCATTTAGTTCCTAGTTCGAAACTTCATTCGCTGTGTCGCCACCTACAGCTAGTACCGCTGCGCTGAGCAGTATCGAGATCGAGATCGCGACTACGATAGGTTTTTTCATGATAGTCCTCCGGTTGTACACTTAATGATATTAATAATAACATATAAATAATTTATGAAGTCAAAGAGTTAAATTGGATTTAGTTATGGATTTAAGGAAAATCCTATGATTGTGATATCGCACATAAATATTTTTATACCGTTGGATACCTCCAATTCCACTTAAAAGAGAGGCTTAATCATGAAAATGAATTCCCCAGATGAAAAGATACAGGCCCTTAGAGACCTGATGAAAAAGCATGATCTGTCAGCGTACATCATACCCACATCCGATCCCCACAATAGCGAATACGTCCCTGAAAGGTTCAAAACGAGAAAATGGCTCTCTGGATTTACTGGTTCAGCTGGAACCGTAGTTGTCACTCTAGAAGAAGCCGGATTATGGACCGATGGAAGATACTACATCCAGGCTGAAAAGGAGCTGGAAGGAACCGAGATCGAGCTGTTCAAGATGGGAAAAGAGGAAGTCCCGTCCTACAAAGAGTGGCTGGGCGATGAAATAGATGAGAGCGAAAATATAGGATTCAACGGAAAATTGTTGACTATCGATGAAGTCAGAGACCTTGAAGATGAACTATCTGAGGGGGTCGAGTTGAAGACTGACATAGACCTGGTAGATGAGATATGGGATGATAGGCCGGAGATACCGAAAAACGATATCTTCCTTCACGATGTTGAATTCGCCGGTAAAAGCAGAGAGGAGAAGATCGAAGATATCAGGGAAGAGATGGAAGAGGGTGACTTGTTCCTGATCACGAAACTGGACGAAGTCGCCTGGACTTTCAATATAAGAGGGAGCGATGTAGAGTATAACCCTGTAGCGGTCTCTTACGGCGTGATAACCGACGATGAAGCAACTCTGTTCATAGATGATGACAAAGTACCTGAAGAGGTAAAGGAGGATCTGTTGGATGATGATATCGTTTTAAAAGGATATGAAAAGATCGAGGAATACATCAACGACTTGGACCAAGGGGAGAAGATAATCCTAGACCACAAGAACACGAACAAGTGGATATTCGATTTGATACCGGAGACAGTCGAAAAGATAGAGGAGAATCCGAGCATAACCCAGAACCTGAAAGCTGTGAAGAACGAAACCGAGATAGAGGATTATAAGGAATGTCAGGTGAGAGACGGAGTTGCGATGGTGAGATTCCTACATTGGCTCGAAGACCACGTTGGTAGTGAAGAGATAACCGAGATCACTACGGAGAAGAAGGTAGAAGAGTTCCGTTCGGAACAGGAAAACTTCGTCGGTCCGAGCTTCGATCCTATCGCAGCCTATAAAGACCATGCGCCGATGATGCATTACTCCGCCGACGAAGAGAGCGATTATGAACTGGAGGAAGAGAGCTTCTATCTCTTGGATTCTGGAGGGCATTATTTTGACGGAACGACGGACATCACTAGAACGGTCGCCCTCGGTGATCTGTCAGAGAAACAAAAAAGAGATTTCACCCTGGTGTTGAAAGGACATATCAATCTCGCGACCGCTAGATTCCTGAAAGGCTCTAGAGGCGCTAATCTCGACGTTTTGGCTAGGAAACCGATGTGGGACGAACATATAGATTACAAATGTGGAACGGGACACGGTGTGGGCTACTTTTTGAACGTGCATGAAGGACCACAGAATATATCGAATAACGTTCACGACGTAAAGCTGAAAGAGGGTATGGTCCTGACCAACGAGCCCGGCATCTATAGAGAGGCTGAATGGGGTATAAGGACTGAAAATACGCTGCTGGTCGTGAAGGATGAGGAGACGGAGTTCGGTGAATTCTTAAAGTTTGAAACGATCTCACTGTGCCCCATCGATCTGGACGCAGTGGAACCTTCGATGCTAACTGAAGATGAAAAAGAGTGGTTGAACGAATATCACGAAGAAGTTTATCAGAAGCTATCACCTCGTTTGGATGAAGAGAGGAGAGAGTGGCTCAAGGAAAAGACGAGGAAGATATGAGTTATCCGGGCTTTTCCTCTTCCAACTCCTTTTTATCGAGCTTATCAGTGCCTTTGATGGTCTTCTCACAACTCTCACAGTAACCCGAACCGTCCAAGTATTTCGTGAATTCCTGGGAACCGCAGTTCGGACATTCTTTCTTGACACTTATCTTCTTACTCACGCTTCCACCAGTTCTTTTAGGAGATTTTGCGGTTTTAGTATATCCTACGGAGATGATGAAGTATCCCACAGCGAGTAGCAACATCAGTCCAGATAACATCCTTAGTGTCACTAATAGAACATCCAGGATCTCCCCATCTTGAGGTATGAAGAAGAAACTCCAACCTAAATTGAAGATTGATCCGAGGATCAGGATCGAAGCTCCTCCATAGAGGTATTTTCTAGCTTTCTTACCAGCTAACTCATATATCAAAAGGACCATCGCAAGAGCATAACTTATTTGCTGTATCAACTTCGTTGAACTCCTCAGCAGCATCGAATTTCGTAACGCGATGAGTGACGCGCCATCTATGGATGGACTCACCATCCCAAAAAAGAATCCAATTATGATCAAGACCACTGCCCTGTTGACTTTTCGCTCGTGCTTTACTGTATTCCTCTCAGCTCCTTCGTAAAGCTTGTATATCGCTATAAGGTAGAGTATGCCTGAGGCGAGAGCGAATATAGTTATGAAACATGCCATCTCTGAAGGATCTCCACTTGGATCATAACTCCACATCAAGACAATGATCCCGAAAAGAAAATTCATAGCGACCAATACGTAAAGCCCGTACCTCATGAAGTCTATGCCCATCCGGGTATCTTCATCCAATTTCCTTCGCCTCCTGAATATCGAATTTGAAAGATATATTTATATTTTGAGATTATAGTGATAGATCAAAATGATATTCCAAGAATTAGAAAAAAAAGAAAGGTTTTACCGCTGGGATCGATACTCTTCACTTTTCTTTTTTCCAGTATAGCGCTGTACTGACGATCAAGGCCGAGACGAACAGTATCGCGGTGAATCCCGGGATCCCTCCATCATCTGATCCGACCGTAACCGTTACGGTTTCCTCCTGATCCGACATCTCGATAGTGTCATTTACGGTCTTATGACCCTCGTATCTGACCTCGTATTCATAATTACCAGGTTTCAGACTTTCAAATACCGCTTCACCTCTCTCATCGGTTTCCTTTTCTACACCATCTACTTCTACAGTGGCTCCTTCGATCGGATCGCCGTTCTCGTCTTCGACCCGTATGATGAGATTCGGTTTTTGCTCGAAGTGTGCGGTCAACTGTTTGTCCTCGTCCATAGTTATGTTCAACTCTTTGTCGGTCGTTTCAGTAGTTCCTTTCCATACGTTGAACATCCATCTATCTTGTGGTTCAGCTTTTAATTTTATCTCTCTTCCTTTCTCCAGTTCAAGACTCTGTTCTTCATCTATAGTCTCTATTACTTCATCACCTATGACGTCGATGGATCCTTCACCTTCTATGTCCAGATCGAGCGTGTATGTATCTACGGTGGTAAATGTATAGACCGGCGTAACGGTCTTATTTGCCCCATCATCGTTCGATGCGGAGACGTTCCATTCATAAGTGACACCGCTTTCAAGATCGAGAGGGTCAGTTTCTACCATGCCATCATTATCGATCGAATCTGAATAGACTTCACTGCCATCTAGATAGAATTCCACTTCGGTCGGATACATATCAGCCTCAATATGCACGGATAGTGTAGTATTCAACTGTGCCGTGTCTTCACCGTTTGCGGGATCTGGATCGGAGATCTCTATATGTGAGGGATCAAATCGAGGGTTAGTCCAGGGGTAATCATCCACATTATCTCCACCCCCGATCGCAAACGGATCGTCTACGATACCGTCTGATCCATTTTGATCCTGATCGGGTCCACTGTGATTGTCTGGTTCGGTATGATTGTCCCAATAGTTTCCACCCATGATTTCGCCGTTCACCTGATATTCATGATTCCAATCGTTGGTGCCCGCGTCGAAGGCGTGGTTCTGATTATTGATGAACTTGTTCCTATAGATGAGATTGCCTGTAGAATTCTGGATCTCGATACCGTATCTGTTATCCTCTACGGTGGTACCGCTGATCACGCTGTTATTGGAATTCCACAAGAACATGCCGATATCATTATCTTTGAATTTATTATCAGATATGGTGTTATCATCTGAGAAACCGAGCAGCACGGCAGGGATGACGCTGCTTATCTCTTGGTTCTCTATAGTCATCTTTGTAGAATTAGCTAGTATTATCTGGCCTGCATCGGAAGGAACGGTTTGATCCGTTGCATTCTTCAGGTAATATACTGGATCACCATTAACCATATTCGAAGTATCGATCCGATGGGTGTTCCAGTGTTCCATTTCCGGGCCGATCACGACAACTCCTTCCTCCAACGTATTGTCGATCATAGTATGGGTTGAAGATTCTATGATAGATATGTTCTCAGCGAAATTATTCTCGATGTGATTCTTTGTAGAACCGATGGAGATTATACTCCATGCCTTATTATCTCTCACTTCGTTTCCTATAACCGCATTGTTGTCCGAAGAGAATACGACGATACCGAGTTCTCCGTACTTGACGACGTTGTTGCTGATTTCGTTCTCATGGGACGGGCCCGGGAAGAAGGACAACAATCCCAGACTTATCGCCATACGGTTGTATATAAATTGATTTTCACTGATCGAGTTGTCATTCGATAATAAGGTTACGACACCTATCTCGTGTTCAAACAAGGTGTTATCGGTTAAGTCATTACTTGAACTTCCGTAAAGAAGGACCCCACTAGATTCACCATCACCTGTTATCTCATTATTCGACAGGGTATTGTGATCGGATTCGTAGATTATGAAGCCGACCTCGATATCTGTGAAGTTGTTTCCATCGACAGCATGCTGTTCTCCGCCCTGCATGATCATACCTTCTCTGTTACCATCCAGATCGTTATCGATCACCGTATGGTTAGTGGATTTGAGAAAGATGATCCCGTTCGTATTTTTCAAAATATCGTTATCGAATATATCGTTCTCGTTTGATTCTTCAGAGTAAATACCCATGCTATTGTTCCAGGCTGTATTTCTAGAGAGATCATTGTCGTTTGACTGGTATAGATCATAACCGATACTGTTGCCCGTGAGGTTGTTGCTTTGGATGACGACCTTAGATGATCTAGACAGAGATATACCGAAGTCGTGATCAGATACTTCGTTGTTCAAAACATCTTCTTCCGACGAGTTGAATAGATTGATACCGGGGTTTCCCACCACGTTAACGGAAATCTCTTCGCTCGTTTTTTCTCCACCGATCGAGGCAGTGATATTGAGTGTGACATTCCCTGGCACTCTCGTATACCATTCTGCGGTGTAATATCCGTCGGCTGCCACCTGATCGGGCCCGGAGCCGTCGTCCTTCAAATCGATGGTCTTCCCCGTGCTGCTGATCTCCGCGGTTACATCTGCAGTTGGTATCGGATCAACACCGTCATCCAGTGAAACCATTATGGTCGTCTTTCTTCCCCTCATGACCCTTTTAAGAGGGCGATGAGCCCTGAGATTTATACTCGCTGGATCGGGTTCAGCTTGCAAGGTCTTGTTGGCGTTGATACGACCGTCGGCCAAAAGATCGTCTTTCAACGCGTCCCTTTCATCCGTGGAGGAGATGACGGCGTTCTTCAATTGGTTGGGAGTGTAACCAGGATTTTCTGAAGCTAATAGAGCGATCAGTCCAGAAACATGAGGTGTGGCCATAGACGTCCCGCTCATCTCTCTGTATTCACCTCCGGGCATCGTGCTGTTTATATCTAGGCCCGGTGCAGCTACATGTACACTTCGAGAGCCATAGCTAGAGAAATCTGTGAAATCGTCGTTTTGATCTGTTGCGCCGACAGAGATGATATTGGTCAGATCGTAATTCGCGGGGTACGTTGGGCTCAGATCGTTGTCTACACCGTCGTTCCCGGCCGCTGCAGTGAATAAGATCCCTTCATCGCGGTGTTCTGCGATGGCTTCTTTGAGAAGTCGGCTTTCTCCACTTCCGCCCCAGCTGTTGGAAGTGGCGACTATGTTCTCGCCTTCCCTTTTCTTCTGGAGTACGTACTCCAGACCGTCGATGATATCGGAAGTTTTTATCCCTGAGGCGCCTCCTATCTTGACACCCATGATGCTGACGTTCCAGTTCACACCTGCTACACCTTCTCTGTTATCACCTACGGCGCCGACAGTTCCAGCTACGTGGGTTCCGTGTCCGTACTCGTCCATCGGATGATTGGATCCATTCATAGCGTTATAACCATGATAGCCCTCAACACTTGTCCACATGTTATCCTGTAGATCCGGATGGGTGTAATCGATACCGGTGTCCATTACCGCAAGAACAACGTCCTCGCTCCCTGTACTTATGTTCCATGCACCTGGCGAATCTATACTTTCCATCCCCCAAAGTGAATCATATCCAGGATCGTTCGGTATGTTCATAAGATCATATCTGTAATCCGGTTCGGCATATTCGACTTCAGGACTCGTGGATATAAGCTCCGCTAGTCTTTCGACATCGACATCTTCTTCGATCTCTATTTCAGACGCTCCTACTGATGGGAAGACCTTTGACGTCCTTCCCTCCATCACTTCAGTTAGTTTAGAGCTTTTCTTTTTCAGCATGTTTTCTCTTCTTTGGATATCTCTTATCTCGTTATCAGTTTTCAACTTGACCAGTATGCTGTCTTTAGAGTACTCTGTTTGAGCCGATGAAGTATAAGATTGTTGATCTCCGTAAACTTCATTATCTATTATCGTCGTGTTCTCTGAAGCTCGAGTCATTATCCCCTGTGTGTTGTTCTCAAGAGTGTTGTTCTCCAGTCTTCCATGAGTGGTGTTGTAAAGATAAAGGCCGGTGTTTTCAAAGTACTCTCTAGTGTCTCCGCTTGCATTGTATAAGAAGCAGTCTTTCACGGTGAAATGAAGGGACACGTTTCCTATATAGATGGAATGACCTTCTCCTCCTCCTTCGATATCGTAACCTTCTATGACAAGGGGATCGTTCTCAGTACCGTTGCCGGACCAGTTTTCATCCGTAGCTTGAGAATAGAAATCGTCGTCGCTGTCGATCCTGATCGGTTCCCTAGATGTGAGATTTTCAGAGATCGTTCCTTCTAATTTAAGATCGCTCGATTCGTGTGGATATGCAGTCAAGTCAGTGTTCTTTTCTTCTCTTGAAAGGATATCTCCCACATCTCGGGATAAAGAATCGTATCGAATTTCGAAATCTTTTTCCCATCTATCCTGACTGGAGTAACGGTCTTCAATAAACGAGTCCTCTTCTTCGGTATCTTTCGGCTCTTTCTCATCTTCAACTTCTCCGCCTTCATGATCGAGCTCTGATGCTTCATCTTCTTCTGCGCTATACGGTGAAGAAATTGCTACAGTAAAAGCACTGCCTATCAACAATACACAAACGCCGATAATCAGATATCTTTTCACATCCATTTTAATTCACCTTGGGGTGATCTATCCTCACTCGCAGATAGGTCCTCCGAGATCAAACTGTTCACAGTAGAATATAAATTAAAATTTTCGGTCAGGATGTATATAGAGTTCCCCGAGACCTGGCTGATAACTCAAGTAAAAAATAAGGGAACAGAACTCTAGAAACTTATTCTGTGGAGAAAAAATGGAGGTTGGAAGAAAGACCAGAGGTTATTTCCCTCTCTATAAGATGCTGTAGATCCAATTCGTCAGGGTCACTATATCATAGACGGGAAGTCCCGTTTTTTCTCCTCTCTCCGTACAAATCACTGAGCTTTGCCGACCAACTTGTTTTCGGAATTTTTTCACATCTAACTTGCTGTAGACGGCCCTATAAAAGCATCGGTGAAGATCTCGCCGTTATTACTAGGACCTTTCCCTGAGGACTTCATCGATCTATTTCTTTTTTTGATTATCACGCTCACCAGTATACCTATCA
>JBKHFH010000075.1:0-8326 GCA_046540335.1 Thermoplasmata archaeon | reverse complement strand
TATTGTGTATGATATTACTGATTTTTCCGGGGGCAAGGTTTATAACCACATTGTATATTATGACGGTTGGTGAAAGAGAATGAAGCCAGGCCAAATGGGATATGATCGAGGAATAACGGTCTTTTCGCCGGACGGACGCCTGTTCCAGGTTGAATACGCAAGAGAAGCGGTGAGCAGAGGCACTACTACGGTCGGCGTAAAGGTAAAAGATGGAGTCGCTTTAGTTGTCGATAAGGATGTTCCTAGCGAGTTAGTCGAACCTAAATCTATAGAGAAGATATACAAGATCGATAAGAAGATAGGTATAGCTACTTCCGGTTTAGTTGCTGATTCTCGTATTTTAGTTGACCATGCTAGAACTGCTGCTCAGATAAACCGTGTCTCTTACAATGAAAGGATAGACGTTAAGAGTTTAGTTAAACAAGTATCTGATTACAAGCAGACCTATACTCAGTATGGGGGTGTTCGTCCTTTCGGAACCGCTCTTTTAGTCGCGGGCATCGATAGTAACGGCACACATCTGTATGAAACCGATCCCAGTGGAGCAAATATGGCTTACAAGGCGGTAAGTATAGGCAGCAATAGAGAAGAGGTCCAGGAAGTCTTTAACCAGGAGTACGAGAATGATATGAATCTCGATGAAGCTATAGAGCTTTCACTCAGAGGGCTCGAAAGAGCGGGAGAAGAACAACTGGAAGCCAGATCTCTCGACATAGGGACGATCACACATGAGGAAGATTTCAAGAAGTTGGAGATAGATGAGATAAAAGAGTACCTATCTTCGATGTAGATGTGGAGGAAATCACTTGGGAAAAAAGGACTATCAGAAAGAACATACTAAGACCCTACTTGACGATTATGTCATAGGGCGTCTTGAGTCTCACGGCGAGACCTTTGAGATATTGATAGAGCCAGATGTAGTCGAGAGATTCAGAAATGGAGATGAAGTGGAGATCCTGGAGAACATGCCGGCAGAAAAGGTATTTTCAGATGCTGTCAAAGGAGAAAGAGCTCCTAACCATATGATCGACAGGGCTTTTGAAACTAAAGACATAGAGGAAATAACAAAGAAGATATTGGAAGAAGGTGAGGTCCAGCTAACTACTGAACAGAGGAATAAAAGGCAGGAGCAGAAGAGAAAAGAGATAATCGACCGGATAGCTAGGAGATCTTACAACCCTCAGACCAATACCCCTCATCCTCCAAACAGGATCGAAAACGCTATGGAAGAAGCCAATATACATATCGATCCTTTCAAACCGGTCAGCCAGCAGATGGACGACGTTGTGGAGCAGATAAGGGATCTCCTTCCGCTAAGTTTCGAAAAGAAAAGATTCGCGGTGACTCTAAGAGGAGACCTGCAGGGCAAGATATACGGTCAGCTCAAGAATTTAGGGAATATCAAGGACCAGGAATGGTTGAATGATGGGCGGTGGAGAGCGTTAGTCGAGATCCCAGGTGGTATTCAGGATAAGTTTTATGAGAAGATCAACGATCTTACTAAAGGAGATGTAGAGATCGAGGAATTAGATGATTGATAATATGAATGTTATTTATCGAGGTGTTTAGATATGAGTTCAGATGAAGTTGATAGGGAAATACTTTTACCCGGTGATGAGGTCGATGAAGACGATCTGAAACCCGGTAAAGGTATGTTTAAAAAAGACGGAAAGATGTACGCATCTAGGCTGGGTGTTAAAAGGGTCCGGTCAGGATATGTGAACGTGGCGGCCCAGAGTGGTAGATACGAACCACAGGAAGGCGAGAAAGTCATCGGAACGGTGACCGATATAAATTCATCGTTCTGGATGGTCGATGTCAATGCGCCTAATCCAGCCGTTCTGCATGTTAACGATGTTCCATGGATGGTCGATTATGGCGATACCGCTAGTTACATCGAGGTCGGAGATGCGGTACTGGTAAAGATAACAAGCGTCGATGAACAGAACAAGATGCAGGTCACTATGGACGAGGAAGGCTTGAAGAAACTTAGCGAAGGTCAGATAATAGAGATAGCGCCCGCACAGGTTCCTAGAGTGATCGGAAGAGGCGGTTCGATGATCTCAATGCTCAAAAAATACACTGACTGCAAGATCTTTGTCGGTCAGAACGGCAGGATATGGATCGCCGGTGAGTTAGAAGGCCAGTATATCGCTGCCAAAGCCATAAGGATGATAGAAGAGAACGCTCAGGCGGTCGGCCTGACTGATATTGTGAAAGAGTTTTTAGAAGAAAGTACTGACAGGGTTTGATGAATTATGGATTCAGATTCAAATTATGATGTGATTTTTGGAGGTAAGAACGATGGGAAGTAACAAAGATATCGAATTACTCAAGGATGGCGAAAGAATAGACGGTAGGAGTTTTGATGAGTTGAGGGATATAGATATAGAGGCAGGAGTTCTCAAAAGAGCGGACGGATCGGCCTATATCAAGTGGGGTAAGAATAAACTCATGGCTGCGGTCTATGGACCGCGAGAGATGCACCCCCGTCACGCTCAGGAGACGACGAAAGCGGTTGTTCGGGCAAGATACAACATGGCTGCATTTTCCGTTCCAGACAGGAAAAAACCCGGCCCGGATAGAAGATCGATCGAGATAAGCAAACTCGTATCCGAGGCTCTCGAGAAGGTCGTTTTCACGGAGCGTTATCCACGTTCTGTTGTAGATGTATTCATCGAGGTCCTTCAGGCCAGTGCAGGGACGAGATGCGCGGGTTTGACAGCGGCTTCCGTCGCCCTCGCTGATGCAGGCATACCCATGTCAGATATGGTTGCAGCTTGTGCTTCTGGTAAGATAGAAGATCAGGTAGTTTTGGATCTTGGTAAGAACGAGGACAATTACGGTCAGGCCGACGTTCCGATCGGATATATCCCCAGGACAGACGAGATATGTCTTCTCCAGATGGACGGAAATTTGACGGTCGAAGAATACGAGGAGGCGATGGAGATGTCGATAGATGCCTGCAAAGACATATACGAAAAGCAGAGACAGGCATTGCGCGAGAAATATTCAACAGAGCTGGATGAGGATGAAATAGAAGAACTGAAAAAAGGGGTGAAATAGATGAAAGAGACACTTTCCAACATCACTAAGGATTATCTATACAGATTGTTGAAAGAAGGTAAGAGGATAGACGGCAGAGATCTTATGGAATATAGAGATCTTGAGATCGAACCAGATTGGGCTTCATCTGCTGAAGGATCAGCAAGGGTCAAACTCGGCGACACTGACGTCATCGTCGGGGTGAAGATGGACGTCGGAGAGCCCTTCCCGGATACGCCGAAACAGGGCGTTCTGACCACTGCGGCGGAGCTCATACCCATGGCTTCTCCAGAGTATGAATCCGGTCCGCCAGGTGAAGATGCTACAGAACTGGCTAGAGTTGTAGATAGAGGGATAAGAGAGAGCGACGCAGTCGATACGGCGAAACTCTGTATAGAGGAAGGTGAAAAGGCATGGATCGTGTTTATTGATATCCATGTGTTGGATTTCGACGGCAATCTTTTTGACGCCGCGGGTGTAGGAGCGATGACAGCTCTTTTAGACGCTGAGGTACCGGCCTCTGATTTTGATGAAGCTGAAGAGGAAGAAGATTATCCCTTGCCGGTCGAGCACGTGGTCGTACCCACAACCTTCACGAAGATAAAGGACCAGATAATACTGGATTCTCAGCTTGAAGAGGAGAAGATAGCCGATGCCCGTCTCACGGTGACATTCAATGAGAACGACGAAATCGTCGCGATGCAGAAAGGCCTGAGAGGCGTCTTCAAGTATGAAGATACACTGGATTGTGTAGAGAAGTCCAAAGAGTTCGGTAATGAGCTTAGGGAAAGGATAATGGACGAGATCGATAGGGAAAATATTTAAATAAATCCTAATTAACCTACATGACAAAAGGGGTAAACAACATGGCTAAAAAGAAAAAAGGAGTCGGCAGCACAGGTAGACTCGGTCCCCGCTATGGAGTCAATGTGAGGACTTCATTGAAAGAGATAGAAGAGGCGAAGAGATCAAAATACGAGTGTCCCAGATGCCATCACGAGCAAGTAGAAAGAGAGAGCACGGGGATCTGGAACTGCAGTCGTTGTGGTCTTACTTTCGCCGGGGGAGCTTACAAGCCCAGACTCGGAAAGAAGATCCAAAGGATGGTTGAAGAAGAGGAGGAATAAGACTTGTTCAGATGTTATATCTGTAATGAAAAGGTCACGACCGACGTTGACACCGTAGGTATACAATGTGAAAACTGCGGCGGTCGCGTTTTTTACAAGGAAAGGCCGAACGTCAAGAAGGAATTGAAGGCCAGATAGATATGAAAAAGGCTACTTTGGCCTTTCCAAGGTTAGGTTCGAAAGATGCGCTCGAGGCTCTCAGACCCGAGGCGGAAGAGGGTATGAAAGGGGTCGAGATCGATATTTCGATGGACCCGCCCGAGATCGATATCATCGCGGAAGACACTGGAGCGCTCAGGGCGGCTTTGAACTCTTACCTGAGATGGTTAGACATCTCAGATAAAATAACTACTGAGTATGATAATTAGATAAAAACATATGGAGGAAAAAAACATGTCGATGTCGCAAGAAGATGTACAGAACGAAGTGGCGAAAGCACAGCAGCTTCAGCAGCAACTGCAGATGGTGATGCAGCAGAAACAGCAGCTTGAAGAGAGAACAGAAGAACTCGAGATGGCACTTGATGAGCTCGAGAGGATCGATGATGACACAGATGTCTATCAGGAAGTAGGAGATATACTGGTGAAGGTCGACGACAATCAAGAGATGAAAGATGAATTAGAAGAGGAGAAAGAATCAGCCGACGTGAGGCTGAAATCCTTGAAGAGCAAGGAAGAGAAACTCCAAGATCAATTCAAAGAGTTGCAGCAGAAGTTGAGCCAGCAGATGGGAGCGATGCAACAAGGCTCCGGCGGACAGTAGATGGAAGTAGAGAAGGATGAAAAAATCCTTTTTTTGATCCATCAACATGCAGACCCTGATGCGATAGGCAGTGCATACTTTCTGCAGAACAGTTGGGGCGGACGTATAGCTTCGCCTACCGGCCCTAGCGGGACCGGAAAAAACCTTTTAACCTTTCTTGGATTTGAATTGGTTCACGATATTGATTTAGTCAAATTCGACCGTATCGTTGTTTTAGACACTCCCGACCCAGCTCAGCTGGAGCCCTTCTATCCCGCTGAGGAGAAGAGATTGGTGATAGACCATCATTCAAATTCTGCGTGGGATGGAGAGGTGTTGTTTGAAAACAGGACATCATGCTGCGAGATAGTCTATGATATGGAAAGACCTAATAAATTGACGAAAAAAGAGGGTATAGCTCTGATCTCTGGTATATTGACCGACACCTCCTCGCTCAACAGAGGTTCATCAGAAACTTTCAAGACTCTTTCTGAGATAATGGAGAAATCCAACGTATCACTTGAAGAGGTGAAGTCGATACTCTATGATAGAAGGTCTTATTCTGAGAAGATAGCGAGGCTGAAAGGTGCCCAACGTGTTAGCTTGAAAGAGGTGAACGGCCTTATAATAGCTAAGACTAGGATAGGCGCCTTTGAGAGTTCCGTTTCTAACTACCTGCTGAGAGGAGGTGCCGATGTATCTTTGAGCGGGTCTGAAGACGAAGGTTTATTCAGGATATCTGGAAGGGCAAGTGAAGAGGTTTTGAAAGAGGGACTTGACCTTGGAAATATTTTTCAAAGTCTTTCTAAAGGAAATACCGATATATCTGGAGGAGGACATCCGGGTGCGGCCGTTCTTTCTGGAGAAGGCGATCTAAAAACAATTATGGACGTCTGTATAGAAAAGATATTAGAAGATATAAAAGAGAAAGGTATGGGAAGGTTCAAGGACTGAATCAATCTTTTTCTGGATAGGCCTTTTTGATCAGGTCTTCCCTCCCCTCGAATCTCTTTCTGATCGGTTCCAATATATCGATCAATTCTCTCGCTAGAGCTTCTTTCAGATCCTGTGGATGCAGTTCTCCAGATAGATAATCGTCTTCTACTTGCTGATAATCTCCGTAAACCAGATATCCGCCCCATTTCTCCGGCCGTTCGACGATGAAATCCTTTCCTTCAGACTTCAGGACAGGCATAACTAGCATCTTGAGATGTTCTAGAATTCCGTTGTTTTCTTTCTCGCCCTGAGGACAGTAAGCATCCATCACCTTTTCCTTAATGGTCTCTGAATCATCTAGTAGATCTATTTTTGAACCTTCTATAGAAGAACTCATCTTTCCTCCGGTCAGACCGGTGAGCAGCGGTGCGAAGACACAGACAGGCTTTTTGTATCCGAAATCCGGCAGTATCTCTCTCGAAAACATATAGATGCCTCTCTGGTCTATACCTCCGTAGGCAACATCAGCGTCTAACGCGTGGACGTCCTGTGTCTGTAAAAGAGGGTAGATGAACCCGCCCAGCTTTGGATTATCTCCGTATCTGACCACTTCGGCTGCGGCTCTCTTACACCGGTTCAAGGTCGTGTCCGCGGACATCCTCAAAACATTCAACATGTAATCCTCTTCAAGCTCGAATTCACTTCCCTGTACGAAGTAGAGATCGTCATAGTCTACACCGGTCGCTTCCATCATCCCTTTAATGCATTCCTCATAGTATTCGCTCCTCGCATCTAATAGTTCGAAGGGACTCTTCAGATCGTCGAGATGGGCGTGTATGTCCGCTAACAGCACTGTAAACTCGAAACCCGCTCTCAGGAAATCAGCTATTTTTCGGTGGGTGATGAAATGACCGGTGTGCATCTTACCTGTGGGTGCGTCTCCGATATACGCCTTTGGATTTTCTTTTTGTTCGAACAGCTCTCTTAACTCCTCTTCTGTGACCACTTCTTCTGTATTTCTCTCCACTAGTTCGATACGCTCTTCTAAATCCATTGGATAAGCTCAGTATATGATGATATGTAAATCTTTGGTTTTTTGAGCTGAGATCGAAAGAGCAAGTAAGTAAAATTTATATTGATAACCCTTAATCACGAAATGATAAGATGGATGGAAATGGTGGGGAGTACTTCTCCCTCGACGACTTCGATCTCACTGATAAAACAGTATTGTTGAGGATCGATATAAACTCACCTCTTGACCCTGAATCGGGCAGGATATTGGATGATTACCGAATCAGAAGTCATCTTGAAACTATAAAGGAACTTTCAGATAGCAAGTTGATAATCGTGGCTCATCAGAGTAGGCCGGGAAACGAAGATTTTACGACGATGGAACCCCACTCAGATAGGATATCGCAGTTGTTGAGGAAAAGAGTCGAGTACGTGGACGGTCTCTTCGATAAGAACGTTCTCAACAAGATAAGGAATATGTGGGAAGGAGAAATATTACTGCTGGAAAATGCGAGATTTTATGCGGAAGAGACATATCTGAAAGGAGTGAAGGATTGGGAAAAACAGAAAAAAACACACATAGTACAGAATCTAGCCCCGGAGATAGATTATCACGTTCACGATGCCTTTGCCGCAGCTCATAGAGCTCAGCCCACCCTGGTAGGTTTTTCTGAGGTAGTCCCTTCTCTAGCGGGTAGGGTGATGGAGAAAGAACTAAAAAATCTAGGTAAAGTCTTTACCCTAGAAGAGAAGCCCAAGATCGCATTTTTAGGTGGTATGAAGGCGGAAGATTCTATCACCATATCTAGACATATGTTGGAAAGGGGAGATATAGATAAGATACTCACCGGTGGTGTAGTGGCGAACATCTTTTTGATGGCTGATGGAAATGAGTTAGGTGAGGGAAATAGAAAATTTTTGAAAGACGAATTCGATGATCACGAGAGCCTTGTTGAAGAAGCTAGAGAGGTCCTTGAGAGATGGCCTGAAAAGATAGAGCTTCCCGTTGATGTGGTATTGAATCAGGAAGGTGAAAGGAACGGGAAACCATTGGATGAGTTGCCATCTGAGTATCCAGTGTTCGATATAGGATTGGATACGATAATGAAGTACAAGAAGATCATCGAAAACTCTGCTCTTACAGTTGTCAACGGTCCTGCTGGCGCTTTCGAGATGGAAGGGTTCGCGATAGGTACTAACGAGATATTCAGAAGCGTAGCTCAGTCGGACGCTTATACGATAATAGGTGGAGGTCACAGCACCGCGGTGTTGGAAAACTTGGGTATCTCCGAAAGCATTGATCATGTTTCCACAGGTGGAGGTTCGTGCATTAACTTTTTAGCTGGAAGAGACCTAGCCGGTGTACAGGCTTTGAGGAGGTCTTACGAGACTTTTGGCGATTGAACGAGTCTAAGGAGCAAAAAAGATTTATTTTGTATCTGTTGTAAACTTTCTCAGGTCAACAA
>JBKHFH010000074.1:0-8333 GCA_046540335.1 Thermoplasmata archaeon | reverse complement strand
AAGAACGGTCAGAAGATAGAATCTCACAAAGCAGCGGAAGATATAGATGCCTCAGATTACGACCTGCTTGTCATACCGGGTGGAAGAGGGCCAGACAGGATGAGGATCAAAGAGTCCATTGTCAACCTCGCTCAGGACGCTGTCGATAACGATCTCGTTATCGCATCTATCTGCCACGGCGCCCAACTACTGATAGAAACCGACTTGTTAGAAGGAAAAAAGGCGACCTGCTATTATTCTGTCAGAACCGACTTGGAAAACGTTGGTGCAAAATTTTTGGATCAGGAAGTTGTTGTAGACGGAAATCTGGTTACTTCAAGACATCCCGGTGATCTCCCGGCGTTCATGGAAGAAACACTGAAGAAAGTCTAAACAAATTAACCCTTTCTCTTTATTTTAAATGTACTCACCCACGTCTATATCCTCACCCGATCTCTTGTCAAAGTCTTCTCTAGCCGTTTTAACTATAACTTTTGCAACGTTCTTCGGATCGGTTCCGCTGTAATCGGTCATCCTAGTAGAGGTCATCCCTGGATTTACAACGTAGGTCCTGAAACCTCTAGGCAGTTCTTTCGCCAATGACTGTGTGAATCCTCTGACACCGAACTTCGTCGCTGAATAAACTGAATAGCGGGCGGAACCGCTTTTTCCCAACCCACTAGAGATGTTGATGATCATTCCCTCGTCTCTGTCCAGCATGCTCTCCAAAAATATCTTAGAGGTGTTTATCAAACCGGTCAGGTTCACATCGATTTGTTTTTCTATTTTATCGTGAGAGAGATCCTCAAGCTTTCCGCTTTCGAGTATCCCAGCGTTATTGATCAGTATATCCACGTTTCCAAATCGTTCTTTGATTTCCTCTAGAGATTTCTCGATAGAAGATTTATCAGTTACATCTAAACGAGTGAGCATAGATTCGCTTTTTTCTTCACAATACTCCATAACCTCTCTCCCTTTTTCCTCGCCTTTATTATAGGTCACTATGACTTTACTCCCCTTTTCAGCGAACAACTTTGCCGTCGACTTCCCTATACCGGAACTAGAGCCCGTGACGACAACGACCTTATCTTTCAGTTTCATGTTTGATAATTCTATAGAATATTAAAAAGACTTCCGATGATTTTAATAATAAAGTAAGATTACCCTCCATTAATGATTTTGAGAACTGGAATAGAAAAAGATATCGATGACTGCGTTGATATAGCTAAAGGTCTAGAGGAATATTTTACTGAAGACGCTTTAGAGGATATGAAAAAGGACCTGAAAAATCACGATTTTTTTGTAGTGGAAGAGGAAAACGAAATATCGGGTTTTATATCTTTAGATATCAAAAACGATGACTGTGCAGACATTTCTTGGTTGGCAGTCAAAAAAGACAAAAGAGGTTCGGGATTCGGAAAAGAACTCATCCTTCACTGCGAGGGCTATCTGCGTGAAAAAGGAATACAGATACTCGAAGTTAAAACGCTATCTGAAGACGCCGATTACGAACCCTATGCACGAACTAGGAAATTCTATGAAAAGATGGATTTTTTACATCTAGAAACTATAGATCTATATCCAGGTTGGGATGAAGGAAATCCCTGTTCCATTTACGTCAAGCCTATTTAGTCTTTGAAAATTTAGGGAGGAGCGCAGATACAATAGCTATTATAGGGCCTATTATCAGTCCGGCCCAGACGAATAAACCTAAAATACCATAAAAAATCATCTTTACTCTACTATTCCTATCCGGATTTTTGAAGTCAGATGATCTCCTCCAAAGCAACCAACCAAAAAGAATCGGTAGAGAGGCGAAGAAGACACTTACTATGATCGCAGGGCTCGGTGATTCGGCAGTGGCGATCCCTATCTGCATGAAGAGCATGGCACCGCTGCCGATGTAGAGTAAACTAGCGGTCAATAAACCCCACTCTTTTATGTCATTAGGCCCCCTACCGTCTCTATATCTTCTCCTGAGTACATCTGCGAAACCTATCCCTAAAACGGATATCATCGGAGCGAAGATCAACCATATCGGTTGACCTTCCCATATGTGTATATTTATCACGTCAACGGGAACGCGAACCCATTCTACTAGACCATATCTCTCCTCAGAACCTATTGCTAGACCGTATTCGCCGCTCTCATGTCCTCCATAGATTACAGCATAATAAGTTCCCGATCGGTTTATATCCTCTTCGTATTCCGCCGGGTAGTAATAAGCCGCAGGGGTGAAAGGTTCATACTCCTTTTCACCCAATTCACCTTTGATGACCTTGTGCCCAACATTTTCGGGTTTCTCTATACCATGAGGCAAAGATTCGTTTGACTCGATCCCGGGACCCATCACGATCAGGTCTGGAACAAAATTTGTTTCTTCGGGAATCAACAAACTGAGTCTGAGTCTATCGCCCCTTTCCATCTCCATCTTGTAGTAATTCGCCTCTGCACCTTCACGCAGTTCAGAATATATGACCCACGATTTGGTCGGATCTTCTACCATCGTGGCGCTCTCTAAACTTTCGTTCCCATCCCCGGTTTGAGGAACATGAGCAAAAGATATCGATGCAGTAAACAACAGAATGACTACAAATGATATCGATGGGATTAACTTCATCATACTCATCCTGCCCACTCCTCCTATTTACAAGGTTGGAGAAAATATTTAACTCTTTTCTGAGATCAAAAAAGTGTTATGTTCCTCGTCTAGTAACCTGATTCATCCTCTTATTCTTCTAATCCGTTCCTGTCCCAAATCCCGACTATTCTTCTAGTCCCCCACAGACTATTGATCTCTGAGACCACAACTACCTTCTCATATATGTCGATAAGATTGAACGAGTTACCGTAAACGCTCCTTTGGTAAACGCTGCTCATGGAATTCGCGTTCACGACTATCGTGTTTCCGATTTTAGCTGAGAAAGGATGAGAGGAGGTACCTGTCAGAACTAGATCTATCTCTTCGTCGACCAATTCTCTCAAAAAGTCACCACTGTCCTCCAGTAAACCTTTCTCTCGTGCATGAGGTATGGGCAGAACGTTATGGTGTAAGAATACACCTTTGAAAGAATTTTCTCTCTGTTCAAGTTTCAGAAACAGCTCGTCCCTCTCGGTTTCTCCTATTATGCCGGCGCGAGAATCGTATTGGGAAGAAGAAACACCCTGTAGGAATACATCGTCGCCTTCGTAAGATTGGTCCACATCACCGAAATAGTGAGGAAACAACTCGTACCCTAAATAATTGATATCTCTTCCGGCAGGAGTGAAAACGAGAGGTGCTTGTATCCTTGAAATATATTCATCCGTGAGCTCATAATTTTTTTCTATACCTTCCTCTACAACCCCTCCACAGTGAACGACCACATCCACGTTTAGATCATTTATTTTTTTGATCGCATTCAAAAAATGAGTATGCCTAAAATTGGTAGAGGAGGAGATGAAAGTGTTCGATACGTGAGCGATCCTCATTTTTTTTTCTCCGAATTCATGGAATATACGTTTATCCCTTCGTGGATACTCATGATGCGTTGTAGAATTCCCAATCCTTTTCGTCCTCACTCTAAGTTTATTTTTCTCTATTTCAATAACGTTGTAAGAATTTTTATCGCCATGCCTCGTTTTCATTCCTGAGATAGTCCCAGCATTTACAAAAACAGTGTTTTCAACTCGATAAACGTTAGGATAATGTCTATGTCCGGAGAGAACAAGATCGACATCAGCTCTCAAGAACAGGTCTAAAAGATCGCCGGCATTCGAAAGAACGTTCCTTTCTCTACCGGCCATAGGTATCGGAAGAGTATGATGATGGACGGCTACTATTTTGATGCCTTTTTTATTATGCTCATTTAGGGCTTCTTTCATCATATCGAATTTTACCTTTCCCACACGCCCAACGTCCGTGTCAGGTAGCGCACTATCTATATGGATTACGACAGCATCTCCCACCTCTTTCACACCATATGTTTCTCCCAGATACTCTTCAAACAGGGATATGCCGCCGCTCCTCTTATCGTGATTGCCCGGGATAACCACGTAAGGGATATCGAGCCTATCGAAAAACTTTCGCGCCTCAAGATAATTTTTCAACTTCCCGTCCTGCGTGACATCTCCGGAATGTATCAGCAGGTCGAATTCGCCGTTCTGTGATTCTTTTAACCCTTTCTCTAAAGCATCCTTATCGAAGTGAGATTCGCCACCGATGTGGGTATCAGATATATGTAAAATCTTCATCTCATTCCCTCGAGATATGCGTCTCCAGCTTTTGTCTTTCAAGATCTATCAGATCTCTAAATGTTATTATCCCAGCGATCTTATCCTTCTCTTCGACCAGAACGTGCTTGACGTCTTTATCCGCCATGATCTCGAGAACTTTCTTCACTTTGGTACCAATATCGACTTTGATCAGATCCGTAACCATTATCTCTTTCACGGGCATATCAGGCTTCAAACCTTCCGCAACGACCTTCTTTTTTATATCGCCGTCAGTAAAGAACCCGATTATCTCATCATCTTCGACCACAGTCAGAGAACTCACGTTGAACTCCACCATCATCTTCGCCGCTTCTTGGACCGTTTTGTCCGCATCTACCCCGATCACTCTTTTGGTGACGAATGTACGGATAGGGATATCTACGTCGTAAAATTTAGGTGCTGCTTCACTCATCTTCTACCACCGGCTCTAAACCTCTTATGATGTCTTCGATCATACTACGGATCGTAGACTCCATATTTATATTTGTGATCACCCTTGCATCGTTCTTCCTCGCCTGCTGGATCGTATATTCTTGAATTTCTCTTATCTTATCCATCCTATCGATATACCGGTCTGGATCTCTGTGACTGCCCTCGGCCCTCATTTTGAATCTTTCAATATGTTCTTCTAGATCGGGAACTTCTAACACGTATTGAAAGATCCACGCGTTTTCATCTTCGTCAAAATCTATATATCCAGGTACGATGTGAACACCGCTGATTATGGTGTTGAGTCCCTCTTTTATTCCTCTATCTATCACAGCTTCGATGCCCACGTTGACCAGACTGACCTGCTGATCAAAACCATATATCAACTTATTGCTGATGAAAGGCGCGGAAACACTCTTGTCAGTCATGTAGGTGGATTCGTGTATATTTGGAACTATATCGTAGGTCATCATCGTTCTCATTATCTCTCTTATCGTGTCGGTCCCGATGACTCTATTTATCCCTAATCTGTGTCCAAGCTCCGCAGAAAGCGTAGATTTCCCAACTCCTGGGCCGCCTCCGATCAAGATCAACAGCGGTTTATCCAGATATCTTATCTCTCTTGAAACACGATAAAATTTTTCTTCTTCCTCATAGCCCTTATTCAACAACTTTTCTCTAACGAGTTCTTTTATCTCCTTGGATCGGATCTCTGTTTTGCTCGCCTCTTTGAGGTCCTCATTGACTTCTTGAACAATTTCATAGATCTTATCTATCGACAGACCTGTTATATTGAGCGACCTCGCCAATATCCCCTTAGAGAAAGGGTATCTGCTATCCTCTTTCAAAACGTAAATCATCTTCAACTACCTCTCGATGAGCCATTTTTTTATTCAACAAGAGGGATCCTTCCCTTTCTTGGTATATACTCTTTGTATATTCACTAATGAGATCACCTCTTTTTAAGATAATATGCAGTAGGACTTATTTTTCATTTGCCCAAAAAAAGGTTTAGTTTTTGTTTCCCTTCTCTCCGATTGATTAAAATATTAGGGAATGATAAATATGAACATGTCATCCTATCAGAAAACAGTAGAATTTTGGAACGATATATTCAGTAAAGAAAGTTCCGATTTTGATCATCGGGAGAGTTTTCCGTTTGAAGAAATAGAAAAATGCCTGGATTGGTTGATATCTGATGGAGATTCAGTTATCGATTTCGGATGCGGGAACGGAAAATTGTTGATGAGATGTTTGGCAAAGGGAGCGGAAAGAGGCGTCGGTATAGACATAAGCCCTGAGGGGATCGAAAATGGAAAAAAGTTAGCCAAGAAAAATGGAATAGAGGATAGAACGGAGATGCTTGTAGGAGATGTGGTCGATCTTGAAAAATACGATGATAACGAATTCGATGTGGGCATACTTTCGAACGTCATAGACAATTTGATACCCGAAGACGCGAGAAGACTGATCGAAGAGTTCAAAAGGGTGATAAAACCCGGTGGGAAGATATTCCTGAAACTCAACGATCACATGGAGCCTGAAGAACTAGAGGAGTACAACGCTGAAAAGATCTCAGAAAATTTTTATAGGGAAGAAAGCGGTATATACCTCTGGAATTTGAAGGACGAAGACGTGAAAGAGTTACTCGGTGAGGACTTAACCATTGTAGATAAAAAAGATGTAGAATTTGAAGAGCATGACCAGATCAATCGACTTTTTTACGTGAAAAATGAATAGGTTTGATGGAAAAATGAAAGAACAGCCGATACCGATCTATTTCGACGGAAAACATTACGATGCCTGGACCAAAAGAGAGATCGACATACCTTTCTACAAAAAGCAGGTTAAGAAGTATGGGGATCCCGTTCTAGAACTAGGATGCGGAACTGGAAGGATAACCATTCCCATAGGTAAAGAGGGATATGATATCATAGGTTTAGATCTATCAAAGAAACTATTGGAGAGAGCGAAAGAAAAAGCGGAAGAAGATGACCTTGCCCCAAAATTTATCCAGGATGATATGAGAGATTTCTCTCTAGAAAAAACATTCAATCTGATTTTCATCCCGTTCAACTCTATCCATCATATTCTGACTTTAGATGAGATGGAAAAAGTTCTAAATAACGTGAAAAAACATCTCAAGCCAGGCGGAAGATTTGTTTTAGAATTTTTCAATCCAGACTTAGATATCTTGAATAGAGATCCTAAAGAAGAACACGAGGTGATAAAATATCAGGATCCAGACGGAAAAGACGAGATAAAGGTCACCGAATGTACGGATTATGAAAGTGCGAAGCAGTTGATGCATCTCACCTGGTACTATGACATTGAAGGAAAGACAAAAGAAAGAGAATGGACTGTCAGAGTATGGTTTCCTAAGGAAGCTGAGACTATATTGAAATACAATCATTTCGAGATAGAGTACAAATATGGTGACTTCGACGGATCTCGCTTCACCAACAATTCGGCGCAGCAGATACTGATCTGTAAGAAAATGCAAAAGTAATTATACGAATTAATGTAGATGAAACTTAGATTGGAAGTTTGGAGGTTTCCTAATGTATGAAAAATTGATCGATGAGTTCAAAGATGGAGTTCAAAGAACCGATTTTTCTCTTACGGGTAAGAATTTTGAAGAGGGTAGGATAAAGGATCAAGAATATTTTGACCTATACTTGAAGATCAACGATAAAGAAAAAAGGTTGATGCGAGTGAGTGTTTACAAGGGAAAAGAACCTCACTACAAACCCTGGGTGGAGATGTTCTCTATCAAAGATTCTATGTTGTTCGATAAAGAAACATTCAATTATTTCGGTTCGGATGTAGAAGACGAACTTTTAGATATTTTTACTTCTCGTATGGACAAAGGCAGCAGGATATTTATAGAGTACCAGAATGACAAGGAAACTATGAGGGAGCTTTCTTCAGGAGTACCAGCACCGAGTTCTCGTTTGGGCTACAAGCTTTTCAATAGAGGTTTCACTTGGTTCAAAGATTGGTATTTCTCTGAAGGATTTCACGAAGGAAACCAAAAGCTGCAGGGTGAAAAACCCATAGATGAGGAACGCAGAAAAAATCATATAGATAGTATCAGTGATCAGATAACGGATTTTCTCCAAAAACTGGAACAACACGAAGAGGAAGATGCTGAAAAGGAAGCCATCGAAAGATCAAAGAATATACTGAACGATCTAAAAGACCGATCCTCATCTGACTAGCCTAGCACTGTCCACGTCTCCGCCGCATCGCGGACACTCGTCTTTAGGTTCTTTTAGCCAGCGGCGACACTTCTCACACCTGTATTCCCATTCCCATTCCTCCTCAATCTCTTCCTGTGCTACACCTTTGAATTCAACATCCATCGATTTGGCAAGGTTCTGGATAGAATAATCATCGGTGAGTATAGTGCCTTCCACATAAATCGCGAGGGCTACCACTTCCATATCTGTTTCTGAGAGTCTTATGTCGTCTCCAGTTCTGCTAGCCTGATCTCTAACTTTGTTCATGAGGTTCCCCGGAGGACTCATCTCAGTCAATCCAGCAGATTTCATCATCTCCAGCTTTCGATGCCAGCGTCCACCTTCGCTTATCTCAGAAAGAACGCCGGGAGGAACGTACATATCGTCGTCCATCGGGATGTCTTTGCCCGATAGTATAGCGGAAGTATC
>JBKHFH010000073.1:0-8355 GCA_046540335.1 Thermoplasmata archaeon | reverse complement strand
TAAAAAAACTTAATTATTTCTCTTAAAATGATGATATCATGATAGATACCAGCGATATGGAAACGAAGGAGGTCCTCGAAATAGCCAAAGACCAGGCCGAGAAGAACAACATAAACAACATCGTTGTCGCTACGACCCGCGGAGAAACGGGAGTGAAAGCGGGAGAGATTTTTAGTGAAGACAAGAACATAGTCGCAGTCACACACTCTACAGGTTTCAGAAACGAGGGGGAACAAGAACTAAAAGATAAGAACAGGAAAAAGATGGAAGAGCAAGGTATCGATATCTTCACCAGACCTATGCCGTTCCACTCCTGGAACGACTATTACCGGAAAGAAAAAGGTTCCATAATGCCTTCGACCATAATAGCTGACACACTCCGCCTGTTCGGTCAAGGAACTAAAGTGTGCGTAGAGATAGTATCTATGGCGACCGACGCTGGTCTAGTGCCGCCGGAACCTGTCCTAGCTATCGCAGGAACCGGTTACGGCGCAGATACCGTCCTCTTGATAGAAGGTGAAAACAGCAGAAAGTTCTTCGATATAGAGATCAAAGAAGTTATAGCGAAACCTACTGAACTCTAACCGATCAATCTCTCTTTTATCGACTTCAACTTCTGAAAAAAGTATTTTATGATATCTACTACCAAGTCCCATACCTCTTCCAGGAAAGTGAAGCTCTTTCTATAGTACATCACGGCAGCGACCGAGATCGTAAGGAGAAGACCTGAAGATATATTGGAGACGGAAGGATATGTTTGGGCGGTCTCTGTAGCGCTCACATCTTCTCCCGCTGCGACTGTATCCTCGGCCAAGATCATACCCATATCCACAGAGATATCTGGTATAGGTATCGGTCCCAAAAATTGAAAGAACATCTCGACCTCGAAATAATAAAAATCTGTGATCAATGGGTAAAGAAAAGCGATGCCTTGAGTGAGATCCAAGACCATATGAGCAAGAAGGAAAAAGAAGACTATCAATCCGTATTCGCGGTACTCAGGATGCTTTCTATCCAGGTAAATTATTATCAACAAAGGTATAATGATGATAAAGAAAATGTTGTGGAACAACTGACGTCCCATCACGAAAAAATAGTCCAGGTCCATCACGACCGTAAAAGGCAACATCAGAAGGATCTTTCTGGTCTTGACTCTCAGAGCCAAGAGAATCAGGAGCGGTATAGTGATGTGGGCGAAAGTATCCATATGGCTATAACACAATTCTAGAAATATATAAAGGTTGGAGTCTAACCTCTATCGATCGTACAGATCACCGACCATCTCTTCTTCAGCGAATATCGCTGGAGTCCCGCCAGTGTGCCAGAATACTACTGACCTCCCTTTTTCTATCTTACCTCTCTCCAAATAATCTAACAGACCGGCCATCGCTTTAGCCGTATAAGCGGGACCCAAAAATACCCCCTCTTCCCTCGCTAGTTCTTTAGTAGCTCTGATCGAGCCCTCATATGGTATATCATATCCAGGGCCGTAATGGTCAGTATCTATCTCCACTTCGTCAGGATCTATCACAGAGTCTTCACAGCTCAATTTATCACCCACTTTTTCACTCATCATTGATATCTTGTTCTTCAAGTCTGGAAACATTGGGGACACACTGAAAGGGACGATCTCAACATCTAAACCTAAAATCTTCTTCCCGATCATCAGGCCTGTATAGGTACCTCCGGTGCCGTTAGCATGAACGATATAATCTACCTCTTCACCGAGTTCATCAAGCTGTTCTAAAAGTTCTCCAAGAGCCCAAACGAAACCCAAAGTTCCATTAGGATCGAAACCGCCGGAAGGACAATCATAACATATATGGCCCTGCTCCTCCAACTCTTTTATCCTTCTCTGGCCTTCTTCCATAGCTTTATCCAACGATTTACCTATGTCGTCGAGTTCAGCTAACACGAAATTTATCTCCGCATCCATTATCTTATCGAGGTGGAGATTAGCCCTGAATTCCTCAGGCTCTTCGTCACCTATAAGGAAAAGTACGGGTTCGATATCGAATTTGTTACAAGCCGCAGTTAGCTGTCGGCAGTGATTCGACTGATAACCACCATAAGTTATAATATAATCACATCCACTTTCCAGGGCTTCCGCTATAATGAATTCGAGCTTTCTAACCTTATTCCCCCCGAATCCGGGTCCGGAAAGATCATCTCTCTTCATAAATAGATCTATGTCGTACTTCTCGCTCAGGTTATCCAATCTCTGAAGAGGGGTTGGGAAAAACCCGATATCCACCTTTGGGATTTCCTCAAAGAGGTCTTCTATGATTTCTTTCATATTTCCATCCACAATATCCCGATAGAGGTATTTATCGATTCGGGGACTCTTTAAGCCATCTTCTCATCGATATGAGTTTCCATTTAAACAACAAGGTTTATTACTGTGATTGTTCGCTTTATATCCAATACAAAACCGTGAAACACCATGCCAAAGGGTCCACTGATCACCGTCGGCGGTAAACTGGATATGTCCGAGGACGGTGCAATATTGGAAGAGTTCATCGATATTGTGAAGAGAAGATGTGCGTCTATACCCACCGTAGGTATACTGCCGACTGCGAGTCAGAGAGCAGAAAAGACGATCGATAGATATTCAGATATTTTCGATAGACTCGGAGTTAACACCATAGAATTGAACCCAGAAGACAGAGACGAGGCGAACAGCGAAGCTATGATAGATAAAGCTCAAGATGCAGATGCTTACTTCTTTTCAGGTGGAAATCAGCTGAGGATAACTACGATCCTTGGAGGTAGTGAGCTCATCGAAGAGATGCAGAGGAAACAAAAAAAAGGGAGTCCTGTAGGCGGGACGAGCGCAGGGGCAGTCTGTATGACAGATCTTATGATAGCTTACGGTGAAAGCAAAAACGCGCTGATGGCAGGCATAGTCGAACTCACTCAGGGGCTGCACTTCCTATCAGAGACAGTTATCGACACCCATTTTACAGCTAGAGGAAGATTCCCTAGATTGGTGCACGTGGTGGTGGAAAATCCGATAACCCTTGGGATCGGCCTAGGGGAGAACACCGCAGCGATATGGAATTTCGACGATGATGAGTTCAGAGTCGTAGGAAGCAGAAACATAATGGTCGTCGATGGACAGAATATAAAACACACTAACATATCTGAGATCAATCCAGATACACCTTTACACGCTGAGGGCATTACGGTTCATATACTTTCAAACAGATGTAAATTCGACCTGGAAGAAAAGAAACCTATCTTTCCGGAAAATAAAAAATAGAATTGTTTTTGTTCAGGGGGCGTTGTTTGCTCCATCTGAAGGCTGTGCCTGTCTAAGATTTATCCCCTGAGCTTTTATCACTTCCTCCGTTTCATCTTTCCACAGACCTTTTTCACCGAAGATCTGCTCAAGATGTTCCGAGGTAAAATCCAAGTTTGCGCAGACCACTACATCTCCAGGTTCGCTTTTACTCAGCGCAAAAGATAGCGCTTCTAACGGCTCATTTATTATCTCCGGGTCCTTTCCGGCCGACTGAGCACCTTTTTTCAACAGTGAAGATACATCTCCTGCCTCTCTTCCTCTAATCAGGTCCTCTTTTTCTGTAAAGATCAACTCATCGAATTTATTCGCTGCAACCTCTCCATTTTCTATAGTATCCTTGTCAGCCCTGTCTCCCAGACCGGTGAAGACCAGTAATTCCCTTTTCCCTTCAGAGATTTGATCTGAGAAATCACTTAGATTTCTCAATCCGTCCGCATTATGGGCGTAATCCATCACTATCTTTCTTCCATCTACTTCAAAGACATTCAATCGGCCCGGCGTGGTGGATTCGTCTGTCTGGAACTTTGACAGAGCATTCTTAAAGCGGTCGAGGTCCAATCCGCTGGCGTAGCCTGCGGCCATCGCCGCGAGGGTGTTCTCAACCAGCATCCGAACTCCGCCTCTTAGGTAAGGGAAATCCTTAACGTTAGCTATCTTTTTCTTCCCCTCCTTCAGATAAACAACAAGGTCATCGTTCTCTCTTACGAAAGCCTCCCCTCCTTTATCTATATGGTCCCCTATCAGATCATTTTTCTCGACACCGAACAGTATCGGTGTTCCATTTGCGACTTCGACCAACTTTTCCGCATAATCGTCATTTCCATTTATCACGCAGTAGCCGTCTTTGTCCGTAGCTTCGACCAGCAGTGACTTCACCCAGAAGATATCGTCTCTGTCTTTTACCCCATTAAGCCCGATGTGATCTTCACGTATATTCAAGACAACGCTGACCATGGGTTTATCGAAACCTAGACCTCTCTTCAACATGCCTCCTCTCGCGGTTTCTAATACAGCATAATCTATTTCTGGATCCTGCAGTACGAGGTTGGCGCTCCACGGACCTGTGGTGTCGCCCTCAGCGATCTTTAACCCGTTTGACCAAATTCCGCCTGTTACAGCAAGGCCCGTATGATGACCTTGATTTCTACCAAGCCACTCAGTCAATCTAGAAGTCGTAGTTTTCCCGTTGGTGCCGGTGATCGCGACCAGCGGTATCCTGGCCTCGCCGGAGGGATAAAGGTGATCGATTATCTTTTTCCCTACTGGGCGAGCTTTCCCTGATGTCGGAGAAAGATGCATCCTCAATCCTGGACTGGCATTGATCTCGATGATCCCCCAATTGAGCTCCTCCGGCGGTTTGGATATGTCGTCTGCTATGAAGTCGATGCCCATCAAGTCAAGGTCCACTATCTTACTAACTCTCTCCAATACTTTCTTTAGATTTGGATGGATATCATCAGTTCGGTCGACCGCCGTCCCGCCTGTACTGAGATTCGCCGTCTGAGTCAAAATCACGGTCTCACCTTCATCAGGCACGTAATCCAAACCGATGCCTTTCTTCTCCAGATTCATCATCACTTCTTCATTGAAAGTTATCTTGGTGAGGAGATTATCATGTTCTTCACCTCTCTTGGGATCCTGGTTAACAAGTTCCACCAGTTCTTTTATCGTAGAAGAACCATTGCCTACCACGTGGGCTGGGATCTTGTTCGCTAAAGCCACCACTTCATTGTTGACAAGAAGTGCTCTGTAGTCGTCTCCGCTCAAATATTTCTCCACGAGTTGATACTCTTCGTACTCCTTCGCTAGAGAATAAGCATCGGCGAGTTCATCCGGGTTTTTAAGATTGACGAACACGCCCTCTCCATGGTTACCGCTCACTGGTTTTATCACCACTGGATAACCTGTGTATTCGGCTATATCTAGGGCCTCCTTCAGTGAAGTGGCGACCTCACCTCTAGGTACGGGTATACCGTGGTTGTAAAGAAAGTCCTTGCAGATATCTTTTTCCTGAGCTATCTCTGTCCCTATCAAACCCGTATGCGATGTTTCAGGACCCCATATCATCTTTCGATTCTTACCCCAGCCGAGTGTGAAAAGACTGTATTCCTCATTGGACCTTCGGTACGGGATATCTTTTTCTCTCGCAGCGTCCAAAATAGCTTGTGTACTTGGACCTTTCTTTTCTTTTAGAAAGAGATCTTCAGCTTCCTCTATAACTCCGTCGACAAAACTCTCTAGGTTTTCCTCTCCGCTCAATAGCTTATTCACTAGTTTTATCGATTTTTCCAGTACGAACGATGCCAAGGAAGGATATTCATATGAAAATACAACTTTATAGACACTTCCTTCGGCCCTTCTGCTCTTTCCAAATGATACGTCGGCACCAACTGTGTTCTGTATAGCTAGCGCTACGTGTTCCACGATATGAGCAGGATAGGTACCCTCATTCAATCTTTCTACGAATCCACCTTCGTATCCTCTCGAACAACCGTGCTTTTCAAGTTCAGGGATGAGGTGAACTAGTTTCTTCGCAAACCCTTCGTTTGAGGGAGTCTCCACCCAATCCCCTAGATCTATATGTGCTTCGATAACAGGGAATAGTGCATGAACGTTCGGCCCTTCAAAGACCCTCTCCCTTATCAGTTCAATTTCATCATCAACACTGTCGCCTATCTTTTTTTCATCTATTAGATTCATTATATTCAGCCTCCTCTAATTAACGGCGAGTACCCATCCTCACTAACATCAGAATGAAGTGATTCATTGTATCTAGATCGAGCTATCTCGCCTGAACAATAATCAGATCTCTCTTAGGTCGCCCGACCTATGCCGTCGCCCCTCCGCAGAAAACTTATTACTGTGTTATAGGCAATGAAAGTCTACTATATAAAGATATCTTATATCGGCGCAATGTTTATAATGAGTTCCATATTTTCAATGACTGCAATGAAAGCACTTTTCATCGGCAGGTTTCAGCCCTTCCACAACGGACATATTGAAGCGATCGATCAGATAATGGAAGAATCTACTTCGTTGATCATCGGAGTTGGCAGTGCACAAGAAAAGCGGACCCAGTCGAATCCGTTATCAGGAGGAGAGAGGATCTCGATGATCAAAAAAGTGACAGAGAGCAGGGATATTGGACCCATCGAGATATATCCAATCCCTGATCTGAACTGTCATCCTGCCTGGGCTTATTATGTTGAGACGATCCTCCCGAGTTTTGAAAAAGTCTATGGTAACTCCGAGGTGGTTCTCGAGCTCTTCGACTATATCGGATATAAAACCGGCTCTATAGCTCAGGTCGATAGAGAGACTTTATCTGGAACCGAGATAAGACGAAGGATAAGAGAAGAGGAAGAATGGGAAGACCTCGTGCCTGAAGAGGTAAGAGATTATTTGGGTGGAATAGATATGAAAGAAAGATTGAAACCTAAGATAGATATCGAGAGTGAAACGGAAAAGAGAGCAGCGCACTTACTCACAAAAAGCGATAAAACTATCTCTGTTGCGGAATCATGTACTGGTGGGATGATCTCGAACAGGTTGACCGCGGTCCCGGGCTCTTCTAATTACTTTATCGCAGGTTTGGTCACTTACAGCAACGATTCAAAGATCGACTTACTAGAGGTCGATGAAAAAGTTATAAAGGAAAAGGGAGCGGTCAGTACCGAAGTGGCTAGACAGATGGCGGAAGGAGTTAGAAAAAATAGAGACAGTGACATCGGACTGGCTTCGACCGGGATTGCGGGGCCAGGTGGAGGTAGCGAGGAAAAACCCGTGGGAACTGTACATTTGGGCTTCTCTACTTCAAGCGGAACTGAATCTAAATCTTTTCAATTCTCAGGAAATAGAAGAGAAGTCAAAGAACAGACCTCCGAAAAAGCCCTTGAGTGGATAATCGAATATCTAGAGAGTTAGAAAACCATATTTAATCTCTCTACCGCATTTTTTATATCATCAAATATGGTCTGTATGTCGAAAGACTCGTTCGTCACCAAGCAAAGTATCAATCCGACATCAGTATTTGCCAAAACTATTTTGCCCAGGCTAGAATGTAGAACGGCGGTCTCTACACTGCCTCTGCCGAGTTCAGAATTAGCACTGCTGGAAGCTCCTATCACCGTAGCGCTCATTATACCGAAGGTTTCCTCGTGAACCTGACTTGGGAGTTTAGACGTTATTATTTCGCCCTCCTTATCCACGATCGCCATACCTATGATTCCATCCCTTCTAAGGTTGTCAAGCACTTCCTTCATTTCTCTTTTCATGCTACCACTTAAAGATTTTTATTTCTGATTATATATCCCAATATCATACTCTCCGGGTATTTTCTGATTCCTACATTCTTATGAAAGGGGGCCTATTTAATTTTGAGGTTAGTTTATTCGACGAAAGTTCACCTACACTCAGGGCACAGAAGCTGACCGCTTTGCAGTGTTAGCTGATCAGAGTAAACACCACAGCTTTCACAGTATCCCGAGGTCTCCCTTTCAACCGGTTGTTCAAAATCCCGTTCAAAAGTATCTTTATCCCTGACTTCTTTTATTCTCTTGTACTCTCTTGTGATTTCGATCAAGGCGGGTGATATCTCAAGTACGTCGTTTTCAGTTATTATTCCGATCATCTCCCCCTTATCGACGACCGGTAACCTTCTTACCTCAAGATCGGCCATCCTCTCCGCCGCTTCCTTCATGGGTTTATCGCTTTCTATGGTGTGGACCGGGGTCGACATTATATCTTTTACTAGGACCTCGTGAGGGTTCAATCCTTCAGAAACCAGTTTTTCCACGATGTCCATCTCTGTCAATATACCTGATAACTCACCTTCAGCATCAAGAACGACTAGACTTCCAGTCCCTGCTTCACTCATCAGGTTGGCTGCTATCTTGACATCCTTATCCTCTTTGATTATCAGGGGATTATCCGACATCACGTTTCTAACTAAAACCTCTGAGGCCCTGAATTCTTCATATTCCTCCATACTTTTCGACCCGATTTGAGTATGAGTACAACGGTATTAAATTTTTCGAAGAGTGCTCAGATAT
>JBKHFH010000072.1:0-8788 GCA_046540335.1 Thermoplasmata archaeon | reverse complement strand
CTTCGATCGAGACATCATAAAGTTGATATGGTTCGGTAAATCTTCGTTCTCCTCAGTTTCTACCGCCGTGAACTTCAAACTCTCAAGATCGAGTTCCTCATCAAAGTCTCCAATCGCTTTCAAGTCCAGCGATATCTCCTGGCTATAAGGCCATTTTAACATGGACTTAGACTCTACTTCAAACTTCAAATCTCCATATCCTTCCACATCCGTCTCCGCCGGTGCACTCAGGTCTAAATTTCTATTTGGCTCGTCCTCCCCAAGATATGCAACTGTTTCTTCCGCTTCACCTTCTTCGATTTCGATCTCGACCGGTCGAATTACAAGATAATATGATCCGACCGCACCGATCGTAAGGAGAATAACTATGCCTACAACGATATACTTAGTTCTGCTTTCACCCGATAATTCCATCTTCTCACTTCACTTAGGGACGAAACGTATAAATTTTTTATGTTCCGCTCAACTATCTAAATAATATCTATTTAGTCTTCAGAAGAACATTTCATCTTTCACTTTGATCACATCGTTTAGAAGATCGAGTTCGAGATAGCTAAATATCCCACTTATTTCTCCTTCTCACAGATCAGTGAACACGATACCAAACAAAAAATTCCCCCCTAAAAAGTTTATTAATATATAAAAATAACCTCGTTAAGGGAATAAATAGTAAAGTTTTTAACCCTCTAAAAGGAATAAACATACATATGTTCCAAGAAGAGGAACTACTAGATGAGATGAACAGGCAAAATCCTTGGTGGAACACCGGGAAGATCGAACTCGAAGAGGATCTGATCGAAAGAGAACTGTATCCAAAATTAAAGAATGAGTTGGAAAGCGACGTCATCTCCGCTCTCATCGGCCTGAGAAGGACCGGTAAAACCACAGTGATGACACAGCTCATAGATCACCTCTTAGACAAGACCTCCCCAAAGAACATATTTTACTTCTCCTTCGACGCGATGCAAAAGGAGGAAAGGATAGTTAAAAAAGTGATACAGCTCTACTACCAAAACATCCTCAAACAGGTACCGGAAGAGTTTGAAAACCGGGTATTTATCTTCCTTGACGAATTACAGAAGATAGAATTATGGAGCGAAGAGATAAAATCCATATTCGACAGGAAATATCCTATGAAATTCATCATATCTGGTTCTTCGTCGATGAACGTTACTAAAGGGGTTGGAGAAAGTTTAGTGGGCAGGATCAGGACACATCGCATCCATCCTTTCTCTTTCAACGAATTTTTAAGATACAACGATGTAGGATCACCCGACATAGATCTGAACGATGTAAAAGAAAATAAGATCGGATACCCTCCCAACGCGGAAAAGATAAAGATCATGCTCAAAGATTATATGAAATACGGCGGCTTTCCAGAGATCTACCAAAAGAAGGAAAAAAAGGAATACCTCAACGACATAGTGAGCCTCACTTTCTATCGGGACATAATAAACATGCTGCCCGTCAAGAGATCAGAAGTTTTAGAAGGACTGTTCCACCACTTCATCTCAGAATCGGCCCAGCTCGTCAACTACAATCGGTTATCCGACGCTTTAGACACCAAATACAAAACGATAAAGAAGTACATAGGATACCTTGAAACTTCCTTCCTGATAGAACGCTCTAAACTTTACTCGAAGAGCGATCTGAAAGGAGTTAGAAAAAATCCGAAAGTTTACGTTACCGACCACGGTTTTTCTCAACTGCAGAGTATGGATGAAGGACTGAAGGTCGAAACCGCAGTCTACAACTGTTTGAGCAGAGCCCACGACGTTTCCTACTGGAAAGACGATCATGAAATAGACATGGTAGTAAAACACGAAGGCATAACGCCAATAGAGATCAAATATAAGGAAGAGATACGGAAAAGCGATCTTAAAGGCATATTAGAATTTATGGAGAACCATGAGGTCAAAAGAGCTATAGTCGTAAGCAAAGAAAAGCGGGGAAGTGAAACATATGGTGAAAATGAGATCGTATTCATCCCGGCATGGTTGTTCTTATTGATCCAACCATAGTTCCGCAGACCCCGATTTTTGAGAGGAAACTACTCCTGGTAAGCTTATCTAGAAAAGACTTTGCATCTTCTTTCCATCACTTTTTCCACGAGCTAAATGATTTCCTTCCATTCTACAACCAATGCATTCAAAGCACTACGAAGTATAACAAGACCAATCAGAACCCAATACATCTCTACAGCCTTTTTTAACCCATACATTTTTTCATCCGAAGGTTGTCTATGATCGGCATTTAAGATCCGGGAACGAAATAAAAACTAGAAGTGGCTTTTTTAACACGATCTCCACTACCGCGATCTCTGTGACCGAAAAAACAACCGAAAAGTCCGGTCCTGACTAACCGCTTGGACTCCGATCTTTTTATCATCTGCCGTCCAGGATTTCCGCGTACTCGGATTCATATAAGATCCCATCGAGCTCTTCTTTTTGAGAATGGTTAAGTTCCTCTCTCCACTCTCGGTTCCTGTTCTCGAATTTTTTCATCTTCAGGTACCTCTGTATACGCTGGTTGTACTCCAGTCCATAAAAGTCGAATACGCTGGAAATGGTCTCCTCCGGCCTTTCCACCATATCTCTGTACTTTACCTCCATATATCGGTCCTCAGGTATGTTCTCCGCGTCATCCCTTATCATCTTGACGATGAACTTCCACTGGAAGGCGCAGAACGTGAGAAAAGAGCCGTGATCCTCTTCGAACTCTCTTCTCCAACGGTCCGGCCATCCTCTGAGCCACCATTCCATCTCTTCTCCTTCTGGATACTCTCCATCCTCTATCATTTTCCGGTACTCGTGTGCTACGGCTCTGCCGTCTCTGACCACGTGGACGAATTTAGATTCTGGAAATATCTCTCTGAAAAAACTCATCCTGGACCAGAGTGCGTACTCCGACAGGAAGTGATCTTTTCCCTGCCACATGCAGATGTTTTCCACCACTTCTCTCGCATCTTCCTTCTCCTCTTCAGGTATCTTCTCTCCTGTTTTAAGTCCCGGCGGATCGCGGCGTTCAACGGGTACCGCGTTTTCATCTTCAAATCTCTTGGGTTCGAAGCCCTTGATATGTGCCTTCCAGAAATCGTTGCCCTGTACGGGTGTGGTGATGTCGTCCTCGTTCTTATTCAAGTAGGATCTCAGGCCGAAAAAAGGTATGTCGTACTTGCGATTGAAGAAGCTGATAGAGTCCAACCTCGGGTACGAATCCTGAAGGTTCGATATCCACGCGAATCTGCCGGATGAAGCCAAGATATCGTGAGCGGTGGTTTTCCCACTCCTCGGACATCCTACGAGGAACAGCAAGCCTTGCATCTGTTCTCACTTCTTATATAGATATCCTCGTTGTGAAACTTTAACCTTTCTCTCATGGAAGTCTATGGCACTTACTGGTTTCACCCTCATACTGATGAGCGACCGGTCTGTGAACATCATCTTCGTATCCGAAGTGATCGATCCTAATCAGGATACGATCACAGGGCATGAAGAACGGCTCTAGATCGAAGATCTACATGAAAAATAATATAGAAAGTTAAATAGGTTTTATAGGTTTCAAAATTTGTCCCCCCTGTTCTTACGCGGGCTTCAACTCAGCCCCGCACTCTGAACACTTTCCGTCTTCAGTTATCCTGGGCTGCTCATCGACCTCTTTACCACAGATTCCACATTTCGGCATCTTAAGTCACCCCCTTTAGTTCCGCAAATACCGCATACCTAAATAAAATCTTCTCTGCCGTTTATCTCGGTGTGTACTTTTCGGACCAGTATCGGGATTGAAAAGTTTACAGGTTTTTGAAAAAATCTTCCTTCACGTGAAGGGTCTGATAAAAAAGAACGTTCTACAAGGTCGATCTATATTCATCCAGCAATATCTATATTTTCTTCTTTTCTCAGCGCTTCGAAGATCTTTCTGCTGAGTTTATCATGTAGGTCTCTCCTGGCTCTGGCATCAGTTATATACCTGACACTCAGATTTATGCGGTCGTCGTTTATCTTCACATATACGGAGGGCACGACCGATCTATCAGTGATGTAATATTTTTCCTGAAGCCCTCTCAATTCTTCTGATGCCTTTTCCGCCATCGAGGTGGTTTCTTTTTCAGTTATCTTTTCTATTATCTCGATAGCTCCCTTCCAGTCGGATCCGTACTCGATCGATATTTTTATCTCGTCCCATAGGAAATTGTTATCTTTAGTGTAGTTTATGATAGTACCGGAAATCATCACTTTGTTCGGGATTGTAATGACCCTTCCGGTCGGTTGTTCTCCGTCAACCCATTCTCGTATCTCTAAGAGCGTTGTTGAAAGTATCCCTATATCGATAACATCTCCGTACCTTCCCTCCAGTTCAACCCTGTCACCTACAGTATAGAGGCCGGTCATGATGATCAATACCCCTCCTACCAGGCTTTTAAAGAAATCCTGCAGAGATATCGCCACACCTGCGGCTATAAGACCATACGTCACGAGTAGAGCTTGGGGATCTTCTATCCAAATCCTGAACAATATTATTAAAAAGGTGGAGAGGTAAAGTATGGAAACGATCTTTCTAAAAGAGTATCTAGTTTTCCTGTTTCGAACTCTTGAAGCCAAGGTTTCTTCCAGTAGAATCTTGAAGATAAGATAGATCAGAGTGAACGACAGAGCGGTAAAAAACAGATCCATAACTACACTATCCGGATATCTCAACGAAGTGAACCATAATCCCACCGTGATCAAGGCGAGTATGGATTGAATAGCTATCTTTTTGATCATCCATATAATAATTATATAACCCATACTAAGTGTTTATTCAAAAACAGTTCAAATTGTTCTGATGATCATCACTCTCGGAACCGACTGCTTTTAAATAGGGATTAGAAAGCAGAATTCTTACAGAAACCAGAACCGTATATTTCAACTACCATCTTCTTTTCTCCGCACTCTGGACAGCTTATCAGGTCTGGCTCTCTAGAATAGCCTATCTTGACAGAGTTCGAGGAAGACCTATCACTTCCTTTCTTTCTCTTCTCTCCAGATCTTCCTGGCAAAATAGAATGCTCCTCCTCCGATCAGGAAAGTTGGGATATTACATATC
Organism: Thermoplasmata archaeon; assembly: GCA_046540335.1. Taxonomy (GTDB): domain Archaea; phylum Thermoplasmatota; class Thermoplasmata; order Halarchaeoplasmatales; family Halarchaeoplasmataceae; genus Natronoplasma. Next base: position 3,703 of record JBKHFH010000072.1, on the reverse strand, counting down.
AACAGGGAATCCTATCATCATACTCATCTCTATCCCCATCACTGAGATCATGCCAACAACTACCAACAGTACGATGAGAACAAGCAGGAATACTTTCTATCTCACTTCTCAACCCCTTAACATATAGTAGGGACAACTCTCTATTTATATCTAGAAACGCTGTAAAACATCTACGATAATAAAGAAAAGCTTTTCTAACCTTTTCAAGCATGGAACATATCTTTTTCTACATCTCTACTCACTCAAAACCGACACGATAAAATCTATAAACTACAAATCGTATTATATATAGCGGAAAAAAGAGGGTGAAATATATGAAAAAGATAAAAATCGATCAAGATGCCTGCATCGGAGCTAGAGTGTGCGAATCGGTCTGTTCTGAAGTCTTTGAGATGAATCCCGAAAACAAATCTAGTGTTGTAGAAGAATACAGAAAGGGGAGTGAAGACGAGGGTGAAGTCCCAGATGAGATCGAGTGCGTTAAAAAGGCGGAAGAGGGTTGTCCAGTAGACGCTATTTCTGTTTCATAAAGATATACATCCTTTGTGGAGATGAAAAGGTCAAGGAAAAGATGGACCCACTATACCGTCTATTATTCATAGGATCATCAACCTCGATCGACCAACGACCGATCTATTCCCAATAAACCAACATAACTAGTATCGCAGTAAATACGGACGTCTCTTTCAAACAATCTAACCATCACGGTTCTGTCTTCGTCTACTATCTCGACTTCATCGTCTTCTATCTTGACTACATCATCATCTATCGGCTCACCATCTTCGTCCTCACAAAGTGTCCAAGCATCTTTCATCTTGATGATCGAACTCCCGTTCATCACTAGATATAGATGTATTTACCGACTGACTCTCGTTTCACTATCAATCATACATAATAGTACTCACCAGATCTTTTCTGCTCGCGATCTTTTCTAGAATCCGGCTTGTTGATCCTGGGCCTACCACTATCCGGATCACGTCTGAAAGTGACTTCTAGGTCTCTCAAAAATTCGTTCATGCCTTCTCTCATCCCGACCGGTTCACCTGCATGTCCATCTTCTCCCGGAACTCCATCGAAGACCAGCAGTCGATCGGAGATAAGATCGATCATGTAGATATCGTGGTCGATCACCAGTGCTGGAGAACTCTTTCTTTCAGAGTATCTCCGTATCGCTCGTGCAGCCAAGACGCGCTGTTCCACGTCAAGGTGCGCGGAAGGCTCGTCAAGCAGAAAAAGATCCGCATCTTTAGAAAGACAATCAGCGATAGCCACGCGCTGTTTTTCCCCTCCAGACAGGTCTTTCAAGTCCTGTTCCTTTATCTGATCCAGTTGAAGTGGCTCGGCTATTTCAGTCTGCCAAAATGAACTCCCGATATCTTCAGAAACACTGTAAAGGTGATCCATGACGTTGACGGCCTCGTCCAGTTCTACATATTGACGCTTGTAAGAGACTTTGAGGCTCTCATCGATCCGACCTTTATCAGGTGTAAGCTCACCTGCGATCAACTTCGCAAAAGTCGTTTTCCCTATCCCGTTAGGACCGAGTACACCTAACACCTCGTTCCTAGATATCTCACCGCTTTCAACCCGAAGAGAGAAACCATCTTGGGAATAACTTTTCTTCATCTCGGGATATGAAACCAGAGTTCTACCAGAAGTGAAGGTCTTTGGAGCATGTTCCTCGAACATTATCGGTTCTGACCGGATCCGCATGTTCTCGTTCTTGAGGTAACCCTTCAAATATTGATTGATACCCGTCTTCGTTGACTTCGGAGGCGTAACTACACCAAATGCACCAGGTTCGCCATAAACGACGTGAAGTCTATCAGTGATCATATCTAATACGGCTAGGTCATGATCGATCACGAGGACCGATCTTTCCTCATCAGAAAACTCACGGATCAGCCTAGCCGCGGCTGTACGCTGACCTATATCCAAGTACGGCGTGACCTCATCTAAAAAATAAAATTCTGCGTCCCGTGCAAGTGTGGCAGCGATAGCTACACGTTGAAGTTCTCCTCCAGACAGGGTATTTATCGGCTGATCTTTAACATCTTCAACGGATAGTTTTTCCAATATCTCGTCCACCGCGCCTCGCTCGTCCACTTCGGCTAGAAGTTCTCCAGTACGACCTTCGAACGTTTTCGGGATAAGATCTATACTCTGGGGTTTTTGAGCGGTAGTTACAGATCTGTCATCCAATCTCTCCAAAAAATTTTGCACGGCGGTACCGCGATATCCCTCTATCACTTCATCAAAATCGGGCGGGTCTTCATATTCACCGAGATTCGGAGTGATCTCACCGGACAAGATCTGTACTGAAGTGGTCTTTCCTATGCCGTTCGCTCCTAAAACTCCTGTAACTTTTCCCGGTTCAGGCGCCGGTAGCCCATAAAGTGTGAACGCGTTTTTACCGTACCGGTGGATAGGCTTCTCATCCAACTCAGAAGGAAGGTTTATCACCTTTATCGCATCGAACGGACATTTATTCACGCAGATACCGCACTTCTCACCTAAACATATAACCTCGGATATCCTTACCTGTTCTGGTCTTCCAGCCAGCTTCTCCGTTTCTTCCGCCTCCTTACGAAGAGTGATACAATCTTTACCTGCCCGGTTAGGAGGACAGTAATTTGCGCACTCATAACTGCATTTTTCCGGTTGACAGCGATCGAGATCTACAACGGCGATGCTTTCATCTGTCATGTGATATCGTAAAATCCCGGATCTTCAGGAGATCAATTCCATATCCAGTTCGATATCGGTCGCGGCTAAAGCTTTAGAGACCGGACAGTTATCTTTAGCTTTTAGAGCTATTTCCTGGAAAACGTCCTCTTCTATATCTAGTATCTTCGAACGATTTTTCAAGTGTATCATTGTGATCTCAAAGTCTCCTTCGACCTTTTGAAGATCGACGACAGCTTCAGTTTTCACGCTCTCGGGGTCGTAGCCTTCCTCTTCAAGGGATGCAGCCAATGCCATAGAGAAACAGCCTGAATGTGCGGCAGCGATCAGTTCTTCAGGATTGGTTCCCTTCCCGTCTTCGAATCTCGAATGAAAACTGTACTTACCTTCAAAGGCGCCGCTTCCGAGCCTCATCTGTCCTTCTCCGTCTTTTAACATTCCCTTCCATTCCGAATCAGCTTTTCTTTTAACCATGATTCCCTCCAATCTTTCTATCGGAATTCTCACATTTAGGTTTTGCCTTGGATTTTTACGTCTCGGGAAAAAAGAAAAAAATACACGATCATAGCAGTTCGAGTTTCGTCACCTTCTACTCATGACCAGTACAATGTGAAAGAGATTTGAAGAAATAAGTATGCGAGATTTACAAAGATATTAATAAAGCACTACCGGAAACGCCTGAAAATCCGCGTGAATGGATGGACAATAAAACTGATGAGATACTGGGTAACCTCTTCCTCGAGACCCCTTGGGGAATACACCAAACTAACGGGATTTACAGACGGGACTATTTTGTATACGGTGGTCTCGTTATCGAGCCCTTGGGTTATTTCGACTCAGAGCCTTTGGGCGAAGATGAAATGGACAGTTACAATGAAAATAAAGAACGATTTTTCGAAAATCAAATAGCTGAAGAAACAGACGACGAAAGATCGATCCCAGGATACACCACCGTGATCCTGCTGATAGGTATACTGGTGAGCGTGATAATCAAAAAAAGAAATAGATCGATGAAGTC
>JBKHFH010000071.1:0-8934 GCA_046540335.1 Thermoplasmata archaeon | reverse complement strand
TAGCGATAGGTACCGGAACGGACATCGCTATAGAGAGTGGGGATATCGTATTGGTGGAAGGTGATCTTTCCGCAGTGGTGAAAGCGGTTAAACTCTCACATGCTACTTTCAAGAAGATAAAACAGAATCTGATATGGGCGTTCTTCTACAACGTCATCGCGATACCGATAGCTTTTGTCGGGTTTTTACACCCATTGATGGGTATGGCCGCTATGTCATTCTCAAGCATCAATGTGGTGACGAATTCCAACAGGTTGAAGAAAGTTGATATAGGGATGGAGGATGAGTGAAGATGATATCTAGTCTGATTGCTTCTGCAGCCCCGATCATTTTGAACGGAAATGATACCCACCATCCGATGGAAGACTGGTCGATGATGGGTGGTGCATGGTGGATATGGTTGATCTTGGTTATAGCGGTGATACTTGTTATAGGTGTACTGATAGCTCTATTACTGAATGGATCTAGCAATGGAAGTAATAGATCTAGTACCAACAAGAGTGCGGAGCAAATATTGGATGAAAGATATGCAAGAGGCGAAATAACTGAAGAAGAGTATAGAGAGAAGAAAAAGGAGATGAGAAGATGATGTCTAGGATCCTTTCCGCTTTCGTTTCAACTTGTCCGGGTACGAACGATACTCATGGACCGTGGATGGACGGCTGGTCCATGATGGGGGGATGGTGGTTTCTGTGGCCTATAATCTGGATCGTTGTAGCCATTGTTATAGGGATTTTAGTGTATAGAGATGCGGAGAAGAGAGGCATGAACGGTCTTTTATGGCTTATATTGGTTCTGTTACCGATGGTAGGTCTTTTGTTCCTAGTGATCTATCTGGTGATTAGAGAAGATCATAGTAAGTATGTAAGATCCGATACTAGGAAAAGTGCTGAGAAAATACTCGATGAAAGATATGCTAGAGGTGAAATAACCTCTGAAGAATATGAAGAGATGAAAAAGGAGATAGGAAAGTGAAACAAGAAGAAAGGATATACTCAAATCATCTCAAGGGCCTAGGCTATCAAGTTCCTCTTTTGTCTTTTCTTCCCTCAGTTCCATGTCCATCTCTTCAAAGAGTTCCTTTGCCTCATTCAAATAGTCTTTTGCTTCATCGAAGCTTTCCATCTTTTTCTTGAGTTTACCCAGTTCATACTTGATCCTCGCTATTCTGTATTTTTTCGACAGATCTTCGGTCAATTCTAGAGATCTCTTTAAAGAATCTTCAGCCTTTTCTAAATTACCCTTTTCTCTTAAAATTATGCCGGAAAGCAATTTCAACTTCGAATCACTGTCTTTAGTTTCGATATCTTTTCCTCTAGCTAGTTCAAAATTTTCTTCAGCTTTCTCGATATCGCCATTGGCTAGGTGATCCTCGACCAGCTCGCATCTGTTCCAGAATAGATTTGGATTTTCATCCTCGCCGGCGTTTAGATCGATACCTTCCCTGTGATACTTTATGGCCTCTTCAAGATCCCCTTTCAGTCTCTTTATCTTCCCCATCAATCTCAAGACCTTCCCTTTAGACCGGTCATTTTCTATCTTATCTGCCAATTCGTATCCTTCTTTAATGTATTCTTCAGCCTCATCCAGTTTTCCCTTAAAAGTTTTCATTCTTGCGATATTTTCGTAGGAATCGATTATACCAAATTTGAAATCCATTTCCTCTGCAATCTCCATACCATCTTCAAAGTGCCCAAGAGCTAGGTCTAATCTCCCTCTTTCCTGGGAGATCGCTCCCATCGTATTTTCTGCCAAGAATTGACCGTGTTTGTATACAATTCCCTCAGATATATCAAAAACGTCTTTCAATATTTCTTCACTCTCCTCTAAATTCCCCCTTATCGATTTGATGACTGCGATGTTATTCAAGGCTAGAGCTTCAAACATTTTGTTCTTTATTTCCTCATTTATATCTAAGGCCTTTTCGAATAGGGATAGAGATTTATCGAAATCTCGTAATTCGAAATAGATCGCCCCTAGATTATTGTAGGATCTGAAAAGATTGTTTTTCTCTTTGAATGCCCCTTTCTCAGCTATGATCTCCTTTCTGATCTCTATAGCCTTATTGAGATATTCGATACAATCTTGAGTGTTCAACCCTCCTCTTTCCATCGAAGCTAGGTCATGGTATGCCTGAGCCAGTATTGATCGGTCTCCTAATTCTCTAGCTTTTTCCAATTCCTCTGAAAATATCTCTTTAGCCTCGTCATAATTTCCTTTCGTCATAAGAGCCCACCCTTTTCTACTCAGTAGATTACAGATTTCGGCAGTGTTTTTCTTTTTGTATGGGCTTTCTTCTTTAATTTCATCTTCGCTCGATACTGATTCATCATCTTCAAAGCTTAGACCTTCGTTTGTTATCTCGATAACTCTATCGAATTCTCCCTGATTGAACCAACTTTTTGCTATATTCTTATAGATCCCTCTCTTTTCTTCTACATCATCTACCAACAACAATCCCCGATTGAGATATTTTCGGCTTTCCTCGTAGCCCCCGATCGTATTGTGGATTTCACCTAGCTTTTCTAAAAGAGATAATGACTGCTCCTCTTCGATCTCATCTGTTTTGTTCGCGATAGACAGAGCTTCCTCATACCTATCGATCGCGTCTTCGTGAGCATACACTTTTTCCGCTTTATCTCCGGCCCTCACGAAATATTTGAAGGCCTTTTGGTATCTCTCACCTTCCCTGAAGTGGTAACCCAAGGTGAAGTATCTGTTTTCCAGCCGGTCCTCAAAAACGTTTTCCATGGCCTTCGCTATTTCGAGGTGGAGTTTCTTCCTTTCGATCCATTTCCCTATCCCATCATATACCGTGTCTACAAACATGTCGTGGGAGAAAGTGAAAGCTTCTTCTCTTGGATCTTCTTCCCATATGTTGGTCTCTAGGAGTGGATCGATATCTTCCAGCAACCTGAGTTCATCTTTGTCCGAGGCGCTTACTAGCAACTCGAAAGGGATGTGTTTTCCTACCACGCTTCCCAGTTGAAGCACCTCCCGAGAGCCTTCTCGCAATTCATAGACCCTCTTTTCGATGACGTTCTGGATCACGTCGGGTATGTGAAATATCTCTGCCTCACTCGGGAATTCAGCTCTCTTCAAATCAATGAGTCCTTCTTTCAGCATCTCTCTTATGCTCTCCCTCACGAAAAGGGGATTTCCATTGGTTTTCTCCTCTAAATTGTCGATGAAATCCGTAGGGACTTCATCTATGCCGGTGATTTTCGATACCATCGTTTTTATATCTTCGCTTTCGAGTGGCTGGAGTTCGATCTTATCATAGAGTTTCTTCCTGGACATACGATGGAGTGTATCTTTGAGAGGATCAGATTCGTCTACCTCGGATGGACGATAAGCACCTATCAGTATCACCTGTTCGTTTTCTAGCTTTTCGGCCATATAATCCAAAAGATTGAGAGTGCCGGAGTCCGCCCATTGTAGGTTGTCGAAAAACATCACTATGGTTCTGAATTCTGAGAGATTCTTCAAAAATTGGCTCGTCCTGTAGAAAATGGATTTTCTCTGGGTATCGAACATCTCCTGGTTTTTGACTTTACCTCTGTTGGGTGGAGATGGACTGATAACGCTGTGGACTTTGCCCAATTCCCTCTCTATGTCTAGAAACTTACTGAGGGCTCTCTTGAAAGGAGCATAAGGGGCTTGATCTTCAGGAAGACATCTACCATTCAAAAAATCGAAGTCCTTCTCTAGTGCCATACTCTTTAGCTCTTCAACCAACCGAGTTTTACCTATACCCGTTTCACCTGCGATGAACAAAGTCCCTTTGCTTCCCTCGTTTATCTCCCTGGTCAGTTCTATGATTTTTTTCAACTCTTCTTCTCTACCCACCAAACCATATCTAGGTTTTTCACCCTCTCTCAAATCTAACACACCTTGTCCATCGACTCCAACGATTATTTTGACAAGTGGTATATCATCCAAGACCTTGACAACATTTTTGAGTTTCAACTGTATTGCATCATTTTCATCGATGAGAAGTATTTTCTTTTCTTTTATCTCAGACCATATCCTCTCTTTTTCTTTCTCTCCTTCCTCGGTCAAAGTGTAATGTTTAGTTTCCTTTTGTGTGTTACGAGTGACTTCGATTTTCCCATCTTCTTTTAATTTAGAATAAAATTTTTCGATTTTTTTTTCTCCTACTTCTAATATTTCCACTAACTGATTCGTATATTCCTGGTAATCTTTCTTATTCAGTTCTAAAATATCATCAAGATGGAGGAGTAGTAGATCACTTACACTCAGCTTATCGAAAAGTTTCTGGTTCACACTCTAACCACCTTAAGTTGATTTTTCTCTGACCCTTCTGTGAAACGTTTAGGTGTAAGACCACAGGGTCCTTCCTCCTCTTCAAATTCTTTGAACCCCTTCAAATGCAACGAACCAAATACTTTGGTTACGTCTTTCCACATGCATTGGCAATCTGATCAGTAATAAATAAAATTTTGCAAAACCAGAATTAAAACCCCTTTCAAAAGATATCCAAGACTCTGATCAATATTGTATTTAGTATCAAGATACCTTCAGGAAAAAAAGAAAATTTTAAGTGGATAGAGGAACATATATATGGATCAAAGAGCAACTTTAGGGTGAGATAGAATGAACGTCAATAAGATAATAGCAGAAGATGATGAAAGCAAGCACGTGATTATTGCGATGACGCTTTCAGAGGCAGCCGACGCTACTGAAGAACTGGAAGAGAGATGTGACGAGATCAGAGATATCATGAAAAGCTTAAAAATTTATGAGAAGTAAAAGATAAGGATTTTGAGTCCCTAAGTAATTTTATCGATCCTATGAAAGCGATCGATCTATTCTATCTTCTTTACGTTGATAGCTCTAGGTCCTTTCTCCCCTTCCTCGGAATCGAATTCAACCCTGTCACCTTCGGTGAGAGAGTTGCATTCCATGCCGCTGCGGTGAACGAAGAGGTCTTCGTCACCTTCGTCGGGTTCTATGAAACCGTAGTTCTTCATATCATTGAAGAACTTTACTGTTCCTTCCATACGAGTTCACCTCCATGCGTGTTCTATGTCCGATTAGGTCCCACCCCTTTATAATATTTTCGTTTTATATGGATTGAAATGATCTTTGGAGGGGTGAAAATAATTATATAGGAAAAATCGGTGTAAGAAATGCTATTGAGTTATGCCCTAAATTGGAACAGAGTTCCGCTGAGTTGCAAATTACTTCGTAATTTGTCCTTGAGGGGAACAAGTTCCCCGAAGTCGCAAAATGTTCACTGTGTTCACATTTTGCTCCCGTAGTGTAGTTCGGCCAACCATCTTGGCCTCTCGAGCCAAAGACACGGGTTCGAATCCCGTCGGGAGCATCTAAAACATTTCAAGCGAAGTGAGAAAAGTATTAGAAAGGAGGAATGTAGCACATTCCTACGCACTTTTCTTTTTTCAAAATTCCGACTCAGTGTAAAATCGTTTGTCCATTTTTTCAACGCTAGAGTACTCTTATTTTTTTTCCGACTAAAGCACCTGAACGTGGGCCGACGAACAAAATCTACCCGAATTATCATTTTCGAACATAAATTTTAAATATCTATTTTTCATAATATATATTGGTGTAGTATTGTATACTCACCACCCCCCCTTACCATGGAAGGATGTGGGTTCAACCCCACGTCCTTCTATGGTGCAAAACTCAAATTTTGGACGACTTCCTTCAAAAATGAATGTGGATTTAAATAAGGATTGAACTTCTAGATAGTACCAGAATTCAGAAGCACGTTAGGGCGTTGGTACCAATAAAATTGTGTTAGTACCTCGGTAAAAAAACAAACTCTTTTTCTTGTCCATTTGTCCATATATGATCTCAGTGTCGATGACAAGATTTATATTTTTGTAACTATGTTGCAAAACCATGGCACACGAATATACATCAATCGTTAACTGGAGTGATGAAGAAGACGAGCATGGAAGTTTAAGCATGTACTGTGGTTATGCATGCGCATTCCACAAGCCGGTGGAATTCGGCGGGGCTGAAGGCATGATGAATCCCGAAGACGCTTTCGTCGGTTCTCTAGCTATGTGTTACTCCATAACGCTCGAATCGACTCTAGAGAAGATGAGGTTAGAACTGGAAGATTTCGAACTAGAGACTACGGGGATTTTGGAAGATACCGATGAGGGGAGCATGATAACCAGGATAGATCTGATCCCTAGAGTGAAGTTGATGGATGAAGAGGACAGGGATAAAGTAGAGAGAGCACTAGAACTCGCCAAAAAGAACTGCCTCATATCGAAAAGCATGAAATCGGAGATAGAACTAAAACCTGAGATCGAGTGAGATCAATTTATTATCAGCCTGATATCTATCTTAACCAACAACTTTATCACATAAGGTCGTTATAAATGGGCAGGTGTTAATATGGCAGAAGCTAAAATGGCTACGTTTGAGGCTGAGGTAGAAAAGAAAGAAGGGATGGAGTGCGAAGCGAAAATGCGAGATTTCTCTCTTACGATCGACGAACCGGAAAACCTGGGAGGAACTAATAAAGGACCTAATCCGGTGGAAGTACTTCTGAGTTCACTTGGAGGGTGTTTAAGTATCACAGGTGTAGTAGTTGCGAAAGAGATGGATATCGACCTTAGAAATTTTAACTTGAAAATAGAGGGTGACTTAGATGCTCGGGGTTTTCAAGGCACGGCCGATGTACCTTCCGGTTTTCAACATATCCGAGTGAAAATAGAAGAGATTGAAGGTGTACCCGAGGAGAAAATGGACGAATTTATCGAAGAAATAAAAAATAGGTGTCCGATTGAAGATACATTGGGAAAGAAACTAGAACCAAAAATAGAGAGATGAAAAAGATTTGAAGCGGTGATCTTTAAAAACTTTTCTTTTTTATTCACGTATTTTTTGAAGATATCACGGCAAAATATTAATGACCCTAGACCACTATTATTCAATAAGGGGTATGATATGGGTGACTAAAGAAGCAGAGCTTATGATGTTTTATGGTAAGGAGTGTCCAAACTGTCAAGAAGTCAAGAAGAGACTTGAAAGACTCCGGGAGCAAGAGAACATAGATGTGAAAGAATACGAGGTCTGGCATGATTCTAACAACCAGGCTTTGATGATGAAATTCGCAGAGCAGAGGTGTATCGGCGTACCTTTTCTTTTCAATAAAGAAACAAACGAGTACATCTGCGGTGAAGCCTCTTATGAGAAGATAAAGAAGTGGGCCAAGGGAAAAGAACTCGAGGGAGACGTGAAAGAATGGTGATAGAATTGCGGGAACCAGAAAGCCCGGAATTGATTCAAATATTGGATAAAGACGGCGAGCTCGTAGGCGAAGAGCCGGATATAGACGAAGAGAAACTGAAGGACATGTACTGGTGGATGTTCTACGCCAGGAAAGCGGACGAGAAAGCGCTGAAGATGCAGAGGCAGGGAAGGATGGGGACCTTCGCTCCCATCGAGGGCCAGGAAGCCGCGCAGGTCGGGGCTTCGATGGCGATGAGAGACGAGGATTGGTTGGTTCCCGCGTTCAGGGAGCTCGGAGCTTACCTTGAGAGAGGAGTGCCTTTAGAGAATAATTACGAGTACTTCATGGGCGACGTTAGAGGCAACAAGATACCGGAAGGTGTAAACAATCTTCCGATCGCTGTCCCAGTATCTACCCAGATACCTCACGCCGTAGGCCTCGCCTGGGCTATCGAGAGGAAAGAGGATAACGGAGTCGTTCTATGCATATTCGGCGACGGAGCTACCTCTGAAGGCGACTTTCACGAGGGGTTGAACTTTGGAGGCGTTCTGAACGTTCCCGTAGTCTTTTTCTGTCAGAACAATCAGTGGGCGATAAGCGTCCCTCTAGAGAAACAGACCGGCTCTGAAACCATAGCTCAGAAAGCACAAGCCTATGGTTTCCCTGGGATCTATGTGGACGGCAACGACGTATTAGCGGTTCATGAGGCCACACAGACAGCGCTAGAAAGAGCAAGAGATGGTAGGGGACCGACTCTAGTTGAAGCGCTCACCTATCGTTTGAGCATGCATACGACCGCTGACGATCCGACCAGGTACAGGACTGAAGAAGAGCTGGAAGAGTGGCGTGAAAAGGAACCATTAAAGCGATTCCGTAATTACCTGGAGAATAAAGGTATCTGGACGGAAGAGTGGCAGGAGGAACTGGATGCTGAGGCTAAAAAGAGGATAGACGAAGCAGTAGAAACCGCAGAAAATATGGGTGAACATTCTGTCGAAGAGATGTTCGAACACATGTTCGAGGAGATGCCTAAAGATCTGAAGGAGCAGATGGAGTACTTGAAGAGAAGTCTAGAGGAGAAGGAGATCGAAGAGGAACAGGTTGAGATCAAGGGGGGTTTCCCATGACTGAGATGAACATGGTAGGAGCCATCAACGACGCTCTACACCTAGAGATGGAGAGAGACGAGGACGTGATGGTCCTAGGTGAAGACGTCGGCGTGAATGAGGGCGTGTTCAGAGTGACCGAAGGTCTTCTAGATAAATATGGGGAAGATAGAGTCCGGGATACGCCTCTAGCGGAATCAGGTATAGTCGGAGTCTCCATCGGTTTGGCGCTGTACGGGATGAAGCCCGTCGCGGAGGTGCAGTTCATGGGCTTCATGTGGCCCGCTGTAGATCAGCTGAATTCTCACGCATCTAGATACAGGAATCGAAGTCGAGGTCAATATAACGTTCCGATGGTATTGAGAACCCCTTACGGTGGAGGCGTGAAAGCTTTAGAGCACCACTCGGAGAGCTTTGAGAGCATTTTGGCTCATATCCCGGGCCTTAATGTCGTTATCCCCTCCACTCCGAAAGACGCGAAAGGTCTTATGATCTCAAGCATCAGAGATCCAGATCCCGTCGTGTTTTTAGAACCGAAGAAGTTGTACAGGGCTTTCAAACAGGACGTTCCAGAGGAAAGCTTTACCG
>JBKHFH010000070.1:0-9130 GCA_046540335.1 Thermoplasmata archaeon | reverse complement strand
TTTATATATAGGAGTGCAAAAATGAAACCATGATGTCTGGAAAATCAGAGGTCATCGTAAAATTCTTCGCATCGGCCAGAGATACTGTAGGCCAGAAAGACTTGACTATCGAGCTGGAAAGAAATTCAAAGGTGGAAGATCTGATGAATCACCTATACCAGCGATATCCTGAGCTTGAGGAGATGAAAGAACAGTTACTCATATCTGTTAACAAGGATAGGACCTCGAAGGACGAGACCCTGAAAGATGGTGATGAAGTCGCGGTCATGCCGCCCGTGACCGGCGGGTGATGGATAACAGATTCTACTCTACTATTTTAACTTCCGACCCATCCATCTCGATCTTCAATAAAGACTTTATCTTCACCCCTAATTCCTCTTCCAAACTCACTTTCGTCCCGACTTTCTCGAATACGACGATCACATCGCATATCTCAACCCCCATATCCTGGAGTGTGGTTATTATGGCCTTCAAGGTCCCTCCAGTACTCAAAACGTCGTCTATCAAAAATACTCTATCACCTTCCTCAACAAAGTTGAGATACATCTCACTTTTCGAATAACCGGTAGTTTGATCGATCGATACCTCTCCTTCTAGGCCGTATTCTCTTTTCCTTATGAATTTGTAAGGCAGTCCCGTTTCCATAGAGAGGGCAGCCGCTAAAGGAAAGCCCATCGACTGCGCGGTAAGGATATAATCGCAGTCCAGGTTACCTTTTTCCTTCACAGCACGGACCACTTCATGCAGCAGATCTTGCTCTACCTGAGGCAGGCCGTCAGATAACGGGTGTATAAAATAATGATAATCACCCATATCTACCACTGGACATTCTTTCACAGATCTTTTCAATTTTTCCAACATCATTCCACCTTCGAAACTAGAGCTTTGGCTCTTTCGTTAGCATTCCTCATTATCTCTTTCTCTCCTTCTACAGTTCCATCTTCCATAACTATCTTTCCTTCGATTATCACATCTGAAACAGATGAACCGTTCATGGCGTATACCAAATTCGAGACAGGGTCATGATCCGGCACCGATCTCACATTCTTCTCTAGCAGTATGAGATCGGCGGGTTCTGCTTCGGTTATATTTTTTGTAGGCATGTTCAAAGCTTTAGCGCCGTCTTCCGTGAGCATATTGTATGCTTCTTCAGCGGTGAGTAGAGTGGAATCACCAGACATCTTCTGCTGCAGTGCGGCGATCTTCGCCTCTTCCATCATATCTAGATCATTGTTCGAGACACACCCGTCCGTGGCGAGAGTGACATCGACCCCATGTTCCTTCATCGACTCGTAATCCATCGGTTTTCCAACGCCGAGTTTCATGTTAGAAGATGGGTTGTGGCTCACGGTGACGTCGTTTTTAGCTAGCAATCCATAATCTTTTCCCTCCAACCACACGCAGTGAGCGGCGATGGTCCTCTCGTTCATTAAACCAACAGAGTCTAGATACTCGGTGAGAGCGACATCGTGTTCCTCTTTGAAATCGTCTCTCTCTTTCTGAGTCTCACCCAGGTGTGTATGGACAAGAAGGTCGTTCTTAGAGGCGTAGTCAGCAGTCCATTCAAGTCCTTCCCTCGAAACGGTATAGATCGAATGGGGTCCGAGAGCGGGCTCCACGAGGTCAGAATCTTCAGCATACTCTACGAATTTTTTTGTAGCCTCTATCTCTTCTTCGAGCTTATCCGGATCGTTCTGATCTATCAGCCCATAACTCAAAACTGCCTTCATCCCCATCTCTTCGACCGCGTCTAAAGCCCTCTCCATGAAGAAATACATGTCGTTGAAAGCGATAGTTCCCGTCTTTATCATCTCGAGGCATGCTAATTTCGTTCCCCAGTAAACATCTTCCTCGGTAAGATTCTCCTCCAAAGGCCAGACGATATTCGGCCACGCGTCCCAGAAATCTCTATCGTCCGCAACGCCTCTGAAGAGAGACATCGCCGCATGGGTATGAGTGTTGTAGAATCCGGGAGACAGGTATTTGTTAGAAGCGTCGATTACTTTTTCGCCTCCTTCTACAGAGCCGACCCTCTTTATCTTTCCATCTTCTATCAGAACGTCATCTTTACCTTCTCTTCCGATTATGTCAGCATCTTTTATCAGTATCGAGATGATGATCACCTCCTTCTCAAGAGATTAACGAGGATCTCCTTCAACTTATCGAAATTGTCCCCCGCGGTATCTACGATCTCCTCGTAGTTTACTTCCTCATCCGTCATCCCGTTGGCGTAATTATCGACCGTTACGATAGCGGCATATTCCAAACCGGCTTCTTTGGCCAAAGTTGCTTCTGAAGTCATGGTCATCCCCACGAGGTCTCCAAAGTTCTGAAGTATGTTGACCTCGGCCTGAGTCTCCAATCGGGGTCCTTTAGTTTGAACGTAAACGGTATCTGTACTAATATTCGGGAATTCCGATTCTTCTGAAGATCCAATCAGATCTTTTCTGATGGTTTTAGACAGCTCAGGAGTAATATGTTTTATCTTTTCATTGTAGAAAGTTATAGGGTCCCATAAATTGACGTAATCTTTCGGGATCGAAATGGAAGGTACTGGGATATCTTTGTCCAGCGCTCCTGCAGAACATACACCGATGATCTCATCGACCTCTTTTTGCAGCGCATATATATTCGCTCTGTGATTTATCCTGTGAGGGGGGATGGTATGATCCTTTCCGTGTCTCATCAATAGGGTTATGTCTTCTCCTTCCATCTTACCTTTGAAAAGCGGAGATGATGGTGTGCCCCACGGAGTGTTTTTTTCCACTGTCTCTTCGCCCTGAAATCCTTTCCAATCTCTTAAAGCTGTGCCACCGATCAAACCGATATGGGTCATCAAATCACGGTGATGTAATGGATTACAGGATTTTAAATTTATGGAGTCGAACTACCTCGACTAGACTTCCCTAAACTTTTTAGAGTAAGACATCAATTATAACATGGTGATAAGATATGTTGGCGGAATTTTCTATAGTTCCTTTAGATAAGGGAGTGAGCCTGAGTGACTACGTATCAGAGATAGTAGACAAAGTGGATAAAAGCGGTATAGATTACAAGCTGACACCCATGGGGACAGTTGTGGAGGGCGAGTGGAATGAAGTCATGGATCTGATAAGTGAATGCCATGAGGAGATGAGAAATTATTCAGATAGGATCGAAACCAAGATCATCATAGACGACAGGAAAGATGCGAAGAACAGGTTATCGGGAAAGATAGAATCTGTGGAGAAAAAACTGGGCAAAGAAGTCAACAAGTGAATCGATTCAGAAGTCGGTCAAAGAAGATTGATCCGATGAAGCCTCTTCCTTCTTCTTTTCCTTTTTTTCTTGCATCCTCTTATCTTCAGAAAACTCCTTATCACTCAATCTTTCCGCTAAAGTATCTCCTATACCGGGCAGTTCACGAAGCGCTCTAGGTCTTGCGTTCCGTACATCTTTTTCGTTCTCATAGCCCGCCTCGTAAAGACTTCTAGCCCGCACTCTACCAACGTCCTCTATCTCCACCAGGAGAGCTAGGTCTTCTTTTATGCCGTGTTTGACCCTCTCTGTGAGTTCCGCCAGCTTTCTCTCTTTCTGCTTGTTGAACATCGCCGCTATCTCGGTCGAGGCGTGAAGCAGCCATTCCGCAGTTTCTACCTTGTTATAGATGTCTCCTGGTCCTATACCGAACTTGTCGGCGATCTCATCTTCTGGTACTTCTTCGATCCAGTCCTGTAAGAGTAGAGCTGTTTTCAAAGCTCTCAGGTACTCCTCGAGTTCACCTCTATCATGTGGGAAATCCTCGAATAGATCCGCCCTCAAAGAGTTAGCTTTATTCCTGTATTTCTGCAGTTCCGACTTAGAAGCGAAGAGGTTATACATGTCGGGAGTCAGACATATCGTGTGAAGGTAGGATACATCGAGACCCATCTTCCCGCTTTTTACCGCTTTCCTGATCTTTACGGCGGAGCGAGGATCGATGTACAGGTCGGAAACTCTTTGGCCGAATCTTGTAGCCTTTAAGGCTCCTTCTTCAGTGATCAAGTCTTCTTCCTTTAGGAACTCCAAGGTCTTTCTCACCCTCTCTTTTATCGACCATATCTCGCTCTGCTGCGAATAAAAAGTCTGTTCCATGAAATCGTATATCTCCTCCTCAACAGCGCAGTGTCCTGTAGCTATAAGAGAAAGTAAATGGGTCCTTAAAGCGGGTTCCGTAGCCATCCTCGAGACTATAGCCTCGCTCTCACCTAGCAGATACTCGTCGTACAGTTCGTTGACTTGCCTCCGTTTCTTAGCGACCAGAACAGCTTCACCAAGATCGTCGAATCCGGGCCTTCCCGCTCTGCCCAGCATCTGCTGTATCTCCATCACCGGAATAGGGGCGTTGTAACCCAGCATAGCATCGTATCTTTTACAGTCTCTGACTATCACTTTTCTAGCGGGCATGTTGATGCCCGCCGCAAGCGTTGGAGTCGCGGTTATAAGTTTGATCAGCCTGTTCCTGAATGCTGTTTCTACTTTCTTCCTTTGATAGTTGTCGAGACCGGCGTTGTGGAAGGCCGTACCGTTCCTGACCACATCCGCTAGATTCTTTCCAACCGATGTGTTGCTTCTCTCTTCTATATCGTCTGCGACTTCCTCCAGTCTTTCTTTTTCTTCTTCAGTCAGATGTTTTTCTACCGAGCTCGTCATATCTCTGCTTACCGAACGAGTAGAACTCCGGCTCCTGACGAATACGAGACACTGAGCGCCGTCTTCGATCGTGGGTTCCGATAATGTGGATACCGCTCCATCCTTCGGCTCTATTTCTTCTTCTGAGCCGTCTGCGTACTTCACCCTGTCCTTGTGGAAAACGCCTTTCTTGAGTTCCACCGGTCTCCAGTCGCTTTTGTGGTGTTCCGCGTCCAACCAATCCGCTATCATATCTGAATTCCTTATCGTGGCGGAAAGTGCGATTATCTGTGAGGTTGGATTGGCCTGCTTCAGCTTGGAAAGAGTTACTTCAAGAGTTGCGCCTCTCTCTCTATCATTGACCAGGTGAACTTCATCGGCGATAACACAGTTCAGCTGAGACAGCCACTCGACGTTGTGGCGAAGTAAAGAATCAGCTTTTTCTGAGGTAGCAATTATCACGTCGTGATCTTTCAGCGAGGGATCTGGATTGTCATAGTTGCCCATGGATATACCGACGTCTATACCGATCTCCTCGAACTTTCTGAGATCGTCCAATTTTTCAGACGCTAGAGCCCTTAGAGGTACGATGTAAAGAGCTTTACCGCCCTCTTCCAACACTCTCTTTATTATCCCAAGGTAGGCTAGAAGCGACTTTCCGCTCGCAGTAGGATAAGCAAAGACGCAGTTGTTCCCGGAAAGGACATCGTCTACACCCTGCTCCTGCGGGGGATAAAGCTCATCTATCCCATCAGATCGTATGACCACTTTAGCTTTTTCTGGTATATCTAGGTCTTCGACTTTCATCTGCGCGACACTCTGAAGAGGGAATTTAGATAAGATATACTAAAAGTTAGTGATTTTTGACCTGAAATACATTTGAGATTTTAAATATCATGATATCATTACGATCTCAAAAAGATGCCTCTGTTGAACTCTTATCAGGCCGCGGTCGGCGGAGTACTTGTAGTTTTGATCTTCGGGATCGCAGTGGAGAAGCACTACGTGAGTAGATCTACCGTTTTTTACAACCTGCTCTCTTTCATCCTGTTATTAGCTTCGATAGAGATCTCGGGTCTTTTGCTCGCTGGCCTTATATTATATCTGATCCTTGGAGCGGTGATCATGAAACTCGATATGAAGCCGCTGTTTCCCGCCTTCGGAGCGCGAGCGTACGGTTCCTTATCTCTAGTTCTCTTACTCGAAGGCAGAACCTTCATCCCCGGGATAGAGGGCAGAGGTATGTACGAAACCTTCGGACTTCTACTTCTGCTCTGGATGATCATAACAGCGCTGATCCACCTCGTAGGTCGCTGGTATCAAAAACAGAGCTGGGATATCTTCTGAAAGAGGGCTTCAACTGGAACTAATCTATATACACTTTTATTTTTGATCCATCTGAACAGACTATCGATTTCTTCAAGTCGATTTTAGAGGAGGCTTCATAAAAAATAAAAAAAATGTTTTGAGGGGTTTCACTCGTACTTCTCGTACCAGCCCGTCGTCTCTATTATGATATCTCTCTCCTCGAAAGCGTCACCTAGAACTCGGTCCGGTGCCTCGAAGGTTACTGTGCACTCTTCACCCGGAACTAGATTTACAACGTTCGAATCGTCGTGTTCTAGACTGCCTGTCTTTTCTATCGCAGTTCCGTTCAAATTATTTTTCATCACTTCTAACAGATCAGCCTCTTGAACTTTCACCGGCGTTGGAACAGAATCATCTAGTCCAACGTAGTCCACATTGTGCTGTTTGGTGCTCCTTATCTTCACTTCCATATCATCGAGCCTGTGTCCGTCCTTCAACATCTCATGGATCGTATCCTCAAGAGGTATCACGTGATCGTGTGGATCGTTCCTCGGGTGCGTTGTTGTAACGTTATACCAGTCGCTGTTACCGGCTCTCAACTCCACGTAGAGCGAAGTTTTTATAGGCCCGGGCATTAGGGCTGAAGAATTGTAGTCCTCATCCCCATCTGTATACGATGAAAACCCGGAACTTCTAAGCACCAGTTTGTTATGTATCCAATCCCTATAAGGCATATCTCCATAGTCCAATATGATCTCGGAACCGGCTTCCATACCTAATCGTTGACCGTCATTCTTCTCTTCCACTTCTCCGAGTATATCTTCTCCTTCAGAAGTGTAAGCTTGAATCGGTGCTTCGCTGTCCTTGTATGTCAGGTATTCTCCTTCTGGTGTCACTCCTACCTTGTATCCTTCCTTGTGATCTAGGGTGTAAAGTTTCATCTGATCTATGTAATCCTCAGAATTCTCGAACTCTTCTATCTTCAAAGAGTAGTTACCGTTCTGTTCTGCTAGATCGTTGTCTAACTTATAGTAATCCGTGACCTCTCCGTCTTTGAATTCAGATTGTACTAAGATGTTGTTATCACGCTTGAATTTCGTCCCGTTGTACGGCGAGACGTATGGACAACCTCCACCTCCATCATCATCGCTATCTCTGTATTTGATAGTAAGATCAAATTCAATCGACTCTTCCCATCCGCCGTATTCATCATGGACTTCCGCCGTTATCTTTATATCGACCTTCTCTTCATTGCCGTAATCCATGTCTAGGTCGTCTTCGAGATCATAGGTGTGGGAGATAGAGACTTCCTTATCGACTCTCTCGTACTCATTTGGGTCTTTACTTATCATTTCCCAGTAATAGGGGTTCCAGTCTTCCTTCACATCCTCTTCTGTTCCATCACCCCAATCTACCGTTAAATTTACCTTTGGCACTTCGACATTTGGGTCGTAGTCCTCTGGTGGATCAGTGGCCATCAAACTTTCACCCTCTTGGTCAATTTTATCAGGGGCGTTCAATTTGACCCCTATCTCATCGTCCCAATCCAGACTACCATCTCTATTCGTGACACTTTTTGAATCTCCATAAGAGTCCTTGTTATCCGACTCTATATCTTCTATCTCCGCGTTCTTGATCGGGATCTCTACCGTGGCTTCGGCGCCGACCTCTTCGGTTTCAATTTCTCCTTTGTTGTCTTCTATCTCTGTATGTAGCAAAATATTCTTAGCAGAAATCGTAAGGGTGTGTTCAGAATCTATTTGACCATGAGGTAATTCCCAATCAATCATTGAGGAAGCAATATGAACAGACTTATCATCCGTGTGGTAAAATGGAGATCCTTCTGGATTATAGACGCTTCCCATATTTTTTGCTTCAAAGGTTAACTCTGCTGTACCTTCACCTTTAGCTATTGAGCTATCTGCATCGTAGTACTCAGAAAAGTAATATTTTCTCGTCTTTCCTAAAGTATCTAGTAAACCCATCGGTACCGGATTAAGTTCATCTAGCCCACCTAAAACTAAGTCAGTTGTAATTTCCTCTTGTTTATCGTCTACTTCTCCGTCATCTTTTTCATCTGTTAAGTTCTCACCAGCATTATTAGTCTCTTTCCAATCTATCGTGAAATCATTATCATGAGAATTAGAGCACTGTTCAGCAGAAATGGATATCTTCTCTAAATCAGCGGTTTCACTTGTAGAATGTCCCGTATCTAAATCCCACTGTGAAGTTGATATAGCAGTAACATAAATATGGGCATTATAAGTTCCACCTCCGGTCTTCACAGTTTCAATATGTGCCTTTAAGTCAATATCATTCTCAACTGGGACATCGGTATCATCAAAAGTTATCTCGGTATCCCATGTAGTAGCGTTATAATAAGCATCTGATTTTCCTCCATCAGGAGGCCAAGGACTTCCATCAGGCTTAGGAAAATAAGGTGTGTCAAATTCATTTTCTTCCGATGATTCAGCTCTACTAGAATTCATAAATCCACCTAGCGAGAGAAGAAGTAAACTGATAACGAAAAGGGTCAAAACAGTCCTGTGAAATGACTTCATCAGTTAACACCTCCTTTTGGTACAATAATATCTAGGTAGATTGTAGCTGTAACTTCCTGTGAAAGCCCTTCAGTGACTGCTTGAATCTCTAAAGTGTAATTTTCTTCATTACCAAATGGGATATCCCAAGTGAGCCTAGATTGGGCTGAAAAACTATTTTCTTCTACATCAAATTCTACAGAAGCAGTATCCTCACCTCTCGCTCCTGAATCTTGTTCAGACCATGGTAACATAGTTCCCCCTTCGATTTCAGTATCAGTGCCTCTAAAATTAATATGATTAGCTCCTATATTAGATGCAGGTAATCTTCTAGCTGTAAATTTAAAATGATCAGGAGATAAATTCTCATCGAATTCGCCGTCAGCAGTTAAATATACATAAATATAATGCATTTCTCCCGCTGCAGCCTGTGTATCAACTTCAGCATATAATTCCAATTCTCCTTTATCATCCAATATCTCTGACACTGTTGTTCCGTTGGCAACAACTTCATCTGGATCTGCAGGAATGTTCGATCCATAATCAAGGTACTCTATCTCCATCTCATCGTATCCTTCATCCACTTCAATCTGCAATTGCTCCTCTCCCTGCTGCCATCCGGCGACGACCAT
>JBKHFH010000069.1:0-9259 GCA_046540335.1 Thermoplasmata archaeon | reverse complement strand
GGCTCTGTAGACATAAAGCCTGAAAAGACAGAATATGATCATGGTGATGTAGTGAACCTCACGGCCGTTCCGGATGAAGGCTACGAGTTCGTAGAATGGACAGGAGATCATTCAGGGACTGAAAACCAGACTACCATAACGATGACGAGCGATATGGTCATAGAAGCTAACTTTTTACAGGAAGCTAACTTCGAAGTCGAGATCATATCTTCCTTTAGTGGTGTTGAAGTTGGAGAAGATATCACTGTCGAGTATCGGGTGAGCAATACCGGTGAAGTTGACGGTGAACAACAGATCACTTTCACAGTTTACGATGATAATGATGGACAAGTATATGAGAACCAAACCCAGGTCACTCTTGAGGGTGGCGAGAGCAGCGGTGAAAGAGTATTCGAGTGGAATGCTGAGGAAAGCGGTGACTATACTCTCGAAATAGCTACCGATGATGATACAGCTGAGGCTGAAATGACTGTGGATGGTAAAACAGGTGGATCTGTTTTCGAAGTGACCACACTAGAGGTCGTTCCTGAAGAACCCGCTACCGGCGAAGAGATCGAAGTCACTGTAGAAGTCACCAATACCGGTGAAACTTCGGACGAATACACTGCTGAATTGATTATCGACGATGAAACCATAGATACGAAAAGCGTCAATATCGATGCCGGTCAGACCGAAACTGTCACCTTCACTCACTCTATCGATGAGGAAGGCGAATACGAAGTAGAAGTTGGTGGAGAAGATACTTCCGTCGATGTGGTGGAAGATGACGGATTGCCGATGACATACATTTTCGGAGGTGTAGTGGTGTTGATACTAGTAGTTATATTGGCGCTCATAGTGAAGAAAGGTGGAAGCTCGGATGAGTATTATGATAATACAGAAACCCACGATCTGGACGATGATGACACTCTGAATGGGAACGTAAAAGATGAAAGCGGTGATTACGACCTATCTAAAGAGGAAAAAGACGAGATAGACCTTTACGGATAGGTCCAAACCTCAAAAAACCTTTATCTATTTTTCAATATGCTGATCCCCTTGGAGTACTGACCTTTGCGTCCGGTCTCCAGCGCCCTGTTCAGATATTCATCGTTCCTATCCCAATCTTCATCCTTCTGTCTCTCTTCGACCATCCTCGCCAGTGTATAACCTTTTTTGGCGATCTTCAGACCTTTTTCTATAGTCTCCAAGGCTTCAGAGTCGTTTCCGTCCTCAACGAACATCTTCGCATTCCTTTTCTTCCTTTCAACAGGTCCAGGATCGAGTCCTTTATCATCGATAAGATCGATATAATATTGTACTTGAGCAAGTCTTTTTTCATACCTAGACTCGTCCTCCAAACCTTCGGAATCCTTTACCCTGTAAGAGGGTGTAAGGTGCGCGTTCACTGGAAGGATGTCTATCAGGTTCTCACCTAGAATATTTTGGATCATCGAGGGCTGAAGTTCTTCCGACAGATCCGAACAGAATAAACACTCGAACAGATCGACGATATTATCTCTCGGCAAGAAAGGATGATCTGTCCCCAGAATGAGTTTATTGGACCAATTGGTCGATACGTCGAAGATATTCCAGAAATCGTTCTTCAGTTTGCGCCTCACTTCTGGCTTGAAGTCGCTGAGAGTTTTATCAGTAAAATTGGAAAGACTGATGTTATCCATCGCGCTCCTGATAAAATCCTCTGGAGATGTTAGAGTGGACATCTCGCCGTAGATACACGGATGACTGATATATCTGAACGCCTCTTCATCGTCGTAACTAAAATGTCCTGCGATCACGTTCAAATGCCCTACCAGATATTCCATCTTATTTTCCACCAAGAGCGATATGGTCTTGTTCACCCCGTTATGTATACGTTCGACGTCTGAGATATAACCTGTATGAAAGATGATAGGCAGGTTCATCCGTGCGCAGTCCACGAAGAGCTGTATCACTCTGTTGGAGTCGAGTTCGAATTTCTCTGAATCTGGATGTATCTTCAACCCGATAAGGCCGTATTCGGATGGAAACCTCTTTATCATCTTTCGCGCACCCTCTATTTCACTGGGATCCACCCGACCGAACCCCAACAATCTGTCGGCATGATCTTCAGAATTGATCCACCGGCTTATATTCTCGTTAGATCTAGAATAGGTGATATCCCCCTCATCCCTGAACTTGTCTTTCATAGGGAAAACTACTATCTGATCCATTAGCCCGGTCCCGTTATCTTCAGAGGCCTCATCATCGGCTTTACCAGGTACCCTGTAACGTGATTCAGATTCTCTCAGTGTATCCACGACCTCTTCCTTCAGTTTCCTAGAAAAATCATAACTACCGTTCGTACCTACAGGGACGTTTTCGTTTCCATCTACGTCTTCGCCTATGTGATGGTGAGCATCATTCACAGTGAACGAGCGCACCGACCCTGTTTTCCTATCCAATATCCTTAACATCGTCAAACCTCACATTTTTTCGGAAGAAACCAGTCCGTAATCATCTATCTTTCCTCCAGACATGCTCAATTTGGCCATCTCACTCTCCAATTCAAATATCATCTCTTTTCCTCCTCCTTCCTTCAAAAAGTAATCTCTCAACTCTACATCCGTTCCCGACGTCACGATATTCTGTCTTATCCAGTTCCGGGTATCTTTTACCGCTTCAAGCCCGGGATCGAGATCGACTTTATCACGCTTCTCTAAAACCAAAAGATCGTTATCTTCGATACTGTACCTTTCTAAATCGGCATCATCGGATATTTTTCTTCCTTTGTAAAACAAAGTCGATCCCTCGTGATCAAAATTCAAACTTTCTGCTATCTTCTTTTTGAGGATTTCCACCTTACAGCCTCCCTCGATCTCTGCTTCGACGACCTTTCCGCTCAATGTGCACCTAATCAATAAATCCATGATAATCAAACTCCTTCGATATCAAGATCTTCTACATAAGCAGGGATGTATGTTTTGACGACTGAATTTTTAGTGATTATCGTATAATGTTGGTCTCTATCCACATCTTTGAAAACCATCTTTAGCGAGCTTTCACTCTCTCTTTTCTCGATGGTCTCCAGTTCATCGGTTTCAAGGCCAAGATTCTCACTGAGCCACTCTTTGGAAACGGCAACAGGATCATCTTCCCTCCTCTGTTCCTCGGTCTCTTCTCTGCTCGTGGAACTTCCCTTCCCAGTAAATCTGAGCACATCCCCCTCTTTTAGATCAGAAGAGATGACGGTCTTTTGTCTAGAAAGCTTCATGTTGTTCTTAATGAGAACATAATCTTCCGTAGTGCCCTCAAGTCGCCAGTAGTCCTTACATCTGTCTATTACATCCTTTATCTTCTCATTCGGATCGACATAGACCTGGATACTTTCAGAGGTGCCTTCTCGTATTATGGTCACGATGGCCGACATTATCTCAATCCTTCATCAAAAATAGATATAAATATGTTTTGAGTAAGAATTATAAACTTCATCATAATTCCGCCTTCAGAACGAGATATGAGATCGAAAGTGATACGTTGATATCGATCCTGCGAGAATTCATGAGCGGAGTCTATAAAACCCCTGGATTATACCTTTTTATCGTCTTACTCCTGATAACTGCTATTCTCATCCTGATATACAGTCTTAAAAGATCATCGAAGAATGAAAAGGAGATACTAGAGGGATATAGTACCGATCAAAATAGAACCGTTCAGGGAGGTTTCAAGTTCAACCCGGGGAGAGATGAAGAAAGTGATGTGGAAAAGGTCACTATATCTAGATTCGAACCCGAAGGTGAGAACCTACAGGAGGTCATAGATGACCTTTACGTCGGTCCCAAAGGATCGGACGACCCCTCGATAGAAAAGATCTTCAAAAAAGATAGAAAACTGATCGGACTTTTCCTCACGAGAGGGAGGGAAAATAGGCTGATCTCTAGGGAATTGAAATACGAAGCCATCTCCCAAGCGGAGTTGAGAGAAAGTAGTAAGGCCGTGAAAAATGTAGATATATCCCTTCTTGGCATCGAAAACATGCGGGAAAAATTCGAAGGACTATTTGTAGATCCTTACGATAACGTTTATCTTGAGACCTGCGAAGATATCAAGAAGGTGTCTTCCAATCACATAAAAAGAAAAGAGGTCCTAGAGAAGGCAAAAAAGTGGATCGAAAAAGTTCACCGTAAGAATCAGCTAGCATTAGAGATAGAGAACATCTATCGAAAAAACGGAGTCTTCAGAACAAGGATTCGAGAAAAAGGAGGTGAGGAGCGTCACAGACTGGTCATAGAAGAGGACGGAAACGTTCGAGAATACAGCAGAGGAGAGCATTCTTCTGACAACGATGAAAATTTCGACAGAGACGAATACACGGAACTGCCCTTCTCTCACGGCATCGAAGTAGAACTTCAGGTGGTCAAAGACAGCTGGAACTGGATAGATGGAGAGCAGATGTCGATAGTCTTCGAGCAGATCTTGGACGATGCAGTGGAGAAGATAGCGGAGGCAAGGAACGAAGTTGATCCGCTGGTACGGGATAGATGGTATGGGATAACGGACATCAGAAAGGACAGCAAAGGGTACGAAGCCGTTCATATCGAATACGGCAGAGAAGACGACAAAGAATATTTTTCGGTGCTGGGCAAGGACTCTCATGTTTCCTTGAAAACTAATATCCTGGAGATACAGACACCTCCCTGCAATTACTTGGAAGAGCTGAAATGGTGGTCTTACAATATCTACAGGATCGCCCACGAAGTGGTCAAAGAACTGGATATCGAGGCGAATCTGATCTCTCTTGGTATAAATCCAGTTGAGGAATATTCCGAAGGAGTATCCTTTGGAGAACACCACCATGTAGGTGTGGAAGACGAAGTCCTGAGAAAAAAGATATACAACCTTTATCGTTACCTCGAACCGCATCTCATCAGCTTGACAGCTAGTTCTCCTCTATCAAACGGAAAGAACCCCAATCACGCTTTCAACGATCAGGGGAATCTAGTCATCACTGAACCTTCTTACACAGTTAGGCTGAAAAGGAACGTCGAACAGTTCAGGACTCCACCGTATCTTCCATCTGATCAGGACAAAGAGTACTTCAAAGAGAGACTAGGCCTGGACAGTGATTCTGTAAGGATGGTCGACATCTATCCGTTTTCTAGATTCGATACCATCGAAACCAGGATATTCGACACCCAGCTCTGTACTCTCGACAGGACCACCATCGCGATACTACTACAGACTTTAGCTATTTATGCTAAAGAGGAGTTGAAAATTGAAGATATCCCGGATATCGAAGTCAAAACACTGAACGAAAACAGGAAGCAGGCTATAGAGAGCGGACTTCTCGGAAAGATCGCCCGACCTAAGAGTACTGATCCCGATAGCGAAATTTTCGATACAGAGCAGAATCGATATTTCTACGAAAGCTGGCAGTCGATAATCGAAAGGTTAGAGCCATACTTCAAAGAACTAGGTTTCGAAGATACAGCAGAAGTCAAAAATCTTATGATCCGACTTTATGGCCACGATGATCTGCCGATCGAAGCGCCAATAAACCCGGCCCAGCTCCTGATATTTGGAAATATTCGAAGTGTTTCCGAGCAAACTGAATTCGAGGAACTTTTGAAATATATAAAGGAACGTTCTGCCATAGCCGCAGCCGACAAGAAACAGGATCTATGGCCTGAAACGATAGATCTCGATGATCTGAGTCAGAAAGAGATATCACCTGTATAAAAATTCATTCGAACAGGGTGCTCTTTATCGAGATGTTTGTCGCGTACCTCGAATAGGCTTCCGTCAACCCCTGGAGGCTCTTTACGTGGGTGTATTCTCCGCCCGTTTTGGTGGCTATCTTTTCCAGTAGGTGATGGTCCACCTGATCTCCGAGTCCGATCGTGTTGATTATAACATCTCTTCTGGGTTCCAATCTGCTCTCCACCACATCCAGCACACTCTCACTATCATCAATAGATTCGGGTTGGGGTTTTCCATCGGTGAGGAGTACGATCATCTTCATCTTGTCGTGCTCGAAATTTTTGATCATCTCTATGGCTTCTTCAAAACCGTCCGAGATGTTTGTCCTTCCTCTCGGATAATACTTAATCTCTTCTATTATGTTTTCAGCGGCGCTTTCAGTATCGGTGACGTCAGCAGAGAAGTATTCCTCATCGTTGAATTCTATTACGGAAGCCTCATCGCTGAACGGAATCACGGAGATCTTATCGCCGACGCCTCTACCTATCTTTTGAACGAAATATATGAGACCGCAGAGTGTAGCTCCTTGAGAACGTTTAACCTTCGTTTCATCCTTGAGATTTCGGAGAAAATCGGTGGTGAAATTTCCCGCTACACTCCTATCTATCCTTTCGATGAGCCAATCGAACTCTTTTATCGCTAGGTCCCTGGTCTCCATACTTCCAGAGAGATCGATCAGCAGGATGCCATCGAAAGACTTGAGTTCGGAACCGCCCCAACTGTAGCTGAATTCCTCAACATCACTTAGATCGGTGACCTCGTCAGTCTCTAGCTCAGGGTAAGTCTCCTTTATCGAGACGAGTAGATCCTTGGCTTCCCAGAGGACCTCTGAATGTTTTGTACAAATCTTCCCCTCTATGAAATCGATGAATTCCCCCTCATTCTCTTTGACCACGGTCAATGGATCTCTATCACTTTTACCTATATTTTCCACTCCAAATTCTACTTCTATGACTCTCTTGACTTCACCCCGATAGGCATCGACTTTGATTTCAAAACCCTGGTCGAGGCCTATCGATTCGAAAAGAGTCCTGTCCATGCCTATTATTTCTTCATCGTGGCTTTTCTCTATCTTAGCTTCTCCCGCCGCTGTCTTTTCATTGATAGGGTTCTTCGCGAGCAGGATATCTCCTTCTTTTACATCCAATTCCGAAGCGGTCCGTTCACTGATTGTGAAGTATCCGGTATCGCCTTCGTGAACTTCGAGTTCGATCATCGTTACCCTGGAAGGGCATTGGCTCTTCCAATATATTCATTACGGTTTTATTCACTCTTCAAGAAACCGAGAATTTCAGCCCTTTCTCTTCGTGCACCACACCTGAACCTTCTTCCACCTTACCGATTATCTTTCCTTCGACTTCTTCAGCAACCTCTCCCGCTATCTCGGGAGAAACGACCATCGCGAAGCCCATGCCCATATTGAACGTCTTGTACATCTCTTTGTCCTCAACATTGCCTTCGTCCTGTAAAAATTCGAATGTGGGTTGTGGTGGAAGAGGATCGTCGATCATGTAGCGGAAATCTCTGTTGATCCTGGGTATGTTTTTCAGACCTCCTCCCGTGATGTTGGACATACCCTTTATCTCAAAATCCTCTAGCGCTTTCATCAGTGTCCTAACGTATATCCTAGTAGGCTCGAGCAGTTCCTCTCCGATCACTCCGAATTCAGCTTCATCATGATAACTATATTCGGATTCGTCGATTATCTTTCTAGCAAGGGTCAATCCATTGGAATGTATGCCCGAGCTCGGAAGACCTACGATCTTGTCTCCTTCCTCGACCCCGCTCCCATCTATGATATCCTCTTTCTTCACATAACCCAAAGCTGTTCCGGCGATATCGAAACCGTCGATTATTTCACTCAAGGTGGCTGTCTCCCCTCCGATTATCGTGATGTTCGCGATCTCCGCACCTTTTTGAAGTCCTTTACCTAGCTGTCTAGCTAACTCAGGATCTGGATCTTCGAAAGCTAGATAATCCACGAAGGCGATAGGTTCCGCTCCTTGACAGACAGCATCGTTGACGTTCATAGCGATGCAGTCTATCCCGAGAGTATCCCACTTCTCCATCTTGTTCGCCACGATCAGTTTGGTTCCGACTCCGTCTGTACAGAGTGAAAGCGCGTAATCTCCAAATTCCACTAGACCTGTGAATTCGCTCTCAAGTGGCGCTCCTTTTCCTTCTCTAGCGAAAAGAACCGTATCTCTCAGAGCAGCTATGGCTCGGTCTTCTTCTTCGATATCCACGCCCGCTTCCTTATAAGTTAACTTTGACATCGCAGAGGCATTATAATCATCACTATTATACTTTACACCCCGTGTAAAATTTTATATTACAGCCGGGGCTTTAATCATCTAACCGATCTACCAGGAGGAAACAACTTGCCGCTGAAAAAATTTATCGAGAAGTACGATCATATGACCGTGGAAGGAGAAGTTTCTATCGACTGTGAAGTGACCGAACATGCAAAGAAGAACCCGGAAACTCCTATTTACTTTCCAGATTTCCCTCACGGACCTTCGGTGATAAATCTATGGGCATCCCGTTCAAGACTCGCGGATCATTTCGGGATAGAAAAGGGGGAGATGATCGAAAGGTTGGCGGACGCTGTAGATTCTCCGAGCGCTCCTGAACAAGTAGAACGTGCAGGATTCGAAGATAAGACCGAAGAAGAATTCGATCTCAGAGAATTACCGATACCGAAATATTATCCAAATGATGGTGGAAGATACATAACTTCTGGGATCGTCATCACTGAATATGAAGGCAAGAGAAATCTGTCTTATCACAGGATGATGCTGAGAGATGAGAAAACATTCACGATCAGGATCTGTCCCCGACATCTCAAAAAGATGTATGAGAAAGCTAAGGAGAGGAACGAAGAGCTAGATATAGCAGTGGTGATCGGAGTCGAACCCTCTGTGCTTCTAGCGGCAGCGACTTCTATAGATTACGAAGTAGACGAAACCGGAGTCGCGAATTCACTCAAAAAGACAACTTTGAGCGGAACGTTGAAGATAAAGGAGTTGGAAAATGGCATTTCAGTTCCATCCGATGCTGAGTATGTCCTTCAGGGCAGGATCACTCACGACCTTGATAAGGAAGGCCCATTCGTAGATATCACAGGCACTTACGATAAAGTCAGACAGCAGCCGATAGTGGAGATAGACAGAGTTTACAGAAAAGAAGACGCGGAGTTCCACGCTCTTCTGCCGGGAGGATACGAACATTTTCTACTGATGGGGCTGCCTAGAGAATCTGAGATGAAAAGAAAATTGAACAAGATAACATCTGTAGAAGATGTCAGACTGACAGAAGGAGGTTGCAGTTGGCTTCACGGCGTGGTCTCTATAAATGATCATGAAGCAAACGTGAAAAAGATAATCGAAGAGGCCTTCGAAGTCCACACCTCTATGAAGAAGATAACAGTGGTCGATGACGATATCGATATCTTCGATGATCGTGAAGTAGAATGGGCCGTAGCAACGAGATTCCAGCCCGACGAAGATATTTATATCTATGAAGATCAGAAAGGAAGTTC
>JBKHFH010000068.1:0-9317 GCA_046540335.1 Thermoplasmata archaeon | reverse complement strand
TAACATCTTTGAAGAAACTTAAGGGTGTAGATGAGATCGAAGAGGCATCAAAAGATCTTGAAAAAACCAGAGAAAAATGGGACGAGGAGTTTGAATAGAGATGAAATACCTATTAGATACGATGGCCCTACTAGCATATTTTAACAATGAGGAAGGAGCGAATTTCGTTGAAGAGATTTTAAACGAAGACAATGAAATCTTTATCAGTTCTATAACATTGACTGAAATACATTATATTTATTCAAGAAGGATGGATGAAAAAACTGCTGATGAAAGAGTTAAACAGCTGAAATACAATCTCGATTTAGTAAAAATAGGGGGTGATGAAGCAATTAAAGCTGGAAGATATAAGATCGATTCTATCCCCATCGCTGATGCTCTCATAGCAGCCTGCGCAGATTCCATTGATGCAGCAGTGGTAACCGCTGATCCCCATTATAAGAAAACGGATGTAGACGTGATAAATTTCAGATGAATATCTATGAATCCTTTTTCTCAGCTAATATCCATAGGTGATGTTCTTCCTGTGTCTCTTCATAGCTCCTCAATATTTTGAAACCTGCTTTTCTGACTAACTCCTTATTCTTTTGTATTGAGAAAGAACTCCACACCATATCCGATCCTACATCCGATCCTACAAATTCGGACTCTATCCTCTCATCATCTCCTGTACCCATGGTGATCAGGATAACCCCTGACTCTTTCAACCATCTATTCATCTTTTCAAGAAGGTCTAGATGTTCCTCTCTCGGTATGTGGAAGATAGCATAGAATGAAACTATCGCATCGAAGGACTCTTTTGGAAAGCTGAGTTTAGAGAAGTCGGCATTCAGGAATTCAGCTTCGGATACATTCATTTTCGCTCTTTTTACATTGTTTTCAACAAAATCGACTCCAGTTACTTCATATCCTTTGTCAACAAAATACCTATCGAACGGAATACCTATACCACAACCTAGATCTAGGATATAACCTTCTTCTCCTATTTCCTCAAACAAGTCTTCAAAGAGTTCTTTTTCAAACTCCCTGATCTCCCTCCCTTCGCGATATTCTTTAGCATATCGTCCTTCTTCATATCCTTTTCTTACTTTGTCCCTCATCCTATTCATCTCTTTTTCTGATTTATTCATCCATCTAGATTTTGTCCACATATATTATTATTTTTTCTTCGATTTTTGAGATCCGCATCGTTCCTGTACTTTGAAAGTTTTTCAACTAATTTTTGGGTCTCCCTTTTACCCATCTTCCTACGATATATCAAACGTCCCAATGGGATCGAGAAGGATCTCTTGAAGATTTAGAATCTGACTTTTAAGACATCAGATGACTCCCGTCACAGGAATGTGAAGTTGTCAAGGTTGGCAGGCCTTCCCTGCATGTTGCAAAAGGTATCTCATGTTCTTCGCACTCTTTCGCGACTTTCCCTAATATCTCTTTTCGCTTTTCTTCCGGAAGATAATAGCTGTTGTCTATCTTTTCTCCTTTTTTGAAATACAGCTCTTCTAGCTTTTTGGCAGTTTCCGAAAACGCTCTTTCGAATCTCTTCCAGCTGTCTCCTCTCGTCTTGAACGTGCTGGAGACGATGTGTTCCGCACCTGCTTCATTCGCTTTCTCTACGATACGAGGGATCTCATCTTCAGTGAGGTAGGGAAATATCGGATCGAAGCGAACTCCGACAGGGATACCTTCCTCCACAAGAGTTTCAATTAGAGACAGTCTTTCATGACCACTCGGGGCATTGGGTTCCAGTTTTTTCTTTAATTCATCTTTAAGGGTACAGATGCTAACAGTCACCGCTGCATCCATTTTCTTCAAGATATCGATATCTCTTTTCAAGTGAACCCCTTTAGTCACTATCAAAACTTTCATCCCTTCATCTTCCAACGCCTTTAAACATCCTCTAGTATCCTCATATTTTCTGTCCATGGGAAGATAAGGGTCAGAGGAATTAGAGAGCGATACGAGTGAACCTTCAGGTATCTTCTGGAGGTCTTTCTTCACTC
This sequence comes from Thermoplasmata archaeon, assembly GCA_046540335.1. GTDB lineage: Archaea > Thermoplasmatota > Thermoplasmata > Halarchaeoplasmatales > Halarchaeoplasmataceae > Natronoplasma. Next base: position 7,314 of record JBKHFH010000068.1, on the reverse strand, counting down.
TCTCAACAATATCCTTTTTCCTTCTAGGTTCGTAAAAATTCGGTATGTAAGTCGAATAACAATAGATGCACCTGTGCCCGCAGCCGGTGTATGGGTTCAATGAATACTTGTCAGGACAAGTACACATCTTGCTGTCCCACGGATCGAATTCATTTATTAAGTCCATCAACAGAAAGTACAGAAATAGTGGATTATAAAGTCTACTTTTAGTGACCTCTCTATCTAAGGCTTATATGGATTCAGCTGATTCATAAACTTTGATGGCAAATCTAGAAAAGATAGCTCATCTCGCGGAAGAGAGCGAATTCGATGTTTCCACTCCTAGGAAGAATTGGAACGAATTGGATCTAAATAAAGTCCAGACACTTGGCGCCGGAACTAAACACGACGTCTGCGCTTCAACTGCCACTCCAAGAGTTGTGAAAGGGCTTAAAAGGATAGGGAACACCGCCCGTGGAGGGATATGCCACTCTTTCACTCCAGACGGTAGGTGTGTCAGTCTATTCAAAACTTTATTCACAAACGAATGTGCTCACGACTGCAACTACTGTCCGAATTCAGACGATTGTTCGACAAAAAGTAAAACTTACTCTTATACTCCCAAAGAACTGGCGAATATAACGCTCTCTCTTTATCAAGGCAATTACGTAGAAGGGCTTTTTCTCAGTTCTGGAACAGGAAAAGACGAAGATATCATCATGGAAAAATTGATCGAAACTGCACGTATCTTAAGAGAGGAATATAACTATGAAGGTTACATACATCTGAAGATCTTACCAGGTACGAATAAGGACTACATCAAGAGAAGTTTAGAATACGCCGATAGGGTCAGTTTGAATATAGAATCCTGTTCGAAGAGCAGACTTCACGAAGTCAGTTCCACCAAACATTATGATTACGATATCCTTCGCAGACAGCGATACATAAGAGATCTCATGAAAAAGAAAAATCTTCCCGCCGGACATACCACTCAAACCATAGTTGGAGGAGCGGGAGAGAACGATAAGGAGATATTCGAAAGCATGATCAGAGAATATAGGAGGATGGATATCAAGAGGATGTACTATTCCTCTTTCAAACCGGTGGAAGGTACGGGCCTCGATGATAGAGAGGAAGTTCCCAACTCTAGAGAACATCGACTTTACCAAACGGATTGGCTTTTCAGAGTGTATGAGCTAAAACCCAGCGAGATCAGTCTCGCTTTTGACGAAGACGGCTATCTTCCAGATAGAGATCCAAAAATGAAGATAGCGAAAAGAAAATTGGACGAGCCTGTAGATCCCAATGAAGCCTCTTATGATAGACTGATCAGAGTACCGGGTATCGGTCCCAAAAGTGCGGGGAGGATCGTGAAAGCCAGGGAAAAAGAGGATATAACCAAATGGAGTGAATTGTCAAAATTTGGAGTGGTCCTCAAAAGAGCTAAAACTTTCCTAGAAGTCAATGGATGGAAACACTCTACAATGGACAGGTGGTCGAGTTGAGCCTGAGTAAAAGAAAATTAGAATTATTAAAGGCTAACGAAAAAACTGAAAGGAAAGATGTCCATCTTGCCCAAAAAATAGATAACGAACATCTAGAGACCGCGAAAAAGATCGATATCATACGAATCAGGAAGCTGATAAGAGAGACCGGGAGGGAGATACACATGATGAAAGGTTTTGTCAGGTTCAAACAACTGTGCGGGAAAGTAAAGTGTGGATACATGAAACCTAAGCATAAGGTAGGTTTTATGGTCGCGGATTGGTTCGCTAAGAGGTTTCCGGGCGATGTGATAGTGCTTGGTAACGAAGAGAGAAGTTGGGTATCGATTTACACTGAAAGGGGCATCTCACGTGAAGAAAGCGAAGGTATAGAGAATACATTAGATGAACTTGAAGAACACCTTGATATGGAGGAAGAAGTCGATCTTACGGACATATGGAAGCAATACTATGAAAGCCAATACTCAGAAGAGAGAAAAAATAAAGAATTGTTCAAAAAAAACATGCCAGATAAGTACAAGAAGAGGGCGAAAAATAAAGTAGAAAGGGAGTTCGATTCCCGAAGGTTAAATGAGTATTAATCGTGAATTAAATTTAAATATTTAGAAGTTATTTTTCTCTTTATCGGGGTTTGAAGTATGAATATCATAGGAAGATATGAAGACAAGGTGTCTAGTGGGCCGAAAACTTTTCTCGTTACCATAGTCGTGATTACCATTTTTCTATCCTTTTTCGCTTCGCAAGTAGAGATGGGTGGTGGAGAAGAGGGTTTCCAGCCTGATACTGAGATAGCAGAAGCGAATTCGATGATCAACGAAAGGTACGGCGAGGAAGGCGATAGGATCACCGTTATGTTCGTTGCTGAAGATAACGTTCTGAGTCGACAATCTCTTCTAGCCCAACTTGAGCTGGAAAATAAGACGCAGGGCTAAGAAAAGATCATCTCTATCATGAAAGAAGATACCAATGCTATCTCCTCTCCGGGTAGACTAATAGCTACCGCGGCGTTCATCGATGAGGCGATTAGAAATCGAAATATATCCCAGGACAAGATGATGAGAAGCGCATCTACTCTTTCAATAGAGGAGTTGAAGACTATTTTAAATGGTGGAACACTGAAGATAAACGGCTCTAATCTTACCTTCGACCCGTTTGGGCCGGAAATGATTACAGGATTTTATGAGAACCCGGTCCTCGCCGAGGCTTTTCCTCTTGAAAATATATTGGAATTCCAGCTTTCAAAGGATTATGATAACGAGACGCAAACAGCTAGCAAATCTCTTATGAACATAGCGATCAAAGGGGATTTGTCTGAAGACGATGCACTCGAGGGAGAAAAAAAGCTGCAGGACTTGTCGGATGAGATAAGTGAAGAAGAGGAGGGATTGAACTTGAGGGTTCTCGGAGATGCGATAGTTAATGAAAAAATAAACGAAGCTTCCGGAAGAAACATCGCAATTTTGATGCCTATAGCTTTCATCTTTGTAATTGTCGTTCTATCCGTGATGTATCGTAGTTTGACGGACACCTTTTTGAATCTGATAGCTCTCATAATGGCGATAATCTGGGTTTACGGTATTGGAGTGCTATTAAACCTCAATTTAGGAAGTCCTATGATGACTACGGTTCCAGTTCTGATCATAGGACTGGGTATAGACTACGGCATCCATTATACCTCTAGATACAGAGAGGAAATAAAAGAAGGTAGAGGCGTCGGCGACGCGATAACCAAGGCGGGAGCTACTGTTGGATTTGCTATACTTTTGACCACTGTTACGACAGTAGTAGGTTTCATGAGCAACGTTATTTCCAATATAGAAACGATAAGGCATTTTGGAATCCTTTGCTCTTTAGGTATTATCAGTGCGTTCATCCTCATGCTCACCTTTTTCCCGGCCGCAAAAACTCTTATCGATAGCAGGAGAAAGAGGAAAGGGAAAAAACTCGTCAAAGAGAAGAAATCCAAGCGGAAGAAAAAAACGTCCATAGGGAAAAGGTTCTGGGCTAAGATCGGCGAACCCGAATCTTTCTGTGAAGCAGATAGAGATTGCGTGAACAACGGTCTAGGTCTAGGTGCGATCGCAGCCCGGACCCCAGTTCGTGTGATAGTAGTCGTACTTTTGATAACCGCCGCCGGAGTCTATGGAGGTATCCAACTAGAAGCGGAATACGACTTCCGAGATTTTCTCCCAAGTGATTTAGAGGTTACTGAGACCACGAATATACTAGTAGAAGATTTCGATTTCAGTCAGGAAACGGTTTACATCCTGGTTGAAGGTGATATCACACAGCCTGAAGTTTTCCAGAAGATACCGGAAGTCCAAGAGGAAGCCATGCGTAGCGATTACGCAGTAGATGCTAGAGAGCCTGAATCACCGTATCAGATCGCGGTCTCGATGGTGAACGAGGATTCACCCGATTACGACCCCCAATTCAACGCTACATATGGAAAATTCTTCGAGGATGGAAGGGTTACCGAAGATATTTCACAAGAGAATGTGACCTCGATCTATGAGTACTTGTTAGAGCATAGGGAAGAGGAAGCTGTAAGAGTTCTAGACCAAGAGAACGATGAATTCGAAGGGATGGTTTTAAGGATACCAGTAGATACAGATAACGAAGAAAAAGTCGACGAAGTCAAGGATGAGATAGGAAGTGCCGCGGAAGAATTTGAAACCGAAGATTTAGACAGAGTGCTCGTTACAGGGGGACCTATTGTCAGTCAATCTACTTTTGAATCGATACAAGATGGGCAGATACAGACACTATTGATAACTTTCATCATAGCTCTGTTGATTCTGATGGGGCTTTACTTTTACCTAGGAAGAGGACCTCTGCTCGGAGCGATTACGATATTACCGCTGGTTTTCGTGATAAGCTGGACCTTCGGAACGATGTACTTCTTCGATATTCCTTTGAACCCAGTGACGGTAACCATCGCAGCTATAACCGTGGGTCTAGGGATAGATTACAGTATACACCTCACCCAAAGGTTCATGGAAGATACGGACGATATTCCACATCCAGAATGTGCTTTGTGTGTGTCAGCGAGTCACACGGGTAGCGCCCTCTTCGGTTCAGCGGCTACCACCGTAGCTGGTTTCGCCATCCTTTCATTCGCGATCATCCCCCCGCTAGCGCAGTTCGGTCAAGTGAGTGCCGTGAGTATCACCTTCGCATTCCTTGCCGCGGTGTTCGTACTACCCACATTCCTTCTCAGGTGGTACAAATTCAAGTATGAGTGAATAGACGACCAGCACCCTATTTAACCGGACATGTCGTAGAACTCCATCCTGAAAGGCCGCCGAGCACTACATGGATATCGTCCCATCCATTTCTCTTTAAAATACTAGCTGCACTCATGGATCTCAGACCGCTACCACAGAATATGTAGATCGGTCTATCTTCCGGTATCTCTTCGAGATTATCTGGTAATTGAGTGAGATGTAATTCGTAGGCACCTTGGATCTCCCCTTTCTTTTCTATCTCTTCCTGGGGTCTGACATCTAAAAGGTAAGATGGTTCATCACTATCTAAAATACTACAGACTTCGTGAACATTTACCGTATCTACCGACTCGCTCTCTTGCCCTTGCATATTCCATGATAACATACCTCCTGCAAGGCATCCTTCCACGTTATCGTAGCCCATCCGTTTGAGATAGGTATGTGCTTTTGCTGGATTGCCGGCTTCATCGACGAGCAAAATCGGTTTATCGTAGGGTAAAAACCAACCCGCAAAGTTCGGTACACCATCTTCCCATATCGATATAGCTCCTGGAATATGAGAGGCACCAAAAGAAAGTTCCTTTCTAGTGTCTAGAACCACTGCGTCCTCTGCTTTCTTTTTAAATTCCTCCGCAGAGAGGAATTCCATCGTTTTTTCAGACATTTGATGCTCGGGAAGCTCAAGATTCATCTCTTCCATCTTCTCAAAATAAGGTGGATACTCCAACATCTCAGCCACTTTTTCGGCAAATTCCTCCTTGTCTTCAACCTGCAGCTTTGGATTTCTATCTTTTTCCATACCTACAGTCGTTGTCTCACGTTCTGCGATCTCAGTTCCACAGACCGATCCAGAACCATGAGCAGGGCAGAGTATAATTCCATCTCCCAATGGGATGATCTTGTTGAATATCGAGTCGTAAAGTTTGTAAGCCATCTTCTCGAGATTCTCTTCCCCGTAGAAGTCTATCCTTCCGACGTCACCCGCAAAAAGAACGTCCCCAGTGAAGACCATCCACGGCTCACCGTCAGGATCGTAAAGTATGTAGCTCATACTGCCTAAAGTATGACCCGGCGTATGGATCGCTTTCAACTTCAAGCGGCCGACATTCCATGTGTCGTCCTCTCGGGCGGGTTCGCCGTAAGTGTAGTCTAGATCTCCATCAGAGCGATAAATTTCTGCCCCCGTCCTCTTCTTAATCTCATAAGACCCGATCACATAATCTTCATTCCTGTGGGTCTCCAACACCGTTTTGATGTTCATGCCGTGCTGAGAAGCGAGATCGATATACTCTTTTACGTCTCTTTTTGGATCTATGACGACAGCCTCGTTCTGGTCTCCTATTATATAGGAGTAATGTGCAAGCCCTTCAGATTTTAACTTTTCAAATAGCATATATCACACCACTCTAATTGATAAAATAAAAGAAAGATATTTTAAATTAAGGGTTGGGCCCCGTATTTACAGGATTACCAGGATAAGAACTCCATTCCGTGAAGGATCCTTCGTAAATTCTAACATCAGGATATTCTAAGTACCACTTGAATAGAATGAATTCGTTAGTTGCCTCCCTCCCTGTACCACATGAACAGATTATCGTCTTATCTTTAGAGATCCCTTTCTCTTTAAGGATCTTTTTAATTTCATCTTCGGGTTTCAGCAATCTAGAGTTATTTTCTTCCATCAAATTTGCCCAAGGTAAATTTACCGCACCAGGTATATGCCCGGGTTTTATCCAGGCTGATTGTCCTTCGTACATTTCTGGGGGCCTAGCATCCAAAAGCATCACGTCTTCCTTGTCTTTCATCTCTCTGACCTCCGCCATATCTACAACGTAATCTTCATGCACGTCTACTTTAAAATCTGATCCTTCTACATCTGGGAATTCCTTTGTAAGTTCTTTATTTTCCTCTTTCCATTTGTCAAGCCCACCATCTAAGACGTAAACGTTCTCATGACCGTATTTAGCCAAGGTGAAGGCTACCATGGTTTGTTCTAGTCCGTCTCCCCATCCTCTGAAATCTCCAGTTCCTGTGTATACTACAACGGGCATATCATTCTCTAAACCAATTCGTCTGAACAATTTCTCCAATATTTCCCTCTCTACGTAAACCCCTGGTCTACCATTCTTAGGTACTCTCAGTAATTTCTGATTGAAATAAACCGCTCCAGGGATATGTTCTGTTATATAGTCGTGGATATCCGGTTGCGTGTCTAATATCATCAATTCCTTTTCATCAAGATTCTCTTCAAGCCAATCGGTACTAACCAACTTTACTTTCCCCTCCCCAGAAGGGTATGGATATTCTTTCATTTATTCACCCATTTCCATATCGCCGTTATTAGTTATGTAATTTACGCTCTAACAACAAAAAGATTATTACTGATTCTAAATATTTCATTATTGAGGTGATGCTGATGAAAAATGCGATAGTCCTTTTAGAAAACGGATTCGAGGACACGGAACTCACATATCCGTACTATAGGCTACAGGAAGCTGGTCTTGAAGTCGATCTTGTTTCCGAGGAAGCGGAAAAAATTTACGAGAGCAAGAACGGTCAGAAGATAGAATCTCACAAAGCAGCGGAAGATATAGATGCCTCAG
>JBKHFH010000067.1:0-9499 GCA_046540335.1 Thermoplasmata archaeon | reverse complement strand
TCTATAAGACCTATTCCATCTACGATCTTTTTCCATCCTTCTTTCGTCTGCTGATTCAAGCTGTATCTCAATATACCTTCATGATATCGAAGCTCGTGCAGTCTATCGAAATCTCTATCGTTGGTCAGTAACACGCGTTGGTCTTGGGCACAAAGTTTTAACAGTTCTTCATCAGGGGCGCCCTGACCCGCCACATCTCTAGCTAATTCTACATTATGCCCATCGGCTTCAAGTCTGAGTTTGACGTGATCAGGAACGTTCTCGTCGAGACAGATCCTCATAGATCTAACTCCTGAAGTCTTTCTCTTGCCTTTTCCTGTGAGGCTTTCTCGGCTAACTCCTGCTCCTTTTTCATCAACTCGATCTCTTCTTCATTCTCTTCAATGTATTTCACCGCGGCTTCTACACCCTCCTCTTCAACGTGATAATGTTCGCTTATCTCTTCAACGGACAATCCTTCCTCAAAAAACCATCGATAGACATTCAGAACGCTTATTCGGGTATCTTTGATCCTGGGTTGCCCGCCGAGCGTGTCCCTTGTAGAAACTATCCAACCCGTCTTGTCTACGGCGCCTTCCGCACTATCTAACGCTTCTTTGACAGCCTCGCCAAAGGTGGAGATACCTCTCTTCTCCATGAACTTCTTGATCTCTTGATGAGTTTCTTCGTCTATTTTTATCGTTTTTGTCGTTGTCATGTGTACCTAATTATACTAAGTATAAGTATTTATACTCTTTGGAAATAGTAATAACTAGTTAGAAATAAGACATAAAAAAAGAAAATCAAGACATATAGAGAGGTCATATAGATCTCTTCTGTTCCGACCTGACTGATGATCCACCTGAACCTCAATCGAAAATAGCTTATATATCATAACATTAACGTAGACAGAGATGACGGGGAAAACGATAATAATCGGCATAGACGGCGTTCCCTACGACCTTATGGAAGCCCTAGCTAACAAGGGAGAGATGCCGAACTTCGCCGATCTCATCGAACAAGGACACTTCGGAAAGATGCACGCCGCGATCCCGGAAGTGTCCAACGTCAACTGGTCCAGTATTGTAACAGGTAATAACCCTGGGGAACACGGCGTTTTCGGTTTCACCGAACTGATCCAGGGAACCTATACGGTTTCATTTCCGGACAGACGCGCCTTGAAGGCAGAACCGTTCTGGAAAGATGACGAAAACAAGAGATATATGATACTGAACGTCCCCGCGATGTATCCCGCGGAGGAGATAAACGGCGTCTATGTCTCCGGATTCGTTTCACCCGATTTTGAAAAAGCGGTATATCCCGATTCTGCTCTCGAATACTTAAAAGAAATAGCTTACAAAGTCGACGTGGATTCTGAAAAAGCTCATAAGTCTTACAGACTTTTCCTCCATAACCTATTCGACACTTTGGAAAAGAGGAAAAAGGCGGCGGAGCATTTCTGGGAGGAAAGATGGGACGTTTTCATGTTAGTCTTTACAGGCAGCGATAGACTTGAACACTTCCTCATAAAAGCTTACTACGATGAAGACCATGAATACCACGATAAATTCATAGAATATTTCAGACAGGTAGATGAGATAATCGGCGATATAACAGAAAAGATGGACCCAAACGACAGGCTCGTGATGATGTCCGACCACGGTATGGAACAGATAAAAAAGAATGTGAACGTCAACGCTGTCCTGGAAAACCACGATCTCCTAAAGCTAGGAGATGAGCCGGAAGAAAGATACAAGAACATAGAAGAGGGCACGAAAGCCTTCGCACTGGATCCCGGAAGGATATACCTCAACAGGAAAGACAGATATCCCAGAGGCGAAGTCGAAGACGGTGAAGATATAATAGAGGATATCATGGACATCTTCAAAGACCTCACATACAAAGGAGAAAAAGTCATCAAGAAGATCCATAGAGGAAACGAAGTATATCATGGGGATCAGACTCACAGATCTCCCGACCTGATACTCACACCCAACGGGGGATACAACCTCAAGGGAAGCGTCAAATACGATTCTGTCTTTGCGGAAAATATATTTAATGGAAAGCACACTGAAGATGATGCTTTCCTCTACTGTAATGATATACCTCTACCAGAGGACCCGAAGGTCGAGGACGTGAGAAGTTTGATAGAGCGTGATTAAGATGAGTGAAAAACCACATAATGCGGATAGAACATGCTGGAACTGCCCAGCGGCTAAATTTCAAGGTAATGTAGATTTCAGAGGCTGCGGCCAGTCTAGAAGGATAGTCCCTAAAGGCGAGGACAAGCAGCTGATGATAGAGTGTAGAAGAAGGCCCGAACTCGGACACTTCGAGCCGAGTATAACGTTCGAGCAGTGTCCCGAGTGGATAATGGGCGAGCACGGCTACATGCTGGAAGACATGAGAGTGATGATCCTGGGCATGGACGGTTACCTCGGATGGACTCTAGCTCTCAAGCTGGCTAACCAGGGCTTTCAGGTCTCGGGTATAGATGATTATACCAGAAGAGACTGTGTGATGGAGAAAGGATCTCACACTCTAGTCCCTATCCCCAAGATGACTAGAAGGTTAGAGGCTGCGACCGAAGAACTAGGAGTCACTCTCAATTTCAGGAGGATGGACTTAGGCAACAGGAAGAAATTGAGAGAGTTCATCGAAGAAGTCAAACCGGAATCGATAGTACATTACGCGGAGATACCTTGTGCGCCATACTCGATGGTCGACGCGGAACACGCGATAGAGGTCCAGAGGAACAACGTTCTGGCCACTTTAGGATTACTCCACATCATGCGTGATGTAGTTCCGATGACTTCACTTCTTAAACTAGGCACAATGGGAGAGTACGGCTCACCTCTCACCGGAAGACCGCTCTTCGAAGGTCTCTTTCCGAACGACGCTGTTTTACAGTGGGATGACAGGGAGTGGAGTATGGGAGGAGAGATGACTCCTAGAGATCCAGCCAGCTTCTACCACGTTTCCAAGGTCCAGGATACATACAACGTTTACGAGGCATGTAAATACTGGTGGCTTCGCTCTTACGACATAATGCAGGGCATAATCTACGGAGTTCATACCGAAGAAGTATCTCAACATCCCGACCTGAGAACTAGACTCGACTACGACGAATGGTTCGGAACCGTGGTCAATAGATTCGTCTCTCAGGCGATAGAAGGTATTCCTCTGACCGTTTACGGCGAAGGCGAACAGATCAGAGGCATGATCGCTCTAGAAGATGCGATGGAATGTATGATCAGATTGATAACTTCGCCTCCTGAGCCTGGACAGTACGACGTTGTCAACCAGGTTTCCGGGCTGCACAAGATCAGAGATGTTGCTGATACAGTCGCTAAAGTCGGCAATGAAAAATTCGATCTCGACGTTAAGATACAGAGATTGGAGAACCCCAGAGTTGAGGCAGAAGAGCATCCAATGGAAGTCGTCTCTAGAAAATTACCTCAGGAACACGGCTTCGAACCCAAAGTACCGATGGAAAAAGAAGTAGAAAGGATGTTCGACCTTCTCACCGAAGACCACATAAAGCAGAGGATCAAAGAGAAGAAACACGTGATAATGCCCAAAACGAGATGGGACGGCGAGAAGAAAGAGTCAGGCGTTCTAGAAGTCTACAAACCCGGAGAAAAAGAAAAAGGAGAGTATGAAGGTAAACTAGACACAGAGTGATCAAGATGGAAGTGACAATAGATAACATAGATGAAGAGATAAACGAATCAGACAAGCCAGTTTTCGCTCTCTTCTGGGCCTCGTGGTGTACCGCTTGCAAAAGAAGCGAGGTCACCGTCAGCGAGATAGAAGAGGAGAGAGACGACATCAAGGTCATCGAAGCGAACGTCGACAAGAACATGGGTCTCAGAGACAAGTTCGATATCAGAGGCGTTCCCACTTTCATCATATTCAATGGTGGAGAAGAAGTGGATAGGAAAGTCGCCGCCCAGGGTAAAAAATTGCTGAACAACATGATCGACGAAGCAGTTGAGAAATGATCACGGCAGTCATCCCGGCCTACGATGAAGAGGAAAGGATCGAAAAAGTTTTGAAAGAGACATCTCAGTATGTAGATGAGATAATTGTCGTAGACGATAACTCTACAGATGATACCGTCGAGATAGCTGAAGAGTACGGGAAAGTCATCAAAAAAGATTCTAACCAGGGGTATATCGATTCTATAAAGAGAGGTTTTGAAGCCGCGCAGGGTGATATCATCGTTACACTAGATGCGGACGGAGAACACGATCCTTCTTTTATCCCATCGATCGTAGAACCTATCGAAAAAGACAAGGCAGACTTGGTCTTCGGAAAACGGGAGAAAATACCTAGATTTTCAGAGAGAATCATATCAAAACTCACGTCTTTCAAAGTGAAGGCGAAAGACACGGGAACCGGATTCAGAGGCATAAGGAGTGAATTAGCAAAGGACCTCGAACTGGATGGATACTGCACCTGCGGCATCTTCGCTTTAGAAGCCGCTTCTAAAGGCGCTAGGATAAAAGAAGTGAAAGCTCCCACCAGAGAGGTGGACAAACCTAAGAATATCGCCTGGCAGCATTTTCTTCAGTTTTTTATCGTGTTAAAAAAGCTCTTGTTTTAACACGAGAAAAAGAGAATATAAGAAGGGTTTTTCGATCGCATGACCAACTATCTCTTCAGATATCCTATACCGTCCGGATGGATACCCACGTCTATCCTCTCGTCCTTCTCTTCCAGGCTCTCAACGTCGATCACGGAAACGTCGTTGGTTTTGTTGTTAGCTACGAAGGCGTGGGAACCGTCATCATCAAAGACCGTTCCGCCGGGCCAGATACCAACGGGGATCCTTTTCACTTCCCACGGCTCTCTTTTGTCGCCCAACTGAAAGTCGGTGTCGATCACAGAGACGTTGTTAGATTCCCTGTTAGGTATGAATGCATACTTTCCATCTGGAGAGAAAACTATCCTTATCGGATTCTTACCCAATCTTCTCTTGTACAGTGTCTCATAATCCTCCGGATCTATCACGAACAAGGTATCGTCATCCTGGTTAGCCACATACAGATTTCCTGTCTCTGGATGCACCGCTGTACCTTCTGGACTCTCTCCTACGGGGAAGTGATTGACCACCTTCTGCTTTTCCGTATCCACTACGGTCATGTTATCGCTGCCTATGTTGGGAACGAAGACTTTTTTTCCGTCTTGTGTAAAAGAGATCATATGGGAATGCTCCTGGTAGGTCTGGAAGTTTTTCTTTATCTCGTCGGTCTCAGTATCGATTATAAAGATCCTATCGCTATAAGTTGACGCTAGATAAAGCTCCTTACCATCATGAGAGACTTCCACGCCGTGAGGGAACTTGAAGTGCTCGTGCTCCAGGGTCTTAACGATCTTGAAGTTCTCATTATCCACCACGTTCAATTCGTTGCCGAGAGAACAGGTAACGTATGACTTATTCCCGTCTGGAGTTATAGCTATCTCGTGAGGGTTGTGACCGCACTCTATCTCTTTGACCACTTCTTTCTCGTTGGGATCCACTATAGAAAGTGTATCCGCGTTCTTGTTGAGCACTATCAGATATTCATCCATCTTTGCTCACCTTCGAAGCACAATCTCCGAGATGACCTTAATAATCTTTCGACACCCTATCAATCCTCAAGTCCGAAGTTCTCTAGGGCCTCTTTCCTACCGAGCTCGAAAGCTTTCAGGTTGGTCTCGATGGTCTTCTCCGGTACTGTCTCCTTCACCACTTCTTTCAACATCTCATCATCGATCGGGAAGTCGGGCAGAGTGCTGATAGCGCCTAACAGTACCACGTTCTCCGTTCTAGCGTTTCCCGCTTCCTCCGCAAGCTCAAGAGAATCGAGCACGAAAATATCGCCGGTCACCTCTTCAAGCTTTTCTTCAACGTCTTCTAGAGTAACATAGCTCTCCTCTTCCTCCTGAACCAGCTCGCTGCTTTCCAGAGGATGATGCATCAACCTCTCGCTCGTTATTATTCTACCGTCATCTTTCAGATACTCTATATTTCTGAGAGCCTCTATCCCCTCGAGAGAGACCATCAGGTCCGCCTGACCGTATGGTATCAGTGGAGAATGGGCGTCCTCGCCGAGCCTAAGATGGACGTAAATGGATCCACTCCTCTGAGACAAGCCGTGCTGCTCACCCGTTATAACTTTCTTATCGTTCCTCACGCAAGCTCTGCCTATGGTTTCGGACAGGAGCATCAGTCCCTGGCCTCCAACACCTGAAAGCATTATGTTGTAAGTATCCTTATCGTCACTCATCTTCTTCACCTCCGGTGGATTCCATCGCATCTACTGGGCACAGTTTTCCACACACTCCACATCCATCGCAGAGATCGTAGTGTATCTGGCTTTTTCCCGTTTCCTCGTCGATATCTATCGCGGGACAGTAGAAGTCCTTTACACAGGCGTAAATCTCCCTGCAGGTTTCCTCGTCAATCTTATTAGGAACTATAGGTTCGCCGCGTTTTCTCTTCAGTCTGTCATGATACAGAGCACATGGACCTTCAGAAATAACTACGGAAACGCCGTCGTACTCCACAGCCTCTTTGATCTCGTCCACGCTCTCTTTTGGAGAGAACGCGTCTATATTCCTGACTTCTTCCACGCCTATCCCTTTCACCACTTCTTCGATATCTATCTCGCTCACCGGATCAGGTCCGAAGTCTGAACCGGGATTGGGCTGCTGGCCGGTCATCGCGGTAACGCTGTTATCGAGCACTATCAAAGTTAAATCGTGCTTGTTATGGACCGCGTTCACCAGCCCGGGTAATCCTGCGTGGAACAATGTCGAGTCTCCTATCATAGCTATGACTTCGTCCTCCAGAACGTGCTGCATGCCGCAAGACAATCCCATCGAAGAGCCCATACACAGAAGGGAATCGGTGATCTCATAGGGGCGAAGTAAGAACATGGAGTAACAGCCGATATCGTTGTTGAACACGTAGTCCTTCTCATCCAGCACCTGCTGCAGCGACCAGAGCGTCGAACGGTGAGGACAGCCCGGACAGAATATCGGCGATCTGTCGGAGAGTATCTCTTTCAGTTCCTCTCCCCTTTTCAAGAACTCGTCGTATTCTTTTTCGTCCTCTTCACCCACAGCGGAAGATATCCCTTTCACAACTTTAGGCACGTTGTATTCTCCTACTCTGGAGAAATCACCCGAATCCTTTCCCCTGATCTCCAGATCCGGATTCGCCTCTTTAGCTATCTCCCTAACGCTGTCTTCCAGGTACGGCATCAGTTCTTCGACCACGATCACTTTCTCGAGTCCTTCGATGAACTCTTTTATGGTCCTCTCAGGTATCGGGTAAATAGTTCCAAGTTTCAACAGCGGTAAATCCATATCCATCTCTTCTAGCGCTTCCAACGTGTGTAGATATGATACGCCGGACGTTATGATGCCCGTCGAACCACTGCCCTCGATCCTCTTGTTCAGCGGATGATCTTCGAAGTCTTCCCGTATCTTATCCAATTTCTCTAGAGCTTCTTCTTTTAACTCTCTCGCTTTCGCTCCCAGAGTGTAAAATTTTTTATCCACGTCCGACCATTCTTTTCTCTCGAAAGGCGTCCTTTCAAGCTCGCCTATCTCCACGTCGGAGCTCTGGTGATTCACCCTTGTAGTTGTACGGATCAAAGTGAGCACCTCGTACTTCTCCGACACTTCAAAAGCGTGCTTCACCGCTTCGTAAGCTTCCTGCGCCGTCGAGGGTTCTAACATGGGTATGTGTGCCGCTCCGGCGTAATAACGCCCGTCCTGCTCGCTTTGAGAGGAATGAGCGTGAGGATCGTCCGCGATCAACAAGACCATCCCAGCATTCACCCCCGTATATCCCAGGCTGAAGAAAGCGTCGCTGGAAACGTTCAACCCTACACTTTTCATCGCCGTAAAACCTCTTACGCCCGCCATGGAAGCTCCCGCGGCGGTCTCCAAAGCGACTTTTTCATTAGCGGCGACTTCCATCTTCAGATCGTCGAATTTTCCAGAAAGTTGGTACATCGTATCCAGTATCTCATTCGTTGGCGATCCAGGAAAGAACGCTGTGACTTTCACATCGCTTTCCAGTACAGCTCGAGCTATAGCCTCGTTTCCCAGCATAAAAGCCTCCTTAGGTTCAGGGTCTGATATATCTTGCAGAGCCATCTATTCACCAAGAAACAATAACGCCGACATAGCCTAAAAAATTAATCCTCATCCTCCCTTCTCTTCCTCCAGTTCGAAAGCTTTTTATCTCATCACGAAGCATACAAGCACGATGCCCGCCAAGGACCAGAAAGAACTGCTGAACGAGAAGATACACATCCCCGGAAGGAAGACCTATGAGGAAGTCTTCGACAAAAGGACGCTCCAGGAACTGTACGATCTTATGAAGGACGGCATCATCGATACACTGGAATCTCCTATATCCACCGGTAAGGAGGCTAAAGTTTTCAAGGGGACCAGGAAAGACGGCACTCTGGTGGCGGTCAAGATCATGAGGTTGAACACCGCTGTATTCAGGAAATACAGGAAGTACATCGAAGGCGACCATAGATTCAAAGATCTGCCCGGCGGGAACAAGATGATCTACGCCTGGACGAAGAAGGAATTCGCGAACCTGAGGAGGATGCACGAGGGAGGTATCAGAGTACCTGAGCCCTACGCGTATTCGAAGAATATACTCATCATGGAGTACCTCTCTCATGAAGGCTATCCGGCGCCGATGATGAAAGACGTAGATCTGAAGCTTAAATACATGACGAATATAGGGGAACAGGTCATCGATTACATAGATACCCTTTACAACGATCTCGATATGGTCCACGGAGATCTCAGTGAGTTCAATATACTCATCGCGGAGGGATATCCCTACCTGATAGACGTTTCACAGTCTGTCTTTCTCAATCATCCGATATCTTCAGAGCTGTTGGAAAGGGATATAAACAACTTCGTTAGATACTTCGGTGAAGAGAACGGCATGGATACGAGCGTCGAGGAGATAAAGGAAAAGATCGGAATAGAGGATGGATAATATGCCCAGTATAAAGATACCGAACAATAGGATAGGCGTTTTGATAGGCAAGGATGGCGAAGTGAAAGAAAGGATCGAAGAGGAGAGCGGCGCTAAATTAGATATAGATTCGAACAGTGGACAGGTAGAGATAGACGTAAGAGATATCGACGACCCGATACTTTCTCTCAAGGTCGAGGACGTCGTCAAAGCTATCGGGAGGGGGTTCAATCCAGATAAAGCTATGGAGATATTGAACGATAATGTAGACCTCGATATACTCGATATAAGAGATTGGGTTGGAAAGAGTTCTAACGCCGTGAGAAGGATGAGAGGACGAGTTATCGGGAGAGACGGCAGGACGAGAGAGCTGATTGAGGAACTGAGCGAGACATACGTTTCGGTGAAGGGTAACACCGTCGGTATAATAGGCCAGCCTTTCAAGGTCCAGATCGCTCGGAGAGCCATCGAGATGATACTAGAGGGCAAAGAGCACGCCACGGTCTACCAGTTCCT
>JBKHFH010000066.1:0-9739 GCA_046540335.1 Thermoplasmata archaeon | reverse complement strand
GATTAGAAGTTTTTTGTATTTAAGACGACTCATAAGCTTAATATATCCTTTTTGGCATAACAAAATGGGAAGTAACTTGCAGCGTTTGATCGAGATGATAATACCCGCCGAAACGTGGGAGAAGGCTGAAGAGCTTTTGGAAGAGGATAGTAAGGTCTTCGAGTTCTGGTGTGAAGAGATAGCTGAAGAGAAGATAGTGATCAAGATCTTGGTCGATGCGGAAAAAAGTCAGACGGTTATAGACAAGTTGAAAGACAACTTCAGTAAATACGACACTTTCAGGCTTCTTCTCTTTCACGTAGAGGCTTCGCTTCCTGTAGAGGATGAGGAGGAAGAAACAGAGGAAGAAAGTGAAAAGGAAGAGGATGGAAAAGAGACAAAGGGAGTCAGTAGGGAGGAAATATACGCAGAAGTCGAAGATCAGAGCGATATGACCAGAGTTTATATCCTCTTGACCGTTCTCTCAGCGATAGTTGCTTCCATAGGGGTCTTAAGAGATGACGTCGCGGTCATAGTAGGGGCGATGGTCATAGCTCCTATGCTGGCTCCAAACATGGGACTTTCTCTTGCGACGACTCTCGCTGATTACGACCTGGCTAGGAGAGCAGTTAAGACCACGACTGTAGGTATTGTACTCTCGTTTCTGGTTTCGGTAGCTCTAGGTATAATTTTGACCGTTAATCCAGAAACACCTCAGTTGGCCGCTAGAACTGACATAGGTCTACTTCATGTCATACTTGCTCTTGCGGCGGGAAGTGCGGGAGCACTTGCATACACGAAAGCTCTGTCTGCTGCGGTCATAGGGGTGATGGTTTCTTTAGCACTAGTTCCCGCGATAGCGGCTTCTGGACTCTTGATAGGTTCTCAATATTTCGTCCTCGGATTTCGAGCTTTGGTCCTTTTCTTCATCAACTTGATATGTATCAACCTCTCGGGAGTATTGACCTTCATAACTCAGGGTTTTGAACCCAGTTCTTGGTGGGAAGCGGATAAAGCAAGAAGACTGACCAAAAAGGCACTTTTTGTTTGGTTGGGTCTACTCGCGATACTCATAGCTGGTATAATATACACACAATACTTTTGACGGAAGTACCGAAAAAAATAAATCTAAATTTGCTTTCATTTGGGGCGAGTTCGATGGAAGGAGAAAAAGAATATTACCAGATGTCTGCTAAAGAAACTCTGGACGGATTAGATACTTCTCCAGAGGGACTATCCAAAGCTGAGGCGGAAGATAGGCTTGAAAAGCATGGTAAAAATGAACTCACAGGTAAAGTCCAAACTCCAAAATTACTGCTTTTCTTATCCCAATTCAAAGACCTCTTGGTAGTTGTTTTGATAGTTGCAGGTATCATCTCGCTATTTTTAGGTTTTTTTCAAGATGATCCTGGCAGTTTGAAAAGTGCCGCCGCGATGTTCATCATCGTGATCATCAATGCCGTAATAGGGTTCATCCAGAAATACAAAGCGGAACAGATAATAGAAAAACTGAAATCATTGATAAAGTCCCCTGCTCAGGTCAAGCAAGGCGGTAAGTGGAAAGAGATCGATCAGGAGGAGCTTGTGCCTGGAGACATAATAAAAGTTGAAGAAGGAGATAAGATACCCGCTGATATCAGGATAATAAAGTCATTCAATCTCAAAACTAACGATTTCTCGTTAACGGGAGAATCGATGCCCCAGGAGAAGCACAGCAACGCTATCAGAGAAGAGGTTACTCTCGCGGATAGAGACAACATGGCTTACGTGGGAACGACTGTGGCGACTGGAAATGGCATAGGAGTCGTCGTATCTACAGGGATGGACACGGAGATGGGTAAGATCGCAGACATGACCGAAGAGACCGGAGCTCTAAAATCACCTCTTCAAAAAGAGCTCGACTTACTCGCTAGACATCTCACTTCTGTCGTCGTGGTTATAAGTGCTGCTCTTTTTTTCGTCGCACTTTGGCAGGGACTCGGACTCACCGTTAGTTTGATCTATGCTGTTGGGATAGCAGTTTCTGCGGTCCCACAGGCACTCCCGGCACAGGTCACCGTTGCTTTATCGACCGGTAGCAATCGTTTAGCGAATAAGAATGCCGTGGTCAAGAACCTTTCGTCCGTAGAAACATTGGGCTCTACGACCGTGATTTGTACCGACAAAACGGGCACCCTGACCAAGAACGAGATGACCGTCAAAAATATCTGGTTTGATGGTGAGGAGTACAGTCTTACTGGATTGGGTTACAAACCTGAAGGCACTATAGAGGACGGAGATGGAACTGAACTGTCCCAAGAACAGATCGACGAACTAGAGATATTCATGGATGCCGCGACCTTAGCTTCCACCGCTGAGATCCATGAGCCCGATGATCAACACGACAGTTGGTATTCAGTGGGTGATCCTACTGAAGCAGCTCTCGTTACTATGTCTACAAAGCTAGGTACAAGGCATGAAAGAGAAGACGAAAAGAATCCAGAAGTTGTCGAGTTCCCCTTCGACTCAGAGAGAAAAAGGATGAGTTCAGTCAGAGATATCGGTGAAGAATACGAAGCTAAAGAGATAGAAGAGGCCTTTGAAGGCGACACGGAGGGGATGAGGGTTCTAGCGATGAAAGGAGCGACGGATAGCGTTCTATCTATCAGTAAGTATATCTATAGAGATGGAGAGGTAAGAGATATAACCGAGGAAGATAAAGAAAGTATCAATGAGATAAACGAGAAATACTCAGAAAAAGCTATGCGTGTTTTAGCGATGGCTTACAGGCCCTTGGAGAAGAAAGGCGAGGATTATATCGAAGAAGAGGTCGAAAAAGACGTTATATTTTTAGGACTCGCAGGGATGATAGATCCTCCAAAGGAAGGAGTCGATAAAGCTATCAAGAGTTGTAAAGACGCTCATATCAAGACGTTCATAATGACCGGAGATCACGCTATAACAGCAAAGGCGGTCGGAGAGGAGATAGGACTCTCAAAAGAAGGAGAGGAAGTCACAGTGATCACGGGACAAGAGATGAAAGATATAGATGATCACGAACTCAAACAGATAATGAAAAAAAATGATTCCATGATCTTCTCTAGAGTCGAACCTAAGGACAAGCTCAGGATCGTCAAATTATTAGAGGATGAAGATGAGATAGTTGCAGTCACTGGAGACGGTGTGAACGATGCTCCCGCTTTGAAAAGAGCTCATATCGGCGTCGCGATGGGAGAGAAAGGGACCGATGTCGCGAAAGAAGCTTCTGAATTGGTCTTATTGGATGATAGTTTCCCGACGCTCGTCGATGCTGTAAGGGAGGGAAGAACGATCTACAACAATCTCAAGAAGACCGTCCTTGCCTCTATGACTACCAACGGGGCGGAACTCACTACAGTTCTTGCGGGTCTTGCTGCTATAGGCCTATTGGGGTGGAGTGATTGGGCTATCCCTATATTAATTATACAGATCCTGGCTATAGATCTTTTAGCTGAGATAATGCCTTTGACTTTTTTAGCTTATGATCCACCATCTAAGGAGATGATGATAGCACCACCGCGGAGCAGGGAAGAACATATACTCAACCTACCTCGTTCAGTCGAAGTCATATTTCTTGGACTTCTCATCGGGGGCTTAGCCGCTGGTAACTTTTGGCTCTATTTCCAAAGACAGGGTCTGTCCCTAACAGAGGGATTTCCTGGAATAGATTACGCCAAAGCGACAACGATCAGTTACCTGACTCTCGCCTACTGCCAGTTCACGAATATCATGTCTAGAAGATACGAGTATGACTCTTTATTCAGCAAGAATTTCTTCTCAAATAAGATAATAGTATACTCTATAATAGCATCTATAGGACTGGTATTCATAGGGGTCTACGGTCCGATCATCAGCGATTTCCTCGAATTCGCGAGCATCGGTCTCATGGGATGGGCACAAGTTTTAGGAGCGGCAGCCATCTTTCTAGCAGCATTCGAGTCCATGAAATTCCTAAAGAGAGCGAAACGTTGATCTATCGTTGATGTCGACTTGATTGATATACAGTACTAATACAGTACTAATATTAATATTTTAAAATTTTACTAATAATATATATGGAGTAAACCTTATTAATAACGAGATACATTATTATATTTCGCCAGTTGGGGGAGACAACTACCTACAAAGTGATGATGATAAGTGATCAAAGGGGGGGGAGGTGCCGGGGAATCGATAGCGGGTGTTGATCCTCGCCTTCGGTCCCCCGGGTAATTCTTTTACCATCGTAATGAAAATGTGATAAAAAGTACTTATCTCCAATTTAGGATGACTTTTTCAAAAAGCTATCGGAAGGATATAATGAGAGCTTCGATATCTTATATCAAAAAATATATAAATATTAAAAAACAAACAGGAAATATTTTGTTGCAGTGGAACCCTTGATCTCTTCTAACAGGCTCAATACTCCGCTTGAATCCAAAGAGAGTATCAAGGCCCAAGGTTTTACTCTACAGGAGTTTACCTATCTCATTTCTTTAGGGTTATCTCCATCGAGGAGACGTTAGTCGTTCCACCTTCGTCATTTTCTATTTCTTCTGTGTCGGTAATGATATCGGTTATTTCTGCCTCTTCGATGAACCGATGTCGAGTTATCTCTGCGACATCTACTGCTTTACTGATGGCTCTTCCGCGAGCCTTTATCACTACTTCGTCGCTTCCGCTGTTGAACTGCGTCATAACAGCTTGTACGTAATTCATCGTTTCCTTACTACCGACAAATATAGTATTCTCATCGTCCATGTTTATCGCCTCTTTTTGTTAATTCCTTTCTAGCATCACTTTTATGAGAAAGGTCATATTAACTCTTTTGGTTTCTTTAAAACATATCTTACAAAGCAGACCCGATCAATAGAACGAGTGCTGCTGAAACTGTTATCAAGACGTTATCATCTATCGGACCGATCTCGTATCTTTCCACAAAAGAGGCAACGAAAGCTGCCAAAACACCCCAAAGAGCCAATCCTTCAAAAGAACCGAAAAAATATCCGATGGGGATACACACGGCTATCATGAAAACATTACCCCATGGATGTTTCGTCCTTTTTTTGAAAATATAATTCCTGCTGATTCCTGTAACACCATCGCCAAAAGCCATCATCGCCGGAGGAATTATCGCGATCCAGGGACTTCCCAAAAAATACCATAATAGGAAAACGATCAACCCCCACATAAAACAAAATTTCACATCGTTCATGTTCTCCTCGGTTTGGACCCAATATAATATCTTCCCCCTTCGGTATGGAAGATAAGTGAAGATGGCAAGGATCATGCCTATTAGCAACGGAAAAAAAGGTGATCCAAAAACGAAGGGGACGAAAAGAGTGGCAACACCGCCTCCAAAAATATGGACCACTTTCCTGTCGTAATAAATGGCGACATTGTTTTTCACTCCTTTTTCGATCATCCAGTGATATAATCGTTTTGTCGCCAGCGTTACGGAGATGGAGTAGGTCACGAGGATTACGACCCATAATGATTGTATCACACCGGGATTGATCTCCATATCTCCATAATCTCTACATTCTTTATTTATCTTTTTTTGAGAAAATTATATATCTCTGTCCCCGTAATTGGTCGGTCTGCTGAAGGCTATTCTTAATAGAGGTCTAAATCTCAAAATGGGTTCTAAATAACAAAAACTATATAAACCAATTTTCAATCGTGGAGATAGGTAAGATATTATGTTAGGTTTAGATCATATCACCTTAGCGACGTTAGGAGCGATAGTTGCGGCGTTGATCGGGTTGGCTCTCGCGAGTTTCTTCGCGAAGTTCATCACCAAACAAGAACGCGGAACTTCAAAGATGAAAAAGCTGTCAAAGGAAGTACAGAAAGGAGCGAAAACCTATCTTCATACTGAATACAAGTACATAGCTATCTTCGTGGTCGTAGTGGCTATACTTCTCGCCGTTAAAGACATTATCGAACAGGTAACACCTATGACTTGGTTCCCCTTCATCATCGGTGCTATACTTTCAGCTACAGCGGGTTACATCGGGATGATAACCGCGACGAATGCAAGTGCCCCCACGACACAGGGAGCAAGGGAGAGTCTGAACAAGGCTCTGACCATAGCCTTCAGAGGAGGCTCGGTTATGGGATTAACGGTTGTTTCACTCGGTATCTTGGGCATGAGCATCATGCTGTTAGTGATCCGGAGCATTCTGGGATTGAACGACGCGGTCACGTACATCGCAGGATTCGGTTTTGGAGCTAGTGCTATAGCTCTATTCGCTAGGGTCGGCGGCGGCATATATACAAAAGCTGCAGATGTAGGTGCCGACCTTGCGGGAAAAGTCGAAGCTGAAATACCTGAAGACGATCCCAGAAATCCTGGAGTCATAGCTGATAACGTAGGAGATAATGTTGGTGACGTAGCCGGAATGGGCGCTGATCTTTTCGAATCTTACACAAATACAATAATAGCTGCACTCACCCTTGGATGGATGATTTATACCGGGAACGAACTCCTCGGTCACACACCTTTGAGTGCTCTTCAGGACCAACTACACATCTTTGCGATACCGTTCATGATAGCTGGAGCGGGGATAATATCTTCTATGATAGCGATATTTTTCATCAAGGCTGAAGGTGACGCGTCCCAAGAGACCCTGCTGAAAGCACTGAGAAAAGGAACTTGGGGTGCCGCGATACTCATCACGATATTCACCTTTGGTATCCTTTACTTTCTGCTGCCGCCCGCTGAGTTTGATTACCTAGCTTACCGTATTTTCGGTGCGGTCGTAGCTGGTCTAGTAGCGGGTGTTCTAATAGGTTTCTTCACAGAGTACTACACCTCGGAGAGATATTCACCGACGAGGAAGATGGCAGAATCGACTGAAACCGGTCCTGCTACCTTCATAATCCAAGGTATTGCCACAGGGATGGAGAGTACTACGTTCCCAGTCGTGATCATTTCCATCACAATACTTGTTTCTTATTTCTTTGCCGGTCTTTATGGTATAGCGATCTCGGCTATCGGGATGTTGTCGACACTGGGTATCACTCTTTCCTCGGACGCCTACGGACCCATCGCTGACAACGCTGGTGGGCTCGCTGAGATGAGCGGTCTCGATCCGAAGGTGAGAGAAAGGACGGATGCATTGGATGCTCTTGGGAATACAAATGCCGCTACAGGTAAAGGATTCGCGATCGGATCTGCAGCACTAACTGCGCTGACACTCACCGCAGCTTATGCTTCTGAGATAGGATTTGATGTAGGTGAATTCAGCATCATGGAACCCTCGATGTTGGCCGGTGTATTCGTGGGCGCGATGGTTCCGTTCTTGTTCTGTGCGATAACGATGAAAGCCGTCGGTCGATCAGCTTTCGAGATAGTGAAAGAAGCTAGAAGACAGTTTGAAGAAGTCACGGGACTCCTTGACGGCGAAGCCGAACCAGATTACCAGCTTCCGATCAATCTAGCCACTTCGGCTGCACTGAGAGAGATGATCATTCCCGGACTCATGGCGATCATAATCCCGCTGGTAATTGGTTTCATCCTCGGACCCACAGCATTGGTCGGCTTTTTGATGGCCGCAGTAGGGACTGGATTCGTACTCGCGATAATGATGGCGAACTCCGGTGGAGCATGGGACAATGCAAAGAAATATATAGAACAAGGTCACCATGGAGGTAAGGGCTCCGATGCCCACAAGGCTGGAGTCATCGGTGATACGGTAGGCGATCCTTTCAAAGACACTTCAGGTCCCTCGCTCAATATACTGATAAAGTTGATGTCTATAGTGGCTCTCGTTTTCGCAACCGCTATCGCCAAATACGGCCTTGTATTGGTATGATTTGAATAGGTATAGGTGAACAAGTCATGTACAAAATGGAGAGAAAAACGGATACCGTTCGGATTCCTCCCGACCGATTGGACGAAAACATAGACGATGCTGCTAGAGCTATCGCTAAAGAAGAACTCGAAGGAGTGATCGAAGACGATAACAAGCTGGTGATTTTAGCTACTAACGTCGACCGCAAAGGGGAAGGTAAAGTTGTTCACGGAGACGGCGGTGTCTATCAGGAAGTAGAATATGATGCACTATATTTCGAGCTAGTAGAACAGGAACTGATCATGGGATATCTATGTGAAGTCCTCAAATTTGGAGGTTTCGTTAGATTTGGTCCTCTTGACGGTCTACTTCACATAAGTCAGATAATGAACGACAAGGTCGAAGTCGACCAGGGAAGTCAGCTTTTGATCGGACAGGAATCCAATAGGACGCTCGGTATAGACGATGAGATCAGAGCGAGGATCGTCACCGTCAGCATAAACGATAGGAATCCAAGAGAAAGTAAAATAGGCATGACCATGAGACAGAAAGGGCTCGGCAAGCTTGAATGGATAGAAGAAGAAAGAGAAGAGCAAGAGGAGGGTTAAAATATGGCGAAGTTAAAAGCCTGTAAAGAATGTAACCATCTGACTGAAGAGAACGAATGTCCTCTGTGCGGTGGAGAAGTATCTAGAGAATGGCAGGGCTACCTGGTAATAGTCGATCATGAACATTCGATGCTTGCTAAAAAGATGGGGATCAATGCGAACGGAAAATTTGCTCTGAAAGTCAGGGGATAGATGATCTTGAGAAATATTCCAAGTTCAGATCTCAAATTAAAGCCCGAAGATAGAGATGAGCTGAAAAAAACCCTCGGTCCGGTTATAGAAGGAGAACTCCCAAGCGAGTACCGGGATAAATCCCCTATAATAACTGTCGGGGATTTCGTCACGGACAAACTTCTCAGACAGGGGATTGTACCTGAAGTTTCGATCGTCGATGGGAAGACCAAGAGAGGTGAATTCGAAGTGAGGGAGTGGGATGAAGAAGAGGTTATCCACCTCGTAAATCCTCAATCTATGATCACTCGAGAGTCCTGGGAAAAGGTAGAAGAGGCGATAGAGAGTGATGAAGAAGTGACCATCTACGTGGATGGTGAAGAGGACATGCTTTCACTAGTATCGATCGCTCTCTGCCCTGAAGGCGGTATAGTCATATACGGCATACCCGACGAGGGTATGGTCATAAACGAGATAACCCGAGATCTGAAAGAGAAGGCTTGGGAAATAATAAATAAGATGATAGAAGTGGAAAATGGTAGATAAGATGGCGGAAGTCGAAATTGAACACGAAGAAGAGAACGATCTCATGAACAGGCGCGAGATGACTCTTAAAGTGGCTCATGAAGGAGAAGGAACACCTACTAGAGAATCACTGACCGGTGAGATTGCTAGTCTTGCTAATACATCCAAAGAAAACATCGTTATCGACAAGGTAGATACTGAGTATGGTAAGGAAGAGTCATCAGTCAAGGCAAGGATTTATGAAGACAGTGAATCTATGGAGAAGTACGAAAGAGATTATTTTAAGGATAGAGGTTGAGAATAGGTGATAGATATGAACAAAGGAGATATTTTTGAAGTAGAAGATGGAGAGATCAAGAGAAAAAGAAGGAGCTGTCCAAAATGTGGCGACGGTGTATTTCTAGCCAAACATGAGGACAGGCTTTCCTGCGGTAAATGCGGTTATACCGAGTTCGAAGATTAGATTTCTCCTGTAAATTAGAACAACACTGCTCTGCAAGTAGTTTAAACTAGATATTTCTTTTTGGGCTCGTGGTGTAGCTACTCCGTTTCTGCTGAAGCGGAGCTGCAAAGGATATCACCGGGGCTTCCGGAGCCCCAAACCCGGGTTCGAAAGCTGATCTGGAAATACCAGGTCAGACGAAAATCCCGGCGAGTCCG
>JBKHFH010000065.1:0-10639 GCA_046540335.1 Thermoplasmata archaeon | reverse complement strand
CCAAAAAATATATATGAAAAGAAACTATGTCCATCCTCATGAAATACAAGATAGACGGGGACAACTTGGAGATGGTGACCATCCAACTGGGACCCCAAGATCTGATATACGGCGAAGCTGGAACCATGGCCTACATGTCGGATAACGTGATGATGAACACGGAGGCCGAGGGAGGTTTCATGAAGGGCCTGAAAAGGAAGATGTCCGGTGAGTCGTTCTTCATGACAAAGTTCACCGTCGAGCGTGGAAACGGGATCGTGGCCTTCTCAGGCAACTCTCCGGGAAGGATAAAACCTCTAGAGATCGCCCCCGGTAGAGATTATATCGCCCAGAAAGACGCGTTCCTGTGTGCGGAGCAGGGCGTCGACCTCGATATAGAGTTCAAGAAGAAACTCGGTGCGGGCCTGTTCGGAGGTGAAGGTTTCATACTCCAAAGGTTATCGGGGAACGGCATTGCGTTCATCCATGTAACGGGAGACATAATCGAGAAGGAACTGAAGCAGGGAGAGATCCTAAAAGTTTCTACAGGAAAAGTGGCTGCATTCGAGAGCAGGGTCGATTACGATATACAGAGGACCGGAGGGGTAAAAAGCTCGCTCTTCTCCGGCGAAGGATTGTTCATGACCACTCTCCGAGGACCGGGTAAGGTCTGGCTTCAGAGTATGACGATCCGCGATCTTGCGGCAAGCCTGAAAGCCCATCTACCCAGCGGCGATTCCAACGACGGACCCAGCATATCGTTCGGATAGGATGAAAACTGCGTTCTTGGTCATAGGAGGACTGATCCTAGCGGTCCTTCTAGCGGCCTTTCTCATCTTTTTTCTCAATATCTTCGCTTTGTTACTCGCGATTTTGACCTTCTCGATGATGATTGTATTGCTCGTGATAGCAATCGTTACGATCAGAGCTGTACCGTACTATTTTTTAAAAAAGAGACCCAATGTCAAGAGTTACGGGAACTACGAGCTGGAAGAATTCGAGGACTCTAAAGATCGTAAATAGAGATGAATCCCTCATGGTCGAAAATATCTCTCGATCGATTATTTTCCACGAACACATCCATATCAAAAAGAAAGAATAAGACATACCGATCCTTTTCTCTAAAAAACGTTAATTGCAGTTAACATGTTTTTACTAAAAACGTTAATTACAGTTAACATAAAATCAAAAGGATGTAACTTTAGCTCTATCCCCTGAATACATCGATGTACTAAAAGCTTCTTTACGGTTCCGTATCCTCTCAAGGCCAAAAAACCAGATTCGATGTCGAGCACGACGTCTATTTTCTTCAAGCTGACTTCAAGACTGACCTCCTTCACTTCTCACAAATCACACCAATTTTTAAATCGGGCCTTTTTTTCACGGGAAATCGAAGATGAAAGGAACTCGGAGCGGGACTATATTTGTCGTTGCTGCCGCCCTACTGTGGGGTGTAGGCGATCTTTTTTCCAAGCTCGGAGTCACCGCACTGGGTCCCTGGCCGGCTGTCTTCATATGATCTCTATTCTGCCGATCGTTATGATCTATGTTTTCCGCCAGAAGGACTTCGAAATAAAATTCGATATTGACCCTGGGTCTTTCAACAGTATTCCTGCGGAAAGGCGTTTTAGAAAAAGGGGCCGATCAATCAAGATTTTTCCGAGCTTCAGTTCAAACGATGGTGATCTCGACCGCTGTGATCGCTCTTTACGGCTTATTCGCTCTCCAGAGCTCTCTCAGCTTTTACATCGTCTATCCCAAGAATAAACGGGATCTTCGGAGCTTTTACCTTCATATCCTTCTGTAAGGGTCTTAAGACCGTCGGGGCCAGCAACGCCAAACCTATGATGGTCTTGGCGACTATCACTACCGTGATTTTAGGAGTCGTACTTCTCAACGAGAGTTTATCCGTCCCTAAGATAGTCGGGATCTTACTAGCGATACTCACGGTGATCGTTCTCTCGTCGAAACGGTCTTAAAATCCGCTCTTAGATGCTATCATCTTTGCTGCTTTTTTTGGGGAGGGGGTTCTTCATAATGAGCGAACTTCTCTTCTTCCGCCTCGGGCCCATAGCATCCCAACGCGGTGGATCGAGTTTCACTATGATGTTTGACCCCCAATTTATCCTCTTCCGACCTGAACTCACTTTCTTCGCCGCCAGTCAAAAAGACCGTTATTCCGATCAACGCCATCGTTAAGAGCGCGATGAAACCTATGATCAAACTTACGTCCGTTCCGAACGCTGCGAAGATACCGATCAACAGCAGAGAAAAAGCGATAGCGATGACAACTACTTTCTTTTTCATCCCAAATCCCCCCCTGTTCAATTAATAAGATGGACCTATAGACCTAAATACTTTTCGAAATTCACAGACCAACGAGCCCCTACAAAAATTGATTTATACACTCTTCCAAATGTAGAATGGATTCACATGGGAGACCATATCACCCTGAGCTTACAGCGTTCTCTCAGTATAGACGAGATTTACCATAAAGTCAAAGATCACGATCTGGTCCTGACTGTAGACGCACCTCTTGCAGACGCCCTGAACGCGCGTCTTACCGCTCCACATCTCGGGCCGTTCGCGACTACACCTAGAAGGCTGGCTCTCAATAGCGTTCCCGCCGAAAAGAAGTTCAATGATAAGAGGGAACTGTTCGTAGAGATCGTGGATCAAACCGACCTGGAGTGGAAAGAAGCCAGCTATCTTTTCGAGAACATCGTGGAATGCTGGATGGAGACAGGTGAACCGGACGAGGTGATGAAGCACGACAGATATGATTCTGAAGATGTCAAAAAGATCGTCAACCTGTTAAAAAACACTATCAACCCGTACAGCGCACCCGAGAGATACACAGTTCCTCCAAAAGTCAAACTTGCGGTCCTCGGCCCTCACCAGTTCACCCAACTCGATAAGAAGGTCTTACCGGATAGATACGATACCGTAAAGCCCTTCGAAGATTCCACTACTACTTTACCTGAATTCAACGTCTTCAATTCCACAACGGAGATAACCCAGACCGTTCTTGAGCACGTCAAAAAGCTGGGCCCTAAAGACGTTGCCATAGTGATGGAAAAGGATTCCGATTACCGCTACCTGTTGGAATCTCAGTTCCGTTCCCAGAAAATACCTCACATGGTCTCAAGAGATATCACCGAATCTGAGGGAGTGAGAAAGTTCCTGAACCTCATCCGTCTCTCATTTTACAGGAGAGGTGCGAAGATCAAGGACATACGTTCCCTGGCAAAAGAAAAGATAAGGCCGAAGGAAGAGGAGTATTTCATACACTCCTTTCAAGATCCGGTCACGGACCTCATAGACGATATACCTCAAAAAACGTTCAGAGAGCTTATTAACGATGATTACTTCGAGGAAGGGCTGGATGAACTGCAAGAACAATTAAAAGCTATAGATATTATCGACGAAAAGATCACTCTCCAGCGCCTCAATTCTCTCACCTATTATCTGGAAACATTCGATATCCAGGTAGAATCTGCATCACAGGGAGTTTTGATCGCGTCACCATCCACCTCTACCTACATCGATCGACCTATCGTGTTCTACCTGGGGATGGATTCATCATGGACGCCCGAGGTACCTTCAAAACCTTGGGTGGACGAAAAAAAGTACGACGAGAGGAAGATCAAAGATTTCAAGATACTTCTTCAGAACGGCCAAAGACGCTACTTCCTGGTAAAAAACAAGGAGCTGAACCAAAACATGACTCCATCATTCTACTTCAACGAATTCACCGACGAAACTATAGAATCATTCACGGATCTAAAGCACGAGTTGAGACATCGGCCTTTGAAAGAACGAAGATCACCTTTCCAAAAAGAGAAAATCGAAACGGAGCAAGAAGAGACGAAGATGCTCAGCCAGTCAGTTCTGAACACTTTAGCTCACTGTCCGAAGGACCGTTTCTTCGATGAGTTGACCGAGAGACCGGACAAGATATATTTCAGGAGAGGCACCGTGTTCCACGATCTGGCGGAATTTTTGATCGATCATCCTGAAATGAAAGATGAGGAGGAAAAGATAATCCAAAAGATGTCCGAAGAACTCTCTCCTTTCATGGAAGAACACCAGATGGATATCATGAAAACGAAGTTCAGAGTAGGTCTAGAAAATCTGGTCGACTTTTTGGAAAAGCAGGAACCCGAACTCGAAGAGCCTGAAGGATACGAGAAAAAACATGCGGACAACATCTTCGCTGAATCGTTCGGAGAACCGATTAACACAGAATTCACTGAAGTATCCTTTTACGATGAAGAGATAGGTGCGAAGGGAAAAGTCGACTTTGTACAGGCGCCCGACCACTTGATCGATCACAAGACCGGCTCGAAGAAATCCATCTATGCGGTCATGAGAAGATCCGACACTGAAGAGATACACGAAAGACCGGATTTTCAGGCCAAGATGTACCTGGCACATCACAGACGCTATTATCCGAACGAAAAGATCGACTTCACCTACTATCATCTATTGGACAACGAGAGAGACGTTGTATCCGGAGAAGGAGACTACTCCGACAATATAGTCACTATTCAATATCATCCTAGAGAATTCAACGACATGGTCCATGAAGAGGGGATGTTCGAATGGCTGAAGTCTTCGAACAACAGGAAAAAAGTTTTGAACAAGCTGAAATACAAAAATTATCGCTCTTTCTTCGAAGACAGAGATATACCGGACCTGGAAAAGGATGAACTACTCGATCATGATGTTACCAAAGAATTCATCAACCACTGCCGAGAAAAGATAGGTTCCTACAAATACGTCAAAAAGGCCTGTCGATCGATCATGAAGAAGTTCGTCAGATTCAGAGAAACCAGATACTTCAAGAGCGATATAGACCGGTTCGAAGGATTCCTACAAGAGCAGATAGAACTCTACAACGAGTACAGATCCACCTCCTTCCCGGTGAAAGACATAGATCCGGACGAGATAGAGAACAAGGATCTGGTGATAGTATGAGTGAACCGACGCCGAACGATGAGCAGGAGGAACTCATAACTAAAACAGACGGGATCTACATAGCGGACGCGGGACCGGGAACGGGTAAGACCTTCACTATCTCCCGAAGATACATACACCTTTTGAATCAGGGAGTTCGACCGGACGATATCTTGCTTATAACTTTCACCAACAATGCTGCGGAGAACATGAAGGAGCGTATCATCAACATATCCGACTACGACAAGTCGGAACTGAGAGACGCGCCTATATCCACATTCCACAGCTACTGTAACCGTATCCTGAGCCGGTACGGTCATGAAGCACCCGAGATCATCGGTATCAACGATAGGATCACCCAGTCGACCAGTGTGATAGAGAACGAGATCCTGGAAAGACAGGAATTCAACAGTTTCATCAGCGAATTCATGGACGATCATCCCGAGTACGACCAATACTACAGCATACTTTACGACAAATCCAACCTTCTAGACCTGATCAAATCTCTAGGAGCTAAAGGTATCTTTCCTACCGACGAAGGATGGTTCAGGAATTCCGAACGTTACCTCGACGGGGATCTCGAAGAGTTCAAGGAACTGTTCGACGAGGCGAACGAAACCGTACCCGGCGCGAACGGACCCAGGCAGTCAGAACTCAGAAAAAGATTGACGGGATACAAGAACAAATGTTTTCTTAAAGATACTCCATCATATCGGGAGATAAGAGCAGATAAGCAGGTGCCCGAAAAGTACGCGGAGATGTGTTTCCATGAAGACAGATCAGATCTGAAAAGCTTCGTCCACGACGTTTACTTCGAGTATATAGAGTACGCTCTGAGCAGGAACTACCTGAACTTCAGCTTCATGATGATGTTCGCTTTCGCGCTCCTTTGCGAGGACGACTCGCTCAGAGAGAGCGTGAGTTTCCAGCATGTTATGGTCGACGAATTCCAGGATACGAACGAGATACAGTTCAAACTCACACTTTTGCTCTCGGAGACGGGCAACATATGCGTCGTGGGAGACTGGAAACAGAGTATATTCTCGTTCCAGTACGCGTCGGTAGAAAACATAACCGAATTCGAAAACAGGTTGAATAGGTTCAAAGAAGATCTGAACAGCGACAGGACCAGGATATCCTACTCCACAGAAATAAAAGACGAGATACCGTTGAAAGAAAATTTCCGTTCTACGCAGGAGATAATAGATTTTTCCTATCAGAGCCTGTACGTAGAAGCTACCAAGAACGAAACACTTGACGAAGAAGAGATCAGGTCCGACATAACCGAGCTGGAATCCGTGGATAACGATGGTCCCACGGAGATAAGCGCTTACGTTGGATCGAATGAAAAAGAGGTCATCCTGTCGAAGATCACCGATATCGTGAACGATGAAGACCACCTGGTACCGGATGATAAAGAAAAAAGAAAGATAGAGTACAGCGACATAGCGGTCCTGACCAGAACGAGAAAGTTCGGTCTTGAACTCCTGAAAAAGGCGGAGGAACACGGCGTACCGGTGGCTTACGAAGGTGGTATAGAATTGTTCAGGACCGAACCTTCACTAATACTTCTAGCGTGGCTGCGGATCTTACAGAACAGTAACTCAAGAAGAGGTTGGTCGGTCATCTTGGATGAAGCCGGTTACAGTCTAGAGGAGATAGAGAAGATATTCGAAACGGGCTCTTATCCCGATCAGATGTTCAAATTCAGGCATGAACTCAAAAGAGAGAAGACCATCGGCTCGGTAGCTAGAAAAGTCTTCGACGAGTATTCCATGAACGACGCTTTCAGTGACAGGATCCTCGAGATATTACAAACTACTTATGATAACACCTACTTGAACCGCGGCGACATGATCAACTTTATAGCGGATAATATAGAGGCCGGGGAGACCTATGAAGTCGACTCTACCACCGAAGACGAAGTGTTCAATATCCAAACGATTCACAGCGCAAAAGGTCTAGAATATCCCGTTGTTATCCTGGCCGATATGGGGGCCCAGAGCGGCGGTTTCAGCGGAGCGATAGAGTACCGCGAGCCTTTGGGACTTAGGCAGAACAAGGTATTCTCCGAAGAAGGATACCCGTACAGTTATGACAACTGGAGGAGTTATGTGATGTCCAAGTGTCTCACCGGAGATTATGACGAGGAAAGAAGGCTTTTCTACGTGGCGATGACTAGAGCTGAAAACTATCTTTTTCTGACCGCTGAAGAGGAAAACGAGAGTGAGTTCTTCAACAATTTGAGCATCGGGCCAAAACAGCTAGATATCAAGATCGAGCCTTCTATTCCAGAAAGCAAAGAGCGGGAAGAACTGGAGATAAAAGAAGCGAAAGAACACGCTCCGGTTAAGTATTCCGCTCACTCGCTGATGGACGAATCAATCTTCGAGGATTCAGACTACGGGCTGGGTACAGAATACGGCTCAAAGGTTCATGCATTCGCCGAAGGTTATGTGAAAAAAGATGTGAAACCGGAGAACATGGACGAAAAGAACGTGAAACAGTTCATAGATCGACTCGAAGGAGAACTCGTCACCGAAGAGACCTGCTTATTACCGGTAAAAACTGAGCGGAGGAAGATTATCTTCGAAGGGATCATCGATCTGATCCATTTATATGGAGATACTGTAGAGATAATAGATTACAAGACCGATAGGAAAAAGACCGCTCAAAACGAGTATTTCAAGCAGCTGAGCATTTACTACCACGCGGTAAAAGGGGTATATCCGGATAAAGAAGTGAAACCGTACATCTTCTACACTGAAAACGGGGAGAAAGTGGAAGTAGATATACGATCGATTGAAAGTATATTATCGGATCTAAAAATATAAAGATATCAAATCAACAGCAGGTCTCATCCGGTTCACAGCAGCTGGATGTTGACTCATCGGGTCCGCAACAGCTTGACGAACTTTCTTCTATCCCGACCGTTTTCATCAAAGCTTCTTTTATCATCTCTTTAGGGATGGTCTCGTAACTCTTTCCCTCGTATTCGAACACCCTGCAATCATTGCCTCCGCCGGTGACATCATCACAGTCAGGCCCCGTAACATCCTCACAGGACGGACAATAACTATCTTTTACCTCATACTCCTCATTCACGATTTCCTCAATATCTCTGCCGTCGATCCGCAGAGTCGGGGATCTTTTCACACCGTATCTCTTAGCTTGCCGATCACTAGTTATCTTCGTCTTTTTGATACTGATCGTCGAGATCCCGTTCTGGTGGATCCGTTCCCTCAACTCTCTCAAGGCTTCGTCTAAAGCTCCATCACTGGATTGGCATCTCCCGCACTCGGATAGGTCCACATAAAAAAAATCGATAGGTAGCTCGCTTTCGCCGTCCCCACAATATCGTTCAGTCAAACTATCACTTTTATCACCTACTAAAAAAATTATAGTATTTAACTCTTGTACTTAAAATATCGAAAGTATCTATCGATACATTCACTCTCAGGTACTGAACAAGTTCCACTTATAAGACCTGATCTACAGTCCTCTAGTCTTCGCCGAGGTCTCTATGCCAGTTCTAAAGATTTAACAAAATATCGATAGTCGATCCATCCTAGGTGAGATCAGTATAGCTGATACTGATATTTGTAAATCTTTTGTAAGTAATCCGGTGATATTTGTAAATGATTTATTACAGATAATGAAGAATCATATTTATATTGATTATTCACTGATTTAATATAAAACTGAAGAGGAATCTAGATTGTCTAAAATTAAACAAGAACTGTCATATCTTATACTGGGACAGCAAGGTGGTGAGAACAGGATCAAGATCTTAGATCATCTCAAGGACAGATCCTACAATACCAACCAACTAGCAAACACTCTAGACCTCAATTATCGAACGGTCAAGCATCACCTCGATATTTTGATGGATCACGACCTGATCGAAAAATCCGGCGGGGGTTACGGTGACGTCTTCTTTATCAGCCCGAGATTGGAGGATAATTACGACCTACTCGAAGAGATGAAACGAAAGCACGAAACCATATCTAAATCGCCAGAGATCTACGAAAAGGTCGTCGAACAAACTCATGATGGTTTAATACTTCTAGATGAAAATAAAGACATCATATTCCTTAATAAAAGTGCAGAAGATATAACAGGATTTATCGACAAAGATCTGATGGGAAGAAATATCGAAAAATTGTTAGAAACCGGTATCCATCAAAATCTCGAACAAAAAGTCCTAACAAAAGACGAGTTCGTCGAGGAGATGATAGAGATAGAAACGAAATCTGGAGAACACAAAACCGTCGTCATTACCATGGATTGTTTCTACTTCAATGGAAAAGAAAACAAAGGTTTCTCTCTGCTCATGAAAGACATCACCACAGAAAAAACCCAAAGAGAGATCCTGGACGCACTGATGGCTCATTCCGAGGTCATGATGGCCTATCTAGACCCTAGTTTTGACCTGCTTTATGCTAATTCCGCATACGCTGAAAAAACTGACTATTCTCCCGAAGAAGTTATCGGTAAAAACCACTTCGACCTCTTTCCAAACGGTGAAAACAAAAAACTCTTCCAAGAAGTTATAGATGATGGAGAAAAAAGATCTGTAAAGGACAGAGATCTTCTTCGAACAAAGCATTCCGACCAAAAAGATATGTACTGGGCTTTGGAACCCGTTGAAGATGGCGGAGACAAAGTGAAAGGACTGGTGCTTTCTTCGTATCAACTCGGTGAGAAAGAGTCATAATAAATCCAAAATATCTTCAGTCGAGGTTATTATGATCGGATTTTCATCGATGAGATCCATAGCTTTTTCGTGTATCTCTTCAGAAAAAGCAGCGGTTGAATCTTCGACTAGAACGACACGGTATTCATTTTCTACGGCTTGAAAAACCGAAGCCAGAACACATTCGTTCGTGAGAACTCCCGCCATTATCAAAGTATTTACACCGCTCTCTTTGAGCAGAGAGTCCAAGTTCGTACCGCTGAAAATATCCGGTTCGTCCTTTGTTATAACGATGTCGTCATTCGTCGGCTCTATCTCTTCAAGGATAACGCTCTTTTCATCTGTTTCCTTGAGAGTGTACTCATCCCGTCCATCTCCGTTACTAAATGATAAATCAGATCTGATCTTCGTGAATACGATCTTATTTCCAGATTCTCTAAAACTCTGGAGAAGTTTCTGGATATTCGGTATGATAGAATTCTGAATACGGTCATAATAATAGTCGTATCCTTCTCGCACGCCTAATTCCTCCGCCTCCTTCAAAACGCCCTGTCCCTGTGCAGTTAGATCGTATTGCATATCTATTATTATTAAAGCTAATTTTCCTTCCATCAACTCCTCTCGGGTCAACGGCGAGGACAATGATTTTAATCCCTTCAAAGGAGACTGTTTTATCTTTATCACCTTTTCCTTTTGTCAATATACAATATGGTTAGTAAATATCTTTCCATTTTTGCTCATGTTCTTTCCTTCCATCCGCAGAAAAAATATAGTTCCCTTCGTATAACTCGGAACGATGTACGACTTAATATTTTCCACCGATTTCGGGTTTGATAGATCTGTGATCATTCAAAGGTTCGAAGATCTTCGCTGCATCTTTTTAGTGATCTCTATATGATTATTCAGTAAAAAGGATTGATTCTAGTGTATTTTGCTATCGACGGAAAGCAAATTATAGTCATTGACATAACTTTTTAAACTTTCTTGGCAAGAATTCTTTGATCC
>JBKHFH010000064.1:0-10737 GCA_046540335.1 Thermoplasmata archaeon | reverse complement strand
GACGAAGTATTTCAAAGGAAGAGGGGATAAAGTATATAGCAATAAAGGATATAATAATACAAGAAAAAGCTACAAAGAAACGCTTTTCTCAAAATGGTCTACAGTCCTTCTATCAGTAATAACCATAATATTGTTCATCTTTTATGCCTATCAGATGGTCGAGGGTCCAATAGGTACTGATCCAGTCCCGAACTGGTTCTGGCTTATTATGACTGTGTTCTTGCTTGCTGTTACAATCAACTTTGGGAGATTGACTATCAAGATCGATCAGGAAGGTATTCTTATAGGATACGGTATATTCAAAAAGAAGATATCTTGGGATAGAGTCGAAGATTCGTATCTTGACGAAACTTCACCTATCAGATACGGCGGATGGGGTTTACGCATAACGAGAGTTGATGGAAAATGGAGGAGCGTATACAACGTTGTAGGTGGTCCTCGAGTGGTGGTTTTGGTGAATGAAGGATGGATCAGGGAATATGTCTTTTCAACTAGTAATCCGGAAGAGACGATGAAAACGATAGAAAGGCATCTAAAAAAGTTGAATTCGGGTGTATAATATGAAAAGGATGGATAAATGGATGCTGATAGGTTGTTTCTTATTGATTGCTGGTGCTTTTCTACCTTGGTATTCCGTACAATTTTCTTCTCAGTCTTTACCTTGGCAGACTCGAGAGTTCAGCTCTACAGTATTCGGATTCACTACCTATGCTGGATTGGCTCTACTAGTTTTAGCCTCGATAAACACATTGGTCACATTAATCCCAAAAGATGAGTACGAAGGTCGGCGTCTCAAAGTAGGTCAACTTTTCCTCTCGGGTCTCATTGTGTTCCCTTTTTTGTTCATAGTTATGCAGCCGATTTTCATTTCTCCCTATAACTCTTATTTCGATCCCGAATGGGGATTGGTATTCATACTCATAGGTAGTCTGATAGTAGGGATAGCTGCGATAGGTAAGTACAGGGAATAAAAAGGACACACTGAGTAAATCAAAGTTGACAACGTCTCAAAACCGTTTCTAACCCCCTTCAACACTAGTGAGGGTAAAAGGAACATCAATCATCTCAAATCCTATCTTTTTTCCACTACCTCTTGAACATAGCTTTATATCTTCTTGAGACAATTCGTTATCAGTCTACGGAAGACCTTAGACAAAAGGAGAGTGTAAAAACGAATTCGAAATATGTGAATAGTCAATTAACTAAAAATAAAAACAGGTCCCCCTCGAAAAAGTTGGAAAATAATTCAGCCAACGGCATTTACAAAGAAACTATCCTCTCAAAATAGGCGACGTTCCTCCTGAGCACGATCACGACGATCTTCTTCTTTTTGTGGAGTTATGATGTTCTGCTCGGATGGGCCTGGAGTGGCCCTCTGCCGAGCTGGTTCTGGCTAGCGATGACTATATTTTTTATAGGACTCACTACTAATTTCTTGAGATTGAGCGTAGAGATGACCTCTAAAGGATTGACTGTTGGATATGGGATTCTTAGGAAAAAGATATCTTGGGATAGAGTGGAAGGATGTCACATCGATGAGAGATCAGCCTGGAGATACGAGGGATGGGGAGATCGGTTAATGAGGATCGATGGAAAATGGAGATCCATCTATAACGTTTTCGGAAGTCCTAGAGTCGTGGTCTCCTTGAACAGAGGATGGATCAGAGAACTCGTATTCTCGACTAGGAATCCAGAAAAAGCTATAGAAACGATCGAAAATAACCTGAGAAAATGATAGAATTAGAGTTCCATACAGAGGGGATGAAGAAATGGATAAAGAAAAGATAATGGCTTCTATCGATGATGCTTTCAGAAATAAAGTACAAAAAAACCCTAAGATCAATAATGCCTATCTGCTAGTTCATTCAGATAAGCTGGGTATCCATCTCAACATAGCGGAAGGTACTACTGGCGGTAGGTTAGCTGATCATAGACAGCCAAATTACATGGCCAGCGTAGGTAAACTGTTCACATCGACTCTTATCAGCATATTGTATGAGGAAGGGAAATTATCCTTTGAAGACTGGATCAGTGAATATATAGATGATGATTTACTAGAGGGGCTGCACGTGTACAAAGGTGATGATTATACAGATCGGATCAAACTCAAGCATCTGCTAAATCATACATCAGGGTTGCCCGACAGTTTTTGGCATTTACTCGAAAAAATTTTGGAAAATCCGGAACTCGATATGAATCCCAGGAAAGCTATCGAGTGGGGCAAAAAAAATCGTAAACCACATTTTCCTCCTGGGAAGAAATTTTACTATACAGATACTAATTATTATCTCCTGGGTTTTATAGTAGAAAAGATAACAGGTATGCCTTTTCATGAAGCGCTCAAAGAACGTATATTTAAACCTCTTGAGATGAAACATTCCTATATGCTGCATTCTTCTGAACCCATCGAAGATCCAGGAGTTCCCATCGCAGATTTTTATCTCAAAGGAGAAAAGATGACCGATGTAAAGATTTTTACTGATGAAGGGAGTTATGCCGGTATTGATTATGCAGGTGGCGGAGTCGTAGCTCCGTTGAAAGACCTGTTTAAGTTCATGCGATCTCTCGTGAGGCATGAGCTCATCGAAAAAGAAACTTTAGAGATCATGATGAAAGACAAAGCCAAATTTGGTCTGGGAATCGATTATGGATATGGAATATGGATGTTGAAAAAAATACCGCTCCTGATGCCTGCAAAATTCAAATCATGGGGTGTCGTTGGAGCAACTGGAGCGTTCATGTTTTATCATCCAGACACGGATTCGTATCTGATAGGCAATTTCAATGACACCCATTTTGAAAGAAAAGGGGTAAGATACATGCTTAAGGTCCTTAATAAATTGATAAAAGCACAGTAAATTATGAACGAAGCTATCTTTTTTATGTCCTATGTGTGAATCCAAATATTGATGAAAAGGACTAACAAAGAACTTATCGGAAGATTTCTTTATTTTCATTCGGAACATCGATTTATAAAGGATTGTAACTTTCTTGTTTTACAGAGGAGGAAATCAAGATGAATATCACATTAGAAAGATACGATGCAAATAAACATGATAAACGGGTCCTCGCGGACTTGATATTCAAGTCGGACGAAGAGATGAATTCTTTAGTATACGGGAGAGAACCTGTTGAGGTGATCATAAAACTTTTGGAGATGGGGAATAATTATTTCAGTCCAGAGAATATACATCTAGCGATACTTGAAGGGAAAATAGTAGGGGTGATCGTGGGTTTTCCCGTAGAACAAAAATCGAAGATCGATAAGGATTCTGGTAAGGCCTTCGCTAGAACAATAGGTTTCTTCTCATTCTTAAGAAAGATGCCCCTCTACAGGAAGATGAGCAAAATTGTAGCAGGTGAGATGGACGAAGACGGCTATTATATCCATACAGTAAGCGTGAGTCCAAAATATCAGGGAAAAGGGATAGGTACCCATATGATCGAGATGATCGCTGATAAACATGAAAAATTATACCTGCACGTTAACAGTAAGAATGATCTAGAGATAGAATTTTACAATAAGGTTGGATTTGAGGAGAAATTCAGAAAAAGAGTTAGATATAAAGGTAAATATTTAAGTGAATGTTTGATGGAGAGGGGGAATATCCTTGAGGATTAAAGAGGTGGTGTGAGTAGATGAAAGACGGATTTGTCGAATTGGAGAACGTATCAAAAAGTTATTCTGACTTCCCGGCACTTCAGAATGTCTCATTCAAAATCGAGAAGGGTGATATTTTTGGATATATAGGACCTAACGGGGCTGGCAAAACGACCACGATCAAATCTTTGATCGGATTGATCACGGATTTTACCGGTACGATAACTATTGATGGGAAACAGATGCCGAAAAATAGAGACGAGATACATGAGATATTAGGTTATCTACCTCAAAGGGTTTCTTTTCAGGAATGGAGGACCGTAGATCACGCGTTGAAAACGTTCGGTCGGTTATCTAATCTAGATGAGAGCATATTGGATGAGAGGATCGAAGAAGTCCTAAGCCTCGTAGGTATATCCGATTCCAGATATAGAAAGATCAAAAATCTTTCAGGAGGAAATATACAAAAAGTCGGACTGGCTCAGGCTTTACTTCACCGACCTAAATTTCTAGTATTCGACGAGCCTCTATCTGGGTTGGATCCTGCAAGCAGGTATCAAGTCAAAGAGATAATTAGAGAGCTTAGCAGAGGAGAAACTACAGTACTTTTTTCATCGCATATATTGAGTGACGTACAAGATATAGCGACTAAAATAGGCATCATAAGCAGAGGGCAAGTGATAGATGTTGGTAGTCTAGAGGAATTGAAAGAAAAGATGGATGTTCCAAAAATGATCAAAATAGATTTTTACGAAAGGGTCTCGGATTTTGAAGATATAGCTAACATAGCCGAGGTAAAAGGTATCGATGCGGAAGATGGATTCAGGCTACACATCTTTATCGATGATAAAGAAGAACTCGCAGTCGCATCTAATAAAATATTGAAACAGATCGTTAATATGGGCTACAATATAAAAAATTACGGCGTACCGTCCCCAAATCTTGATGAGTTATATATAAAATATGTACAGGAGAGTGATCAGGCATGAGCTTATCTATACTATTCAAAGACGAATTGAAAGGATTTTACAAATCCAAGGTGATGATGGTTTTGTGGATAGGGCTTCCAGTATTGAGTATATTGTTCTTCCTATTTTCTCCAGATACTGGCGATGAGATGCCATTGACGGTCGTGACTTCACTGGTCGTTTCGAGTATAGGTGGTACATTAGGTGCGGTGATGCTAACCGTGTCAATCATCAATGAAAAAGGAAACAAAGTGTACGATCTTTTCCTCATACGGCCGATAAAAAGAA
Source organism: Thermoplasmata archaeon (assembly GCA_046540335.1). Taxonomy (GTDB): domain Archaea; phylum Thermoplasmatota; class Thermoplasmata; order Halarchaeoplasmatales; family Halarchaeoplasmataceae; genus Natronoplasma. Next base: position 5,880 of record JBKHFH010000064.1, on the reverse strand, counting down.
GAAACATTTTGATATCAAAATTCTTATCCGTTTACCTCTGCATCGCTATAGCCGTATCCCTTTCTTTGATGATAGGTTTGGCTTTAGATTACTATCGATTTGGAGGGATACCTGAAGATATGGTAAAAAGTACGATAGACTCGATAATAATCAGTTTATCCATGATATCTATCTCCGCTTCAGCGGGGGTACTTATCGGAGTGATCTCTCCATCGGTTCTAGTCGGTGCGGTCTTGGTGATATACGGAGGAAATCAGATATCTATTCTTCCCGCGGTCCCTGCGCTGTTCGAGATCTCAAATGAAATACTGTTCGCCATTGTTTCAAGTGCTGCTATGACGGTTCTATTGTTGTCTATAGCAATAGTCATATTCGGGAAAAAGCAATTTTGACCTTGGATGAGCTTGTCGGACCGATTAATATCGTTCTTCCGGTTTAACTTGCCCGATCCTGTCGATCACGGCCGAGATCAGTAAGATGAGGACTCCAGCGATCATAAAAAGAACCGACAGTCTCCAGTACCATTCTAAGGGAGTTAAAATGAACTGGTATATACCATAACCTACGGGGGATCGCTATCCCTACTATCAATAGGCTAAAACCTATCTTCCAAAGATCCATCATTATCACTTCAACTTGACCGCGGTCCCGTAAACCAGTACTTCGGCGGCGTTCTGCATCACTGAACTCGTCATGAATCTGACGTTGATGACCGCGTCGGCATCTAACTCTTTTGCATTTTCCATCATCTCATTTATTGCTTCTTCCCGAGAATCTGAAAGTATATCTACGTATTCGTTCACCTTACCGCGGTAAGATTTCTAAAGCCCGCCTTTATGTCCCTGCCAACGTTCGTGGCCCGGACAGTATTTCCCCTTACCATCCCTAATTATAATAGTTACTTAATATAAAGATTTTTCATTCTGTTAATATTTAATATAATATTTTTTCTTATAAAAACAAAAGCTACTAATACTAGAACTCGATTACTTTTTAGCATGGGAGAAGAGATAAATTCTGAAAATATAGGCTCTATCGCTTTCGCTTTAGGACTGATTTTTGGCGGAGGTATATGGACAACCATCTGGATACTTGCCATCGATTCTATCGAGATCGATCTTGCATTGGTCTTCACTCAGGGCATCGGACTCGGTATTCTCATTGGCACTATAACCGCTCTTGGTTTGATCAAGGGATGGTACGGGGAAAAAGAATGGCTTGTAGTTCCCTTCGGTATGGGTTGGGGAACAGCTGTAGGTATTGTGATCGGCTTGACAACAGCGTGGAGTATGGAAATACCATATATCGATGCGTTCTCTCTGGGAGCGAGTGCCGGTCTTATTACCGGACTTATCGTCGGGACATTTCTATGGATGAATATTCGAAAAGAGAACGAGTGATTATGGGTTGGTTTCAAAACTAGACAAGTCCACCAACCGGAAGAAAAATAAAATTTTCAATCTACTTGTTAATAGAATGGACACTTTATTTTTGAGATTATGTTTTTTATTCTTTTGATTTGGAACACCGGTTTATAAACATCTTTCACCTATACCGCTCTTAGGAGAGTAAAAGATATGCCTGCGGAGATGATCAAATCAGAAAATTTACATAAGTTTTACGAAGGGGAGGTTAGAGTTCATGCGCTAAGAGGTGTTGACCTATCTATCGAAAAAGGGGAGATGGTCGCTATAATGGGTCCTTCCGGATGTGGGAAAACTACACTCTTGAATTCATTATCGGGTCTTGATGACATCTCAAGCGGTAAGGTTTGGATCGGGGGTCAAAATTTGGAGGAATTATCTGACAATCAAAAGACTGAGATGAGAGCTTTGAATATGGGTTTCATCTTCCAATTTTATAACTTACTTCCCGTATTGTCGGCGGTTGAAAATGTTGAACTTCCTCTTTTGCTTTCTGGTAAGACCAAGGGCGCCAGGAAAAGAGCCGAAAAAGCACTAGATTTAGTCGGCTTGAGTCATCGATACGATCACAGACCTTCAGCTTTATCGGGTGGAGAGAGACAACGAGTCACGATCGCTAGGGCCATAGCGAACGAGCCTGACATAATATGGGCTGATGAACCTACAGGGGACCTCGACTCTGAAACATCAGATAAGATAATGGACATACTCTGCAAATTGAACGACAAGAACGGTCATACCATGATTCTGGTCACACACGAGGACAGGGTTGCAGAAAGAGCCGGAAGGATACTTCACATGGAGAGCGGTCTCATAGAAAAAGACCACAACAATGGGAAGTGATGGAGATGATCAATTACTTATTGATTACAGTAGGAGTAATTGTAAGCATCATAGCCGTCGATGCGGTTCGACATAAAACACTCTTTAGAATGGGGTTTCGAAACATATTCCGACGGAAAACCAATACGGTGATAGTAATTCTAGGACTGATGATAGCTACGGCTATAATTTCCTCTTCTTTCGGAGTTGGCGATACTATGGAGAATATGGTGGAAGGTGAGATCTACAGAGAATGGGATGAAACTGACGTCACCATTTATAACACCACTGAACAGGGTGACTTTATCCCGGTTTCCTATGAAACATACCAGAGTTTAAGGTCTCAGATTGAAGAAGTTGAAAACGTTGGAGGGATTATCGGAGAGGTCCACGGTTCAACATCTATTTTCAATCCCAATTCAAGACTATCCAAGTCTAATACCAGATTGATTGGGATGAACTTCGATGAAAGTGAAGCTTTCGGCCCATTCTACAAAAACGGCAAAAATATTGACATAGAAATGGACAAAGGAGAGATCGTGATCGATGATAAACTGGCGGAAGATCTAGAAGTAAATGAAGGGGACAAATTGGTACTATACACGAGTGGTCATCCAGGTGGCCAGGCTTATAACGTTGTCCACATAGTTAATAGCGAAGGGAAGGCAGCCTTTAGAGGTACTGGAAAAGTTTTCATGCTCTTGAGCGATGGACAAAATGCTTTATCTATTCCTGATCAGATAAATTATATAAGAGTCACTTCAACTTCTGGAGTTAAAGGGGGTAAAGAGTACAGCGACCAGATTTCCGAGGATATAGATGAAATATTGAAAAGTGATCCTGCTTATTCCGATCTAGAGGTGCAGGGAAACAAGAATGAAAGTATCGAAAATTTCAAACAGGATATGTCGATGTTCACGGACATCTTCTTCATATTCGGAACTTTCGTGATAGTTGCAGCTATAATATTGACTATAAACATATTCGTGATGCTCGGGGAAGAAAGAAAATCGGAAATGGGCATGAGCAGAGCGATAGGCATGAAAAGATCACATCTTAAGCGTGTATTTTCCTATGAGGGTTTATTTTATGCGGCTGGAGCTTCGGTGATCGGATCTTTTGTGGGGATCGGTATATCTTACATCATATTTTTCTTCTTGGAGGATATTTGGGCCGTATTTGGAGAAGACCTGTCTTTATTATCATATTTCCATGTTTCTCAGGAAAGTCTGATAATCGCTTTTGGGGCTGGATTTTTGTTGACCATGGGAACAATATTGGTCGCTGTAAATAGGATATCAAAATTAAATATCATAAGAGCTATAAGAGAAATTCCAGAACCTCCGATATCGAAGAAGAGTAGAAAACTCCTATACCTTGCTATTGCAAGTCTAGCTTTGGGTGTATTGTTGACTTTAGCGGGGATGTCTTCTGAACAGCTTTGGATGCCGGTCACTGGCGTCTCACTTGTTATTATCGGGACTGGAACTATAGTTAGAAGGTGGATAGGTGATCGTGCTGCATATACCACCGTAGGCATATTCTTGATGATTTGGTGGTTTCTCCCTTTAGATGCACTTCCTATTCTCGGTGAGCTTTTCAAAGATTATACGGTAGGGATAGAGATGTTCATACTTTCTGGTTTGTTCCTAGTGACCGCAGGAGTTATGATAATCATGCTAAACGGCTCGATAATCACTGGCTTATTTGAGAAGTTAGTCGGATCGGGTAAAGGTTCCAAAGCTGTTGTATTGTCAGGTATATCTCATCCCCTTAAAGAGAGGTTCAGAACAGGTATGACGATGTTCATATTTGCACTCATAATCTTTGCTATAATAGTGATGAGCATGATAGTAGGAATCTTCGATACCAATATGGACAATATCATTGAAGAGCAGTCGGGAGGATATGAGGTTCTTGGTATTAGCGATCAGAACAGACCTATCGAAGACATAAATCAAGAGGTCGCTGATAGTGAGAACTTAGATATCGATGACTTTGACTATATAGATTCAGCCTATCGCGGTATAGTTCCCTCTATCGAAAGAGATGGCAACAGAGGAATAAGGTCAGTTATAGGAATAGACCAAAATTTCATCGATAACAATCTTTTCGGGTTCACCGCTCATTCAAAAGAGTACGGATCCAAAACCGAAACATGGAAAGCGGTTCTGAATGACCCCTCACTGACGGTAACCAACGCTCCTCCCGACGGATCATTCAATATGGGAGCTATGGACGGTGATTCTCTCAAATTGAACGATACAATTACTTTACTAGATGTTAACGGAGATCCGGTAAAAAAAAGAGTAGTTGGTTTGATGAATCAATCGGCGGTGACTGGACTTTTTATGTCAAAAGATACCGTCAGGAACGAGTTCGGTGTGAGTTCCAGTACCCTCTTTTTCTTTAGTGTTAAGGAGGAGGTCGATGCCGATGAGATAGGACGTGAACTTGAGAAAGAATTCATCCAATTTGGTTTTCAACCTCTGGTGATCGATACTCTATTAAGAGAAGCCTTCGCGGCACAGTTCATGTTTTTCGATCTTTTTAGCGGTTATATGGCTTTAGGTCTCGTTGTAGGGATTGCTGGTCTTGGAATAATTAGTCTGAGAGCGGTTCACGAGAGACGTCTCGAGATAGGTATGATGAGAGCTATCGGCTTCAAGAGACGCATGATAAGATACGTGTTTTTGATAGAGAACTCTTTCATAACTTTAGCGGGAATAGTTCTAGGATCGCTACTGGGAATAGGTGTAGGATGGATGTTGTGGTATGACGGATTCGAACCAATGGGATGGCAATTCTATATACCCTGGCCCTCTATCATCGCTATAGGTATCATAGCCTATCTAGCCATGCTTCTAACAGCTATACCCAGTGCACAAAAAGCGAGTAAAGTATCTCCCGCGGAAGCGTTGAGATTCGACTGAGTTAAAACTTCAGTCCTTCTTATTTATATCTACGATGATCAGGGTCAAATTATCTCTTCCAGGACCCTCTCGATGAATTTTGTCTTAGCCCTAGTATAGGCCTCCCGATCATCTCTATGTTTTTTAGCCAATTCTCTTTTTAAATCAGCGTATCTCTTTCTGCATCTCTCGTCCTCTCTAAGATAGTCCCTAAATGCGATGTGTCTTTTCAACTCTCTGCTATCCTCCGGACACACATACAGGTTATGGGGATGTTTTCTAGAGTTGGTCCCATTTCGGGGTACTCTTTTGTCCTCCCTCCAGAATGATTCTCTACCTTCTATCCCAAAGTTCCCTTTGTATTCGTATCCAAGATTCTCAAGACCATCCTTCACCTCAGTAAAAGAAGAATAACTCTCTATCACAAGGTCGATATCTATCACAGGTTTAGCACAGAGTCCAGGGATCGCAGTACTGCCTACGTGCATCACTTCAACCAAGAGATCATCTAATGAATCAATATATATGTCTTTCAATTTGTTGAATTCCTTTTTCCATTTGGGATCATAATCGGAGATCTTTATCTTTTCATGGATCATGGGCTCTTGCATTAGAAAAAAACCAAGTTGATCTTATTTATACGTGTGGAGTGAATCATCCGTTTCTGTGCAAAAATCTTAAATCGATAGATGAACTTACCCGAACGGTGAAAAAGATGAGGA
>JBKHFH010000063.1:0-10919 GCA_046540335.1 Thermoplasmata archaeon | reverse complement strand
GCGGAGTCGGTGCGAGAAATTATTACAGAAAGTTCCGATATCGTTTAGAAGGACCATATATGGTAAAAAGATTTTGATCGAAATATAGTTAGAAAAATTTTAAATAGTGATGGTCTATTTTTATCCTGGTGTAATAAATGGATGAAGAAGGAGAATTTACTGAAGGTCCAAAAGGAGAGAGTTCCGAGCAAGAACCATGGTCACAGGGAACCTCTCAACAGGGACAGCAGCAGCCCCCAGAACCACCGCAATCTCAGGGACAACAGCAACCGCCCAGACAGCACCCTCCACAACCCTCACATCAACCATCGTCTCACAGACCGAGTGCTTTCAGCTCTGAAAGGTTAAATGAGACTTTAGGTATGGCTCTTGTTATTGGAGTAATACTGATGTTCGTAGGAGGTATATTGGTATCTAGTGCGGGATTTATCGAAGTCGAAAACAACGACGATTGGAATCTAAAAAGAAATCTTAACGCAGTCGCTACCCTACTCAGTTCTTTAGGACTGCTAGCTATAGGAGGAGCAGCAGCTTGGGCTTATTACCAGACTAGCCAATTGACTGAAAAACAGAGATTGCTGCTGGTATTACTGGTGATCGGATCGATACTCAGCTTTGCTATAATACTCACAACAGGACCTATGGGTATAGGCGGAATCTGGTGAAGACCTCTAAAAAAACATTTTCTTTTTATTTAATGTTAGATCAGACCGCTTTAAAGACCCCTTCTTCCGGTTCGTATATCTCTTCAGACCTTTTAATCTTTTCTTTTAGATCATCTATATCTCCTTTACCGAGCAGCTCATATACCTTTTCGAGATCTTCTAACTCAAAGGATCCGACCTCTTCGGTCAGTACCCTGCCTATGATGTTCAGCCTCTCTCTTTCATCGTCGGCGATCTCAGCTTTTTCGGAGGCCTTACCGTGCGGGCTTTTTGCTTCTTTCTCTTCTTTTTCCGGCAGTTCCTCCCCACTCATCTTCGCATTCAACCTTCCGATGGCCCAGCTGGCCTCTTCTCTTGATCCCGTCTTATAATGCAGTTTCATCCGCCCTATATCGAGCCTTTCTCCGCACTGATGACATTTTGTGGTCTCATCTTTCAATAGAACGGTTTTCGGAGTCCTGCAGTTCGAACAGACGATGATCCCGTATTTACCATCTTCTTTAGTCATTTTGTGAACACCAACCCGGTGAGCGCACAGCCGAACTCATCTTTTCCGACCAAAATCTTTTCACACACAGAATCGACATCACAGAGTTCGATACCTCTGGCTTTACCCATATCGAACAATCTCTCTCTCAACTCTTGCTCGAAGACGTCCATATCGATCCTTTCAGAGACGATCGAATGCTCCATCACATATCCTCCGTTATCGTCATCTCTGAATCCCCACGCGATCCCAGCCGCTAACTCTGAATCTCTACCGGTAGCCTTCGCCAAAACTGATGGTACGAAATCGCCGACTTCATTCGATATCTCATCGACCTTTTCTATACCTACAGGTAATACAGAGGAAACTTCGATCAGATTTAACTCTCCTATGGAAGCGTCGACCATAGCTCTATCGAAAGCGTTCAGAGAAGAGATAGAACTCCTTCCCGTGCCGCTCTTCACTGTGTACTTCTCAGCTTTATTCAGGATCATCATCAACCCATCGCTAGGAACACTTTAATCTTTTTCCCGCTGAACTATTCAAAAAAAGCTTATACCTCCTAAAGGTATCAAAAAGTATGATCCCACCAATGCTGGTCCCAGTGATAGGCACCCTATTATTAATCCTGGTAGCCTGGTTGATCTGGCAGATCTTGAAGACGACCGCCATCATAATCCTGATCGCTATCCTTCTTCTGATGATCCTTCATTCCGCAGGCTTTGACTCCGTAATACCTGAGATCATCGAACCGTTTATCTAAAAAGACTATAAAATAGACCGATCGGATCAATATCTTCCGTATTCTCCAGATCTGTGCTCATCTCTAAGCTCGTGATAGTGTCTCGCGTTCTCTCTTGTCTTTTCGATGAGGCCCTCGTCCTCCTCCCTGACTATCTCTGCCGGCACTCCCACCGCCATGCTGTGATCGGGTATCTCAGTTCCCGGTGTAACCAGGGCATTAGCCCCAATTATACATCCTTTACCCACTTTGGCACCGCTCAATACGGAAGCGTTCATACCGATGATAGTCTCATCACCGATCTCGCATCCATGGATGACCGCTCCGTGTCCTATAGTCACATCTTTTCCGATAACGGTTTTATTCTCATAATCTACATGGACCATTACGAGATCCTGGATGTTGGATCCTTCACCGACGGTGATAGAGTTTTGATCTCCCCTCAAAACGGCCTGAGGCCAGATACTGACTCCTTCTTTCAACTCGACCTCGCCTATGATAGTGGCATCTTCATCAACGTGACAAGAGTCGTCGACTTCAGGAGACAACCTGATACCTCCCTAAAGAGACTATTCAGACCCGCTGGACATGGAGATCCTTTCAGGAAAGTGGCTCAAAATTATTATATCTCCTACAGACGAAACCCATCTATATGGGACCAAGGTACTTTTTGATTCGTCCACCAAAAGCGGATTAGTTTCTCCTACAAATATTCCGTCGACTTCCCCGTCTTCTATATCCATGACCACATTATCCACGGTTCCAAGGAACATTCCCTTCTTCGTGTAGACCTGTAACCCTATCAACTCAGATGACTCTTCTAGCATGGTAATCAGTAAGAGTATTGAATTAAGTAATTTAAATCTTTTTATCTTCGTCCTACAGACGGGCTAATGATGAGAAACAATCGATAGATTTATAGCGGTGGTGATAGTTGAAATTACGCTGTATTTGTCAGACAGGAGTCAGACGATGATGGATGGGGCAGTTGATGAGGATGCACCGAAAAGACATTATGCCCTCCTAGACGTACTGCTGTTGGTTTTCTGGCTGTTGCTAACCGGAGAACTCGTCTCTATACTTAGAGCGGGTGAGGTCTCTTTATATACCTTCGGTTCAGGCATAATAGGAGCCAGTGTTGTCACCTTCACGGTACACAGATTTGTCATACGGGGAGAGGAAAGAAAAAAAAGCAGTATCTCGGAGTATTTGAACGCTCTGAAGAATATCTTTGCGCTGTTTTTCGATGTGGCCCTCAAACTCGTCATAGCCAATGGTATACTCATATATCAGTCTCTGACGATGGACGTCGAACCTAGGATAGTTAGAACGAAGGTGAGTCTGACATCGGAGAGCGAGGTCACTCTTATATCTCTCCTTATCACACTGACTCCCGGAACGCTCGTGATAGATGTGGAAGAAGAGGACGACTCCTATTTTCTCCACGTCCATTACTCTTACCTGAAATCAGAACACCTCACCGAGAGTATAAAAGAATCAATCGCGAGATTGGACGGTATGATAAAGGGGGTCTTCACATGAATCTCTATCTGTCGATATCGATCATATTGACATTCATAGCCGTCCTTGCTTCATACAGGTTATTCGTCGGGCCCTCGGTGTATGACAGGATGGTTTCGCTAAACGTGGTTGGAGTCATGGTAACGATGATCTTCGTCCTTATGAGCCTGGAGACGAACATGGACCTTTTTTTGGATATCGCTCTTTCCTTCATCATGCTGGATTTTGTAGGGACCATCGCCATGATAAAATATCTTGAGGGAGGTGAATTCACCTGATACTGGATATCATCTCTCTCCTGCTGCTCTCGCTGGGATGCGTGATGATGTTCACCGCCGCTCTAGGTATACTTAGATTTTCCGACATATATATGAGGATACATGCGAGCGGGAAGGCGGGAACCGGAGGAACGATATCCATATTGGCGGGAGTACTGATAAGATTAGGTTTCCACGGCATCTCCGGGAAAGTCCTACTGATAATGATCTTTCTTCTTTTCACCGGGCCGATACTCTCGCACGCCATAGCTAGGGCGGCCTATGTAAGTTCAGGGCCGGACACCGAAGTCCCTTTCCACGAGGTAGATATCAAATCTAGTCCGGATGATATGCTCGAAGACAGTAGAGGTGAGAAAGATCGTAATTGACCTGTTTCTGCTTTTGTTCGTCATCTCGAGTCTCCTGGTGGTCTTGGAGGAAGACCTTATCAGGGCGCTCATATTCTTGGGACTAGCTTCGGTTTTCCTCATATTGATACTTTACCTTTATAGAGCGCCCGACGTCGCTCTGACTTTCTCTATAGTGAGTACAGGCGCGACGACTGTACTCTTCCTCTCTATAATAAAAAAACTGGAGGGCTTCGGATATGAAAGAAAAGATGCTTAAAAGGATATTCACTGTAATACTGGTCGTATCGATCTGTGCCTTCATCTTGCAATCCACGAGTCTAGACCATGAGGACAAATCGGATTCGCCGATGTCGGATTATTACCTCGAAAATCACGAAGAGACGGGAGCGATCAATCTAGTAGAAGCGATACTCTTGGATTTCAGAGCATACGACACTTTCGGCGAAGTTTTAGTTCTTTACATCTCCATCTCGGGGGTCATCATATTGGGGAAAAAAGTCATCGGAAAGCAGGATTCTAATGAGGGTGATAGTCAGTGAGGTCGATAATAGTTAAGACCTTCGGAAGGGCGTTAGCTCCGTTCATCCTCCTTTACGGTATCTACCTCATGCTTTTCGGTCCTGTTTCTCCAGGCGGCGGCTTTCAGGCAGGTGTTGTTCTCGCTTCCGCCGTCATCTTGGTCTTAGTGACCCACGGTAAAGAAAAAGTGGAGAGGTTGTCGAAAAATATAGAGTGGTTCGATTCGTTTGGAGTCCTGGTTTTCCTAGTCTTCGGCTGTCTCGGTATCGTCCTCGGCGGTAGTTTCTTTGTCAATCTCACTCCTCACAGGATGACCTCGCTCGTGTTTCTAGATATCATAATAGCTATGAAAGTTTTCGCCGGTGTGGTGGTCCTCTCACTTTTCTTCTTCAAACAGGGAAGGGGTGAAAGAAGTTGAACGGGATACAGATCGGATTGATAACCATATTTCTGGGGCTGTACGGCCTCACGAACAATAGGAACGCTGTAAAGATGCTGATGTCTCTCTCAGTTGTCAATTCTGGAGTCGTACTGCTCTTCGTTTCCGTAGCCTATATACCCGGTGGTTCAGCGCCTATCATAGGTAGCGGCGCTACCATGGTCGATCCTCTTCCCCATACGTTCATGCTCACCTCTATAGTGGTGAATCTCGCTACGCTCGCCCTGGGACTGGCTCTCGTGTTATATCTTTACAGGGAGTACAACACGTTAGATGTGAGAGCTATGTGGGAGGGATCCGATGATTGAGCACGTCCCCATCCTGATCATCATATCACCTTTGACAGGTGCTCTCCTTCTGGAACTCATCTCTAGATTCGAGAGCCACGAGATGATGGATGAGATAATAACACTGACAGCGTTATCCGTTCCCGTTTTACTCCTCATAATGTTCACTCCGAGAGCTCTGGAAGAACCTATAGTTTACGAGATGAGCGGCTGGGAGAGACCTTTCGGTATAAGCCTAGTTTTGGACAATCTGTCGATCATGATGACGGGCATAGTCGGGATAGTCACTCTATCCTCTTTCGTCTATTCGCTGGAATCTAAAAATATGCTCCCCCAGGGCGAAAGGTACTACTTCCTGTTCCTTTTCATGACCACCGGTCTTTATGGAGTATTTCTGACTGGAGACCTGATAAATAGATATGTTTTCTTCGAGATGACGGTGCTGACCACCTATGTATTGTTGACATACACGAGGACAAAAGAATCGTTGAGAGCCAGCTATTACTACCTGATGATCGGGAGCGTAGCATCCTTCCTTTTCCTCGCCGGAATAGCTTTGATATATTTCAACGTCGGTCTTCTCGACCTCAAAGCGATCGAAGAGACTCTCCCTGACACGTCGATCCAAACAAGAATAGTCATATTTTCATTCTTCATGGTCGCGATAGGAGTCAAAAGCGGCTTGATCCCTTTCCATTCTTGGCTCCCGGATGCTCATGTTTCCGCACCCACCCCCATGACCGCGGTACTGGCGGGATTGACGGTGAAGGTCGGGATATACATCCTCCTTAGAATACTCAAGGCGGGATTTCAGATAGAACCGATATTGAATATCGTGGTGATATTCGGTCTGGTTACGGGATCGATAGGATCTCTGATGACCTTCAGATACTGGAACATCAAACGTATCCTTACCTGGCACACCATCGCTCAGATCGGTTTGATAACCGCGTGCATAGGTATCTGGACTCCGTCTTCAGTTTCCTCCGCACTCTTCCACACGGTAAACCATTCGATATTCAAAACTCTACTTTTCCTCTCCGCCGGGGCTTTCATATTCATCTATGATGCTGCGGATATAAGAGAGATCACTCTGGTGAAGGGACATCCTTTACTCGCTTCTACTTTTTTGATAGGTCTATTAGCTCTTCTCGGTATACCACCTATGAACGGATTTTACAGCAAAGCTTTCATCATGAGATCCGCGCTTTCTAGACCGTATATCCTCGTTCCTCTTTTAATCATACAGATCATCACTGCGGCATCGGTATTCAGGATAATATATCACGCGAGCAGGGAAAAGAAGTATGTGGAGACCCCTGTCAGTATATTGAAGCCTCTGGTGATCCTTGCGGGTCTAGTTATATTCATGGGTGCAACGACCACTATCTGGATGGACAACGTTATAATGCCCGCGGGTGAAGTTCTAGTCGGTGGTGAAGCGATCCAGCTTCAGGGATACAGTGAGATAAGCACCTTGATGGATCCGGGAGGTTTACTCGTCTTGGCAACTATACCGGTTGGGATCATACTCTATATCTCCTCTCAAAAATTTGGAGTTCCAAAACCAATAAGTGAGATAGAGGTGAAAAGGATCGTCTCGGAGGTCAGTTTAACAGACGCGGTTAGGTATATTCTCGTAGGGCAAGGAGTGGTGATCGCTCTACTGCTGTTCTATTGAATGTCCTTCTGTCTCCTCTCTGCTCTCCTCTAATTTTGATAGAAGTTCCTTTCTAGTGTCATCGAGAGCGGGTCTGCCTCTCCTCGCTCCGGTGATATCTTCGAGGTCTACGTCTACGGTCACGAGTTCCTCCTCAAAATACTTCCCTTTTTCTATGAGCTCACCTTTGGGTGAGATCGCCTCAGTTCCTCCCCAGAAGTATATGCTTTCTTCTCTTCCGACCAGATTATTATAGAATATATAACTGGTTGTTTCTATAGCTCTGGCGGGAAGGACCCTTTCGAAGTACTTGCGGGTCGTAGAAGGGGAAGCGGAGATCACAACGATTATCTCGGCTCCTTTCTGCGCCATCGTTTTCGTCAGTTCCGGAAAGAAAATATCGTAACAGATCAGCATCCCGACTTTACCGAAAGAAGTGTCAAAAACGGGGACATCATCGTCTGAATGGAAGTACCTCTTGTCCTGAAATGGACCAAAATTGGGTAAGTAGGTCTTCCTGTACTTCTTCAATTCACCGTTAGAGGTCGCCAGCAAAGCTGTATTTCTCAATCTCCCATCGTTACCCACTTTTTCGGGCATGCCGCATATTATATCCATATCGTTCTCAACAGCGAGACGCGATATCTCCTCAGAAGAAGGCCCCGGTATCTCTTCAGCCTCATACCAATATCTGTCCTTGATGGAATAGCCGGTCAAAAACATCTCGGGAAATATCAGGAGGTCGCTGTCTACAGATCCAGCTGTATCTTCTAGAATTTTGAGATTGTTTTCCTTCTCTCCTAGTCCGTGTTCTTTCTGAGCAAGGGTGACTCGCATATTCTGGGCAACTCGACGGTGCTATATAAGGATTTTACCATCTTTAAAAAGAGATGAATAAGGGGAATAAAAACTAATAACATCGCTCATTAATCCTAACGAGTGATAACTTGACTGAAAGCAATAGGCCGATGGACTCCATACTGAAGGGTGGAGAAGACTTACTCGACACTGAAAACCTGATGGTCGAGGCAGTAGAGGAACTGATAAAAGACGAGATCAAAGCCCGCATCAAGAACAAGCTCGATGAGAACGAGGAGTTGAGAGCGGAATTCGAAGATCACGTGAAGGTACTTATGGAAGCGAAGATGAAAGAGGCCTACGCCTACGCGATGCTGGCAAAGACCAGTGCCGATCTCGGCCTCGAACTGGTCCCTCCGGAGATGAAAGGGAAGATGAACAAAAAACTGAGGGAGTTCATCGAGGAAAAGATGGAAGAGATGATGAAAGAAGGTTAGTATACCAGAAAATCGATCGTACTCACGAAGACAAATATAAAATACCACCGACCTCGAATTACGAAAGAGATGAAGTTCTACGTCGAAGCGTACGGCTGTACCATGAATCAGGGTGAAACAGAGATGATAGCCGAGTCCCTGGAACGAGAGGGGCACGTCCGCGTTGACTCGCCAGAAAACGCGGATAAAGCTCTTATCGGAACGTGCGTGGTCATCAAGAAAACCGAAGAGAGGATGAAGAGAAGGATAGAGGAGCTAAGGAATAGATGTTCCAAAGTGGTCATCGCCGGATGTCTCTCCTCTACACGTAAAAAAGAAGTCCAGGAAAGATGCCCTGATGCAGATTTTATACCTCCATCCGATGTCGAGTTCACAGTAGGGGCTATGAATTCTGCAACCGACTCAACGATAGGGACGGTACCAATATCATCAGGATGCTTGGGTGACTGTTCCTACTGCATCACTAAACTCGCTAGGGGAACTATAAAAAGCAGACAGGTAGAAGATATCAAGGAAAGATTCAAGAACCTATTATCTAATTCTGTTAAGGAGATCCGCCTTACGAGCCAGGATTCAGCCCTGTATGGTAAAGACATATCCACGGACTTGGTGGAACTTCTGAAAGAACTGCTAGAGATCGAGACCGATTACAGGATAAGGATAGGGATGATGAACGTGGATACGCTCCGCCCTATAAAGTCTGGGTTCATGGATGTTATGGAGGATGAAAGGATATACAATTTCGTCCATCTCCCACTTCAATCTGGATCCAACGATGTTCTCAAAAAGATGAACAGGAATTATACAGTTGAAGAGTGGAAAAGGACCGCCGAAGAGTTCAGAGATAGGTTTCCGGATATTTCTATTTCAACGGATGTTATCGTAGGATTTCCAGGAGAGACCGATGATGATTTCGAAAAGACAAAAGATGCAGTAAAGGAGATCGAGCCGGATATAATCAACGTCACGAGGTTCAGTCCTCGAGAGGGAACTGAAGCCGCCGAGATGGATGATCAAGTGCATTCTAGAATAAAAAAAAGAAGATCCAAAGAGATGACCGACCTCAGATTCAAGATCAGCAGAAAGATTAACGAAACATATGTAGGCAGAGATACGGAGATATTCGTACTGGAAGAAGGTAAGGGCGATTCTCTCAAGGGTAGGATGGACAACTATAAAGTGGTCATCCTGAAGAACGAAGATGCTGAGATCTTGGGGGAACGAAAAGAGGTAAAGATAAAAAGTGCGGAGGACGTTTATCTCTTGGGTGAATCAATCACTTGAAACCTAATCCATATATCTGTTTTCCATCGACTTGACCATACTGAATAGAGTTTCATTTATAGGTGTTGAGATCCTAAACTCCTCACCTTTTCTGATGATCTCTCCATTTATCTGTTCAACTTCCGTCCGGTTTTCGTTCCTTACATCCTGTAACATACTGGAGATATTATCGGAAGTATCTCTTGCGACTTCTTTGGTCCGTGTAACGAGTCTATCCATTGAGGTCTCAACCTCTTTCTCGGCGATCCGACCGCTCTCACTTATGATCTTTTCTAGGAGCTCTTCAAGATATCGATCCTCTATCAGATGGCCGTTCCTTACATCCATAATGGCTGTCATCGGATTTATACCTGAATTGACAACAGCCTTCTCCCAGATATGAACTATTATCTCTTCACTCGTCCGGGTCTTCAGACCGGCTTCGTTGAACAAACCGCTGACATCATCTACGATAGTCGAATCACCCCTTGGATATCTTCCTATGACCGTTTCCCCGATACCGGCATGTTTGACTTTTCCGGGGCCCATATAAGTGACTCCGTTGCTGGTGATACCTCCGATTGTCCTTTCTTCGCCTACGCACTCTGAGATCACTTTTTCGTTGTTCAATCCGTTCTGCAGGGATAGAACGTATGAATCTGGAGAGATATGATCTGAAAGTGATCTGACCGCTTTTTCAGTATCGAACGACTTGGTGCAGATTATTATCAATTCATCGTCAGAGAGCGATTCCATCGATGTGGAATATTTCACAGAGGTCTCCAGTTCAGTCTTCCCGCTGACTTCCACTGTTTGGATATTCACGTCTCTTTTCCCCAAAAGATCGACATCGTTGTACCTTCCCAAAACACCTGCTAGAAAAGTCCCGATCGCACCCGGCCCTATGATGCCTATATCCAAACAGATCCCCCCGTTTCTCTAATCCTCACTCTCGCTTTCTATAGTTTCATCGACCACACCGTTGACCTGGTCCAATTGACTTCTCTCTAGGATATCTGGATTTACGGGTATTATCATTATCGAGTCGTTGATCGCTACCTGATCTTTTATTGATTGGATAAGATGAAGCACTGTTCTGAAATCGTTGTTCGTGATCAGATATTCAACTCCATTGAAGAGGATCACACCACCTGTTTTGGTGAGAAAATTCTCGAGTGCCAAGCTCAGTTTCTCAAGACTCTTGGGTCTTATCACATCTTCCCTGTCCACATTTGATAACCAGATCATATCGACGCCCTCCAGGTCGTATTCTTTCCTTATCTTATCAGGATAATCTCTGGTAACACATAGTCCATTCTCGATCGTACCTAATATCTGGTTGAATATCTCAAACGATCTATCCGAGTCTCTTTCCTTTATCAGATACGTGGAACTCCTCGAAAATTCATCCGG
>JBKHFH010000062.1:0-11271 GCA_046540335.1 Thermoplasmata archaeon | reverse complement strand
GAGAACGTGATGATATGATTCTTTGTTTATTCTTTATTTAAATTTTTAATTATAGATGAAAGTGTTTTTCCTACCTACCAATATCCATCATTATCATACTCAATAAGAAAAGTATAAAGTAAGGTTTTTCTTATAGATAACCGAAGACTTGTCTGACAAAGGTCCGACAGCGTGAAAGCATGAAAAAAATTCCAACAGGTGTCAGCGATCTAGATGCGATTGTAAAAGGTGGAGTACCTGCAGGTTCTGTGGTTCTGCTTTTTACAGAAATCGGTGCAGGAGGTTTAGAATATGCATATACCTCTTCGGCAAAAATATTGAAAGTCAAAAACGAGCCTAAAGACATAGCGGAGATTTTAGGGGACTCCTGCAAAGGTTCAGTTCTACCTGAGGACGTTTTTTACATAACATTTTCTAGAGCGAAACAAGATATCCTCGATGAAGTGAGCGCTTCCTTCAATCAGGACTATTACGACGTCATCGAAAAAGGCTTGGAATTCAAAGACTTCTCCGACGAATACTTCCAAAGGACTATGGTCCCTTCTGGTTGGTCAGGCAAGTCTGAAGGAGAAGATTTATTTTCCGATAGTTCTGATTCCGATCTTCTAGAAGAGTTAGTCGAGTTTCTCGATAATCAAGCCACAAATAATATGGTCATCATCGATTCTGTAACTGATCTCTTGACAAATTCTTCGATTGATAAGGATAAACTGGTTACCGTAATTAAAGGTATGAGGCGAGCGTCGAAGAAATGGGGGGGTATAGTCTACCTTATCCTTTCCAAAGGGATCGTAGATAAAAGTCTTGAGTATCGGATCATAGATAGTGTCGACGGAGTTCTTTCTTTCCAGTGGTCTAAAACTACTAGGAGTTCTCAACGACAGCGTTACCTCCTTGTAGACAAGTTCATGAGTGTTTTACCCCACCTAAACAGAGAAAAGATCGCTCGCTTCACCGCTGAAGTTACGGATCTTGATGGTTATACCGTAATAAATTATCAAAAGATAAGGTGATAAGATGGAAAATAAAGAGTTAGAGAAAATAAAGACCGGGATAGACGGTCTAGACGAGATGTTGAAAGGCGGGATACCAAAGGGTCATGTATTCACCGTGATGGGTGAGTTCGGAACAGGAAAAACAACATTTTCTCTCCAGTATATATGGAAGGGCCTCCAGCAGGGTGAATCCGGTATATTCATCTCTTTGGAAGAAGATAGAGATGCGATGATAGACACTGGACTATCATATGGTTGGGACTTTCAGCCCTATATCGAAAATGACCAATTAGCGGTTAAAAAGTTGACACCGGCCGATGCGGAAGCTACAATCAACAAGATCAAAAGCGACCTACCAGATTTTATAAAGAGTTTCGACGCAGAAAGGATTGCCATCGATTCTGTTTCTCTATTGAACATGTTAGCCGACAATCCAAAGGAAAAAAGAAATCAGCTTTTTGCGCTTAGCAAGATGATCAAAGAAACCGGAGCTACCGCCCTTTTGACCGCTGAAGTCAAAGACGAAAATCCTACCAGTTCTCGAGACGGCCTGATAGAGTACACCGCTGACGGAGTAATATTACTAAGGTACAATCAATCTGACATGGAAGAGGTTCAATTGAGTATACAGGTTATAAAGATGAGGAGGATAGATCACTCTCGCAAGATCAAACCTTTTGAGATCACCGACAACGGGATAGAAGTACAGATGGAAGGTGTGATATTCTGAGATGATAACATGGGCGTGGGAATAGGTGATATAGTTGAAAGCAAGGAGTTAGACTTCAAAGACATGGAAGATAAAGTTATAGCAGTCGACGCCTACAATATAATATATCAATTTCTCTCAAGTATAAGGCAGAGAGACGGACAGCTCTTGAAGGATTCTAAAGGACGAGTCACTTCCCATCTTTCTGGTATCCTGTACAGGAATGCTAACCTCGTGGAAGCGGGTATACAACCTGTGTATGTATTTGATGGTGCGCCAGACACGATGAAAGAAGGAACTTTGGAAAAGAGAAAGGAGAGAAAGAAAGAAGCAGAAAAAGAGTACAAAAAATCACTGAAAAAGGGTGACTTAGAAAGAGCTCGGATCAAAGCACAACAGACATCTAGGATGACCGATGAGATAGAGAAAAGCAGTAAGAGACTCCTCTCTCTTTTAGCGATCCCTTGGATACAGGCTCCTTCGGAAGGGGAGGGCCAAGCGGCCCATCTGGTGAAGAACGGTGACGCCTGGGCAGTAGGGAGTCAGGATTACGATACCCTGCTTTTCGGTGCATCGAGACTGATGAAAAACCTAACCGTCACGGGTAAAAGAAAGATGCCGGGTTCCTCCAAGTACAAGAAGATAAGTCCCGAATTGATACATCTAAATGAAGTTTTGGCAGACCTAGATATAACGAGAAAGCAACTCGTTGATATAGGTATACTATGCGGGACGGATTACAACGACGGAGTGAAAGGCATAGGTCCTAAAAGAGGATTGAAGTATATCAGAGAATACGGTGATTTAGAAACAGTATTGGAGGAGAAAGACAAAGAAGTGAACAATTACGAGGCGATCCGAAATATTTTCCTAGAGCCCGAGGTCACTGACGACTATTCCATTAAGTTCAAGGATGAACTCGGCGATGTGAAAGGTTTCTTGTGTGGTGAACGAGACTTTTCAGAGGACAGAGTCGATTCAGCTCTAGAACAATATAGGGAAGGATTAGAGAAGAGAAAACAGACCAGTCTGACTTCTTTTGAGTGAAATCTCAGCAGAATTCGTCGAGACTCGGATTTGAGACCTTATCATTTTCGAAAAGAGATTCAATCTGTTTGTTTAACTGCTGCACCCGCTGGTAAAGGTATTCTGGAACCTCGTATTTTTCCACCATATCTAGAGAAAAGTTCAGATATTTCTTTACGCTCCCTTCGTGTATGGTAAGTGTAAGATTTCCTCCGCACTTACATTTCCCACTCAGTGGAATCCTCCTATATTTAGTGTTACACTTGGTGCACCTTATCTGCTGAACGCCGAATTTGTTCAGATTGCCTATAAGATCCGGTATGAAATGATCGTTGATGACTCTGCTCACCACGTCCTTAGTATCTACGGCCCTGATCATATCCGCCACTTTGATCTGAGAGTCCATCTTTTCTGTCATCTTTCCCAATCGGGTGTATCTGCTCATGGTGGGACCCTCATCTATCTTTGAGGTCTCGTGGGTGTAGCCGAAATTCTCGTATTGATCTTCAGTCTCCAATCTATCCTCAACTGTTTCTATGAGGTCCTCCACCTCTTTAGGTTTCGGATATTCGAACGTTTTTTCATAAAACTCAAGGGGATATTCCCATACAGTATCCACATTGTGAGCTTCACTGTCGATCTCCATCGGATCTATCTTCGTGGTCAAAACCAGCGGCGCATCCATGAGGCCTCCCCTCTTTTCCGGTAAGAAATCTTCAGAGAAGTTTAAAAGGCCATCGAGCAGAAGCATTATGCAGTCCTCGTCCCCGTCACAATTCCGTCTTTTGGCTGCATGAAAGTGTGGATGAGCGTAACCAGCTCTTCCGTCATGAAAACCGATTATCCTTCCAAGGACTCCGCCAGAGGTGTGAGGGGCCAAACCCACTATGAGTTCCCCGATCAGATCACTTCTATTTTCAGCGCCGTAATAGCTCTCCATATCGTAATATTTCTCTAACAAGTCATCGACGAAATCCGCAACTTTGACCATATAATCTCCGGCTTCCTTGGAAACCACCATGTCCTGAGGCTTCAATTCGAGCATCTGATCTTCTTCTTC
The DNA here is from genome assembly GCA_046540335.1 of Thermoplasmata archaeon. GTDB lineage: Archaea > Thermoplasmatota > Thermoplasmata > Halarchaeoplasmatales > Halarchaeoplasmataceae > Natronoplasma. The sequence goes on along the minus strand of JBKHFH010000062.1, from coordinate 7,481 downwards.
CAGCTCTTCTCCGTGGATATCTTCCGTATAGCCCAATTCTCTAGCCTTCTGAACAGTCAGGCCGATCTCCTCCGGCTTGTAGTGAGTGAGGGGGAGATCCGTCATATCGTATCTCGAAGTACCGTCTTTGAAGACATAGATGTCGTGCTTCGCCCTGAGTATACCCTTTTCTAGAGCTTCAGGAGTTTTGGTCTCTGTGATCAGTCCTTTAACGCCTTTGATCTTATCGACGTTACCACCTTCTCCTATAGTGTTGAGCGCCTGTCTGTATATCTTTTTCATAGGTATCTTCTGTTCCTGAGGCTCATCGACGATCTCACATCTTCCGCCGCAGGAACACCTGACCTGTGCGCTCCCTTTCCCGCACTCCCTGCATCTACGGGCGCTTATATCGACTTCTATGACGTTCTCCTCTACAGCTTTTTTAACCAGTCTCTCGGAACCTCCAGCCTCGCCCAGTGGAAACAAGCCGTGAACTGGAGGACTCATCTTCCTTTCTTTAGCCTTCTCCGGTCGGGCCATCCTAGAGCCGATATTTGTGGGACCTTTACTCCTGATAGTAACTCCTGCGAGGTCGCTCACATATTCCAAGGGATCTTCGGCTTTCGATACGCTCCCTTTCTCTAAGACCTCATCTAGCCCTAGAGTGAAAAGCAGAGCCCGATATTCAGGTATGATTATAAACCCCTCTTCTACTTCATGGGGAATACCCACAGTTTCTAATATTTCCTTTTTTTCTGATATCTCTAGAATCTTAAGTTTTCCTTCTTCGATAGCTCCCTCTTCTGATATCCAATCTCTCAGTTCTTCAACATCCTCGACCTGTACGTGATCCCAGAAATATATGTAATTCGGGTGTAGGGGATAACCTTTCTCTTTAGAGAATTCTATAGCTTTTTCAGCCGTCACGTCTTCTTCTTCGATATCCTCCTCGACCTCCTGTTTCCACCATTCATGGCAATAAGCGCCTGGTACCAGTGGATGATTGTTCTCAACGAATTCACCGAATGGGACCAAAGCTTCGCCGATGTCTATGATCTCTTCAGTTTCAGACTGCAGTTCTTTCGCTTCTTGGGGAGAATCTACACGTCTTACGCTTCCGTCTCTCAAAAGAACGGTCGGACCTTCGATGGTGTCGCAGGGAGTTATCGCTCCGGCTTTACCGGGCCTCTCGGTCTTTATCTGCGTTCCGAGAGCTAGGAACTCATCTGTCAGGTACATGGTGGCTGGATTTACGGCGATAGAGGCTAATCCTTCCGTCCTTGTTCTGCCATATCTGAGTCTGAAAGCTCCTTTCTCGCTGGGATGACCAAACACGGGACGACCCGCTATGGTCTCCTGGATGTATTTTGTCTTCGGCGCTATGCTCTTATATTCAACATCGTTATCATCCTCAGACTCCTCGGCCTTTCCAGAGGCATATTTTTCGATATACTCGTCCAAAAATTCCCAATCTTCTATATCGAGTTTATCAACATACTTTTTCAGTTTTTTAGCTTTCAAACACATCCCTTCAGCGATGACCAGACAAGCGCCTCCTCTGACCTGATTGGTGTCGACTCTGGGAAGGTCCCTATTACCGGAGACTTCTTCCTGGCCGGTACCTTCACCGCTTATACTCACCGGACATCCGTCTACGATCAAAGATATCTCCTCGGAGGAGGGCGTGTACTGAAGCCCGAGAGATTTCTTGTAAAGGGGTATTTCCTCCTTGAAGCGCTGTATCTCCGCGGGAGTGGGTTTGAATCTGCCGATACCTAGTTCTCTCCTCACAACATCTGCTATCAAGACACTCATAGCCTGGCCGGTACCACCCGCGGAGCGTATCGGACCTGCGAAAGAAAGTTCCGCGTAATTCGTTCCGTCGTTGTTCTCCCTTATCTCAACGCCGCCGATACCTTCTAGCGGCGCGACCAAAATACCTTCTGTCAGAACGGCCAGTCCTATCCTTACCGCGTCCTCTAATCTCTCTGCCTTGCTCCCTTCATCTCTAGAAGCAACTTCTTTAGCAATCCTGATCGAGACCTCTTCTCTGTCATATTTCTCACTCAATTCCCTTATCTTCTCTGCTGTATTTTTAACTCCCGTCAACTTCTGGGCTCTCAGCGCCAGGTCTTCTGCCCTGGGTATCTCGACCTCTTTTTTCGGGTCGTACCCCATAGACCTCGCTCTTTCAGCTAAGTCATAGCAGTTCTCTGCTTCCTTCTCGAGTGAGCGGAAATACTCGTCTATATTCTCTGAATATACTAATTCGGACGTGATTATTCCTCCATTATGCTATCGATCTCCTAGGATACGCTGTTCAATCGTTATGAGATACGGGTTAAATAAGAGTATCGATAAAAAAATTATAACACAAAGTTTGATAATTATGGATGCTATTATTGGTATATGACTTTCCATAGACCCGAAGAGATCATCAAAGATGATGAAAAAGGAGCTTCGGAACTGCTCGAAGACGTAATAGTGAGCATAGAAAGGCTAGAAGAAAAAGATATCAAGGACTATCTTGAAAAACTGGTCAGAAAGAGATACACGATGACACCTCTAGTAAATCTAGCGAACAATGTCTTCATCTCGATGGATAAAGGCCGTGATATCGAGCGAGAAATACAGGCATTGAAATATAGCTTTCTATCTCTTAGAGCAGAAGCCGCGGAAGAAATGAAACGAGTCTTAAGAGAGAAAGGGAAAAAGAAAGTGTTGACCCTCAGTAGGAGTTCCACCGTCCTTCAGATACTTAGCGAGGTGGAAAAAGCGGTGGTGCTCGAATCTAGACCGATGAAAGAGGGCAGGAAAGTAGCGGAATATTTGAGCGGGAAAGGTGTTAATGTTGAGTATTGGATAGACGCCGGCCTCTGCAAAGCTTTGAAAAATGTCGATTGTGCGGTCATCGGAGCGGACTCTATATCAACTGATGGTTTTCTGAATAAGATAGGTAGTAGACCGCTTGCCGTGATTTCAGAGGAAGTGGGAAAAGACCTCTACGTAGTTGCAGACAGTTCAAAGATTTTGCCGAGAGGAATACCAGTCCCTGAAAGCGAATCTCATCCTCCCGAGGAAGTATGGGACACCTCTGCCAAGATCGATGTCAAGAACGATTACTTTGAATTGACTGAGCTGGAAAAAGCTAGGTACATCACTGAAGAAGGGGTCAAAACTCCAGTCGAGATAAAGAAGACAGCGGAAGAGAAAGGAGTTTCTGAAAGATTACTAGAAATTCACCCTCTCGTCAGGGAGAAATAGGGCTCTCTTCTTCAACCTCTATCTTATCCATCTCTTCTTTGATGACTTTACCGAGGGCTTTTATGCCTTTCTTTATTTCTTCCTCAGAGGAGTGGGTGAAGTTTATCCTCATGGTGTTGTAACCGCCATCATCCACAAAGAAGGCATCACCGACCACGTAAGCTACGTTTTCATCTACAGCTTTATCGAACATCTCTCTAGTGTTTATGTGCTCCGGTAGTTCAGCCCATATGAACATCCCTCCATTGGGTCTGTTCCAATCGACTTCTTTCGGGAAATGTTCTTCCATAGCGTCCAGCATCGTCAGCCTCTTTTTGTTGTATAGTTCTTTTATATTCTCGATGTGATCGTCCATTATCCCCTCAGCTATGTATTTGTAGGCGACATACTGGCCAAAAGGATTCGTGCAGAGATCCGTTGCCTGCTTTGCGATTATCATCTTTTCTATCAGATCAGAGGGGCCAGTAGCCCAAGCTATCCTGAATCCCGGGGCAAGGATCTTAGAGAAAGTCTCCAATCTCAAAACCCTATCTTCATCGTCCATCGAGATGAGATGTGGTTTTTCTTCCCCTTCATACCTGAGATGAGAGTAAGGCGAATCCTCTACTATAAGCAGATCGTATTCTGAAGCGATCTCGAGCAGTTCCTCTCTTTTCTCTGCAGTCATGGTTGCCCCTGATGGATTCTGGAAAGTAAGAACCACATAAATGAACTTCGGAAGCTTACCTTTATTTTTCAACTTCTTCAACTTTCGCCGAAGCATCCCCATATCCATTCCGTCCTCGTGGACAGGAACGGTTTCCATGTTGGCCTCAAAGGCTCTAAAGGCTCCGGTAGCTCCCAGATAGGTAGGTGATCCCACGATTATAGTATCATCAGGATCTAGCATAACTTTGCTTAGAAGATCTAAACCCTGTTGTGAACCGTGTGTTATCAATATGTTCTCATGATCCACATCCATACCACGATCGGACATCATCTTGGCGAGTTCTTTTCTTAAAGGACCTACTCCCTCTGTGGATCCGTATTGAAGGACCTTCTCTCCCTTCTCGTCCAATAACTCATTTATTATCTTTCTCGTCTCTTCAATAGGGAACGCTTTCGGGTTAGGTAAGCCGCCGGCGAAAGAGATGATCTCAGGCTTCTGTATCAGTTTAAGCAGTTCCCTTATCTCGGACCTCTTCATTTTCGAGGCCCTTTCCGAAAATTTTTCGTCAAAGTTTACCATCTTTATCAACCCTTATGCATTCCGAGTAAATACTAGTATACCATATGTTTTTCGGTTTATAACGGTCTAATATCATAAAAAATTGAAGATGGGGCAAAAGGCTAAAGTTAAATACGTTGGAAATCGTTTAATCTATAGAGGTTGGTAAGATGAAGATGATGGGTGGATGTCATATATGTGGGAAGAACGCATCCCAAACATGCAGCATTTGTGGTTCTTTAGCCTGTGATGAACATATGCATAGAGGGGTCTGTACCGAGTGCAGAAAGGGTAAAGGTAAAGAAAGAGATCAAGAAAAAGACGTTTCCTACACGGATTTCTACTCCTAAGTCATGGCCTTTCCAAAAGTATCACCGCGTCTTCAAGAGCGAGCGAATCCAGGGTTTCGCCTTCGTGCACCTTCGACTTCTGAATTTCGACATCCTCTTCGGTCAGTTTGACTTCAGTCCCATCTGATAATTCCATTTTGTAGTGGCCCTCCTTTTCAATGGAAGAACTGACTTTTTCAGGTGAAGCACTTTCCAACTCTTTGAAAACATCATTCGCCTTTTCTTTATATTTGGGTCCTATCTTAGAATGATCCGGCTTCACTTGTACGGCTTTCTCTTTCACCTCACCTTCATCGAGTAGCTGGATCTCACTAGCGTTCAATGTATTCAGTATATCTTCTTCGGCTTCTAGTATGTCTTCTTCATCTGTGACCAGTCTGATAGGACCTATTTCATCGTTCAGAGGTATGCCCCGATCGGATTTCCAGTTCCTTATTTCTGCTATGATATCTTTCACTCTCTCGCCGGTCTCAGCGGCTTGTTCATCTTTCAATATAGATTCCGGCCACGATTCGACATGGATGCTTTCTTCTCCTTGATATTCTTTGTACACTTGATCGTATATCTCTTCCATTATGAACGAAAGGAAAGGCGCTAGAAGTTTTGTGATACCGAGACCGACATGGTAAAGAGTGAACTCTGCAGCTTTATCTTCTTGCTCATATATCCTGTACTTCACCATCTCCAGATAGTGGTCCGCCAAAACATGCCATAAGAAGTATTCGGTCTCTTCAAGGGCCTTGTCGTATCTGTAATCTTCCATATATTCCGTAGCTTTTTCTACCAGGTCGCTGTATCTTGTGAGTAGCCACTTATCCGTGAGCTTTAAAGAGGGTTTTTCTTCCGGTTTTTCATCGAAAGAACTGGAGATTAATTTCTGGACATTCCAAAACTTGGTCCTTATCCTCTGGCCTCTTTTCAACCACTTCTTTTCGTACTCGCCGTCCTCTCCGGGTTTGTTTATTCCTGCGAGATATCTGATAGAATCCGCCCCGTACTCCTCGGCGACCTCTTCGGGATCTATTATTATGCCCTTCGAGGAAGAGAAGGCTTTTCCGCCGGGCAGCATAAGGTAGCCGTGGATCATGATGTCATCCCACGGCTTCGTATCAGAGTGGAATAGGCTTTTGACGATTGTATTGAACGCCCAGAAGCTGATGATGTCGTGTGACTGTGGTCTGAGATCGAACGGGAAAACCTCTTCGAACATCTCTGAATCTTCGATCCATCTCGTGGCGATATACGGCGTCAGAGAAGAAGTAGCCCACGTATCTAGAACGTCCTCCTCCGGTTCAAATTCTGTAGAGCCGCAGGCCTCGCATTCTCCTTCAGGTTCGTCAACGAGCGGATTCACTGGTAGGTTCCCTTCTTCAGCGAGTTTGGTTTCTCCGCACTCTTTACAGTACCAAACCGGGAATGGTATGCCGTGATATCTCTGCCTTGAGATGCACCAATCCCACTTGAGGGAATCGACCCAGTTGTCGTATCTTACCTTCATATGCTCAGGATGCCAGTTGAGTTCCTCTCCAACTTCGAGGTATTTATCTCTGAGATCCAAATACTCGATGAACCACTGTTCGGTCACAAGGAATTCAATCGGTGTATCACACCTTTCGTGAACGTTGACGTCGTGGGTAATCTCCCACTGTTTGCTTATCTTTCCGGCTTCTTTCAGATCTTCGATGATCTTTTCTTTAGCCTCGTCCACGTGCAGACCTTCATATTCATCCGCTACCTCGGTCATATATCCGGTTTCATCAATCGCGATCCTGAGAGGTAGGTCGTGAGTGTACCACCAGTCTATATCTGCTTGATCCCCGAAAGTACAGCACATCACTACGCCGGTACCTGTTTCCATATCTACATCTTCGTCTTCATAGATAGGGACTTCCTGGCCAAAAAGAGGGACTTCAGCCGTTTTCCCCACAAGGTGTTTGTTCTCTTCATCATCCGGATGGACGAAGATCGCAACGCAGGCGGGTAAAAGTTCCGGTCTAGTCGTCGAGATCATGACTTCTTCGTCTTCGTTTATCGAGAAATGAATATTGTTGAATTTGCCTTCTTTCTCCATATCTTCCGTTTCCACTTGAGATATCGCGGTCTCACAGTGAGGACACCATAAGGTGGGTGCTTCTTTTCTGTATTCCCTACCCATCTCGTAAAGATCGATGAAAGATTTTTGTGAAGTTTTGAGAGTCCTTTCATCTATCGTTCTGTAGAAAAGGTCAAAATCCGCCGAGGTACCTATCCTCTTCCATTTACGTTCTAGTTTCTCTTCCAATTTCTCGCTTTCCTCTATACAGATGTCTCTGAATTTTTTCCTCCCGAGTTCTTTGGGATTCGCCCCTGTTTCATTTATCACGAACAATTCTGTCGCTATGCCGTTGTCATCCCATCCCCAGGGATAGAAAAGATTGTAGCCCTGCATCCTCTTGTACCGGGCCATTATATCCATCTGGGTGTATGAATAGGCATGCCCGATGTGCATATCACCTGAAACAGTAGGGGGTGGTGTGTCAATGGAAAATACTGGCTTTTTTAAATCTGGGTCGTAACTGTATATGTCCATCTCTTCCCATCGTTTCATCCATTTTTCCTCGGCTTCCTTGAAGTCGTAATCTCCAGTGAGCGTCATGATGGATTAGTTCAAACCGATAGATTACTATTAAATTTTCGGA
>JBKHFH010000061.1:0-11328 GCA_046540335.1 Thermoplasmata archaeon | reverse complement strand
TTATGGAATAAACCTGTTTATCACACATATTCAGATGATTATGGAACGGCTTGATGTAGTTCATCATTTTTCTCGGCACGTCCATCACTTGATCAACCTTGTCCTGCTGCCCTAGAATCGACAGCATCAGAGAAAAACGAATCTAATTGTTCCTGGATGAAGTCTGAGTCGGTAGAGTCATCACCGATAGAAAAGACTTGAGGTGATGTTCTTTTTTGGAACAAATTTCACTCAATCTTTTTCCTCCGGAGACCTCATAGAAACATATATGAAAACATATATTAGATTTAGAAATTAAATTTATCAAATATACTATCTCTACTATTCGGGGCATTTTTCTTTATATAGTCATGATCGGATCCTTGTTGATGTTCTCTTTTGATTTCCTGTATCCATTCATCAGCCTCATAAGGTATAGGAACTCCGCGGAACCTTTCTTTTCCCTTCTTTTCGAAGATATATACATAACTCCATACTTTTATTTCTGCGTAGTTTTTATGCCGGCCAATACATCTAGGAGGAACTTCCCTCACTTCTCCGCTGCTCTCCTTCATCAAGAACATACTATTATCCTCATCAAAGCTGATCTTAACAGGATGCCATCGTCTTTTAAAATATATACCAATAACGATACCTCCTAAAGAGCCCCCATGAAATAAGATAACTGGTAACCACCATCTATTACTTATTAAAAATATAAACAAGAATAATGAAGTAATATAAATGCTAATGTACGCTATCGCTGATATCTTCCTTTGGTGTATGAATTTTCTTAGAGTCAATGGGGGGATTTTTTTAGTGTTCATTTTACACATAGGGTTGAATCTCCATTCAAAATAATAAAAAGGCAAGATAAAGTTTTTCAAAGAAACAGAAACGCAATAGAAATCGAATGAATTTTCATAGTTCCTTATAAGCATTAGATCTATGTCGTATCGACAGAACGTATACTTTTTTTGCTTCTCTCTCCACATCATAAAATACTCTATAATCGCCTATCCTTAATCTCCAGTACTCTGTTCCTGCGATTTTCTTGATATCGCCTTTACCTCCAGGCAAAGGATCATCCTTGAGAATGTCTTTGATTTTAGCTTTTATCCTATTTTGAACATCATCGGGTAGAGACTTCAATTCATCGATAGCTCTTTCCTCGATCAAAAGCTCGTAAGTCATTCAAAAGCCTCATCCAACTTAACGAAATCTCCATCTTCACGTCTTTCTTCCAACATATCGATGAATTTTTTTCTCCGATAAGCTTCTGCCATCTCATTGAGTAGATCATCATAAGTCTGGCCTTTGTGGCCCAACTTCTTTATTTTTTCTAAAGTTTCTTCAGTGACCGGTATCCTCTTCGTTGCCTTTGACATAATTAGTTGTAAAGTATTTACAATATTTGTAACTTTTGAAAATTTTTTCCCAACTCAAGTAAAATTGTTATAAAATTGATTTATAAAAATGAAGGAAAATCTTCGTGTTGCAATCGTGTCTGGGCTGTTATTACTAGAAAGATTAAGTTTATTGTCTTATCTTTAACCTGCTCCGCCTTATCCTGCTGTCCCATGAACGACAGCATCAGTCCAGTACCAGCATTCATCGTCGCATCCACGTCTCCATCTCCGTCTTCCCAATCTGACAGCTCGGTAAAAAAGTTGTCCATCTTCGTTTGGATAGTTTCCGCCCAGTTCTCTAGACCTTCGACTATCGGATCCACCACAGAGCTGAACATGCTGGAGACTTTGTCTTTCACCCAGTCAACGAGCGCACTCGCCATCTCGGATGCAGTACTCACCGCATCATCCACTGCACCCCATACCACGTCCGTTATCCAGTCGGTGAAATCCTGCTGACCTACTATGATTTATCCGAAATTATAGTGATTGACTTCGACTGAATCTACTCCATTTTTTTCTTCATATACTGTCAGGTGGGCAAAGTTTTATTTATGGTTCAATCCGTATCAATTTATGGGTCTTATGACTAAAACAGTAAAGGATATCTTGGAGGAACACAAAGATGAGATCAAAGAGAGGTTCGGAGTGGAAAGTATAGGCCTGTTCGGTTCTTGTGCAAGAGGTGAAGAAACAGAAGAAAGCGATGTAGATGTGATAGTAGAGTTTGAAGATGCTAACTTTGATGATTTTATGGAACTATCATTTTACCTAGAAGATCTTTTGAATAGAGATGTAGATATTTTGACACCTACTGGGCTGAAGGGAATCAGAATCCCTGAAGTCAGTAAAGAAATCTCTAGGAGTGTAGTCTATGTCTGAAAGAGGAGATATCGAATATCTAAAAGACATTCTAGAGGCTATCAAAAGAATACGGATGTTCACCGAAAATATGGATCAAGAAGACCTTTTCGATGATATAAAGACGCAGGATGCTGTCCTAAGAAATCTGGAGATCATCGGTGAGGCGGTAAAAAATATATCTTCCGAAGTCAGATCTGAATATGCGGACATGGAGTGGAAGAAAATAAGTGGCATGAGAGACAAAATAATCCATATGTATTTCGGTGTCAATTGGGATATTGTTTGGGATGTGATCGTAAATGAACTTCCTAAACTTAAAAAAAAAGTGCAAAACTGTTTAGAAGATCTTGAAGAAAGAAATTGAGTAAGATGAGAAATTTTTTATTAATTGATATTTTCAAACGTATCCACTAGATTTCCAATAGCTGGAACTGTTCCTCCTATCGAACTAGTCAGAGTCTTTATCGCCCCGAACGGACTGATGTATTGCTGGAACGGCTCGATGAATCTTATTATTCTTCTCAGCACATCAAGCACTCCTTGAGCTTTGTCCTGCTGACCGATGAACGAGAGCATGAGTTCCATGCCAGCTTCCTTCGTCGCATCTACGTCACCATCATCATCGTCCCACTCGGCGAGCTCCTCGAAAAAGTTCTCCATAGCCTCTTTTATCCCCTCGGCCCATCCCTTTAACCCTTCGACGATAGGATTTACAACAGAGCTGAACATACCGGATACTTTATCTTCGATCCACTGGGCTAGAGCACTCATCAGTTCTCCGACCTCGTTCACCGCGTCTCTCACAGCGCTGAAAGCCTCGCCGATAGCTCCTATCACGGCCATGCCCCACTCGACTATCACCTCACCGATAGTCTGCAGGAGATCCCTGACATAAGCGAAGTCCGAGACCAGCATGTCCACCGCATCCTTCACTACGTCCACCACGTAGTCCATCCATTCTCCAAGTATCCAGTCGTCCGGGCCGTCTTCATCTATCTCGTCCATCTCGAAGCCTGTCCACGGGATCAACTGGATCAAGTCCGTCGCTAACCCGGCCGTCTGTGGGGTCTCCAGCACTTGTCGGTTGGCGCTACGGTTCTCGAACTCGTCCTCTTCCTCGTCATACTCCCGATACAGGAGCATGTCTAAGATCTCCTCAGCCTCGTCAGCGTCCTCTACCTCGCCGGAGATCACGCTCACTACAGGACCGGAAGCCTCCTCATTATCCTCGTCAAAATCTTTGACCGTGAAGTTCAGATCCTCGATCCGGTCAGCGATATCGTCGGGCACGGTATCCGGGATACTATCGTCATCATCCTCATCTTTCTCTATCACCTCTTCAGAAACGCCCGGAGGGAAGAATGAGTCTATATGATCCTGGATGAAGTCTGAGTCGGTAGAATCACTACTTTGAGAAAAGATCGTTGTACTAGCCACCTCTTTCGAGCACGATTCACTCAATCTTCTTCCTCCGGAGTCTTGTACCTAATCTCGATATATTTTTATGAATTTTTTCCTTACAATCGAAATCTAAACACTAGGAGCTTTTCTACTAGCTTATTACCATACCCTCGACCAAATAGATAAGTAAAACTATCCGTATATACCTTCGATGTCCTACTCCATCCCGGGCGACGAGGAGGTCGAGAGCGCGCTCAGGTACGTGATGAGGAGGAACAAGGGCATCAATTCTCTGCGAAAGCTGCGAAAACTGGTCCTGAAAGAGCTGAAGAACAAAGACCCTACATACACCGTAGGTTTCGACCGGGTCAGAAGACTCGCGGTGACCGCGCCTTTCATCGACACGAAGATATACGCCAGGAAAGGCGAGAAGAAAGGTTCATTGAAAGGAAGATGTCCGGTATGCGGCAACAAACTCGAGAAGACCAAGAACGAGACCATATTCGGCGGTTCTGTAACTCTCGGCTATAAATGCCGAGAATGTCCATATTGGACCACGCTCAAAAGAAGGATACCCACGAGGTACAGTTTCGAATACAAACCGGAGGAAAAAGAAGATGAAGATAAAACACCAGAACGGGATAACGATAAAGAACAACGGTAACAGTATAATCCTAGATCCAACAAAACAGGTAGAGAACGGCATAGTCACCCACGGGCATCTCGACCATCTGGTCAAAGATTCTTACATGACACCTCCGACTCTAGACATACTGGGAGTGAGGAAAGGAGAGAAGAGAGGGAAGGAGATACTGTACGGTTTTCCTAACCAGATAGACGGTTTCGAGGTCACTCTTTACCCAGCGGGCCACGTGTTCGGTTCCGCCATGGTCAAAGTCGAAGACGTCCTTTACACCGGGGACTTCAACCCTCACGGCGGTAAGACCTGTAAAAGAGCCGCAGCATATGACTGCGACACCCTGATAATCGAATCCACATACGGACAGAAAAAATACAAACTACCTCCGAAAGATGAAGTCACCGAAGATCTCATCGCTTGGACCGAACATCAGCTGGAAGAAGGTCCCGTCATCTTCGGCGCGTACCAGTTCGGCAAGGCGCAGGAACTCATAGCTCTTCTCAACGAGATGGGTGAAAGACCGTACACTACAGAAAAGATAGCCGATATCTCGAACGTTTACAACTCCTACGACCAGGAACTCGAATTCGATATCTGGGACAGACCCACGGGTAACTACACCGCGGTCGTCCCTCCCGGAGAGCTCAAGAAGCCCGGGAACATGATCAGGAGGGCTAAAAATCAGGGAGGCTCCTCCGCATACCTCTCCGGATGGTGCGCTTTCTTCCCGTTCTACAACTCGATGGAGATAGACGCTCAGTTCCCATTCTCGGACCACGCCGGATTCAACGATCTCCTGGAGTTCGTGAAAAAGTGCGATCCAGAAAAGGTCTATACCGTTCACGGAAGTTCAAAAGAATTCGCAGAGGCGGTCAGGGAAGAGCACGGTATCGAAGCTGTAGCCCTGGATTGATCTTTCTCAAAAATATTGTTTAAAAAGGTTTTGCAGTAAATATTTATACATACGTTTTTTGCAGAGTTTAGAGCGATATCATGGAGGACTCAGAGCTTACTCCCTGTAGACACGAAGTCGACAAGGCAGGCGGTAAAGAAAGGCTCAAAATACAGTGTGAAAGATGTGACCAAACTTTCGATCCAGTCGAATGTTTGCCCGGTGTACTGCTCGCCATGGACGGTATGTATGGTGTCGGGTTCATCGTGATCTCAGACTATACCGAAGAAAGATTGGGAGATAACCAGATCGATATATTGAAGCAGATGAAGGATATCATGGAAGATATAGAAAATTTCTCCACTAGAGTCACACCTGGAGAAGACTGCCAGGACTGCGGGCTCTTTCCCTCCTCTCTGTATACGGGTCTGAGAAAGAGGTTCATCTCTAACCCTGGCGTACTGTACGAAGAACTTCCCAAGCTCAAAGAAAAAATCGAGACCCCTGAAGGATGCAGCGCCTGCAAAGACGACTTGAGACACGAACTCGATATACTAGCAGAGAAAGCTCTCGATCTGAGAGCGGACATCTTGACCGATGGTTTCGGTATAATAGGGTGATCACATTGGTCTCTGAAGAAGCTTTTGAGAAGATATATAATACCGACGGTTCGAGGATGATAGAAGGTCTGAAGAGGATAATCGAAAAGACAGAACACGTAAGGCCAAGCTTTTCTCACACATGGCTTAAACCTGACCCACCAGCCCGGGCTGAACTGAGAAAAGATTACATGATCAAAAATACCGAGATAAAGCTGTTCAGACTTACCGAGGAGAGCGAAGACCTGTATCATATCTTTCCCGGGGAATATGAGATGGATAAAGAAAAAGCCAGATTCATCTCCGAGATGAAAGGAGAGGTTAGAGAGAGCTTCTCTAACGATTCGAAGATGGACGATCAGAAAAAAGTGAGGAATTATGTGGAGAGTAAAGGTCTTGAACTTATCCGAGAGAGGATGGAATCCAAAGATATAGACTTGGGAAATACGAGGCAGGAAGAACTCAACGAGATAAAGAGACTGGCTCAGATCCTGGCCAAATACACAGCCGGCTACGGCGTACTCGAGACTCTACTATCGGACAGTAGAGTTCAGGATATATACGTTGACGCTCCCGTAGAGCGCAATCCTGTCTATGTGGAGATAAAGAGTTCCGAGGATATCAGGCGAAAGTGCAGGACCAATATACACCTTTCCTCGAAAGATATGGACAGCATCCTTTCCCGCTTCAGGATCGAGAGCGGAAGACCTTTTTCCGAGGCCTTCCCTGTTCTCGAAGCGGACCTACCCGAATACGGTACTAGAGTGACAGCGATAGGAGAACCTCTCAGCTCTGACGGGACAGCACTCGCTCTGAGGAGAAGGGATCAGATCCCCTGGACACTCCCTAGACTGATAAAGGTCGGCAGTCTGACTCCTTTAGCCGCAGGACTCATCTCTTTTCTCATCGACGGGAGAAGTACTATCTTGGTGGGTGGTAGCAGAGGAGCGGGTAAGACGACTCTGCTCGGTGCGATGATGATGGAATTCCCCAGGTCACAGAGGATACTTACCATAGAAGATACACGTGAACTGCCCACTTCAGATATGCAGTCAGTCGGTTACAACGTCCAGAGTACGATGATCGGATCGGGGGATTACCAAAACGATATGGGGGCCGACGAGGTTCTGAAGGTAGCTCTCCGCCTCGGTGAGTCGGCGATCGTGATGGGCGAAGTGAGAGGGGAAGAAGCTAAAACTCTATACGAGGCGATGCGAGCCGGGACTTCGGGGAGCGCGGTCATGGGCACCATCCACGGCAACGATTCTCAGGGCATATACGAGAGAGTGGTGCATGACATCGAGATCTCGGAAGAGAGTTTCTCCGCCACTGACGTCGTGGTTATAGCCGGCATAATAAGGCCCGGAGGTGCTCAGAAACAGGAAAGGAGAGTCACTGAGATATCAGAATATTCGGACGGGACATTCTCGGAACTGATGTCGTTTGAAAGTGAACTGGAAGCCACTGACCATCTCAAAAGAGATTCAGAGAAAATAGGCGAGATAGCTAGATCGTGGGGACTCTCCTACAGCGACGCGGTCGAGAACATAAAGATAAGGGGGGAGATGAGAAGGAGGATGGTAGAGACCGCTGAAGAAGAAAGTAAAGAAGAATTGCTGGGACCTGAATGGGTGGCTAAGTGCAACAGCAAATTCTGGAGTCTGATCTCCAAGTACGGAGAAGCGAAGAGGTATTCAAAGATCAAAAGCGAATGGAATGACTGGTTCGACAAGAGGGTGAGGTATGTCTGATCTCTACGAAAGAGGATGTAGATGGATCAACGATAAGGTCGGTCCCGACCGGAAAGAATTGAAAGAGAAAAGAAAAGAGCAGAGACGAGAATACGAGTTGAAAGAGGACGAGTTGAAAAAGATCGAAGAGAGGATGAAGGAGATCAGGATAAAACACGGTAAAGAGTCAAAAAAATACAGCGACCTCAAAGATGAATTCGAAAATAAAAAGAAAAAGAAGGAACATCTCAAGGAAAGATATGAGAAAGAAAGTTTCAAACAGACCATGAAGTTCATAGGTATGGATTTCACCTATGAAGAGATCCTGACCTTCTCCACGTTTTTAGGGATGATCTCGTTCCTCGTATCACTTACAGTCACAGCTGTGATCCTACAGTTCCTAGACCTCTCGATATTCAAGATCTTGGTCTTCGGCATACCTCCGCTGACGATCATTCCTACACTAGTTTTCACAGGTACGGCATATTATCCCGACCTTCTTGAGAAGAGGCTGAAGGCAGACAGCATCGGTGAGATACCAGAAACGATCAACTTGATGACCATGTCCATGAGAGTCAATCCTTCACTTCACAAAGCTCTCACCTTTGCCAGCGAAAATACTAAGGAACCTATCTCGACCGGCCTGAAGAAGATCTCATGGGATGTTTACATGAAAGAGAAAATCAGTCTTGAAGAATCCTTCATAGACTTTGCAGTAGAATGGGGTGAATGGAACGAAGATCTGAAGAGAGCACTGTTCGGCATCAGGTCGGCGATGCTCGAAAAAGATGAAGATGGTTTCACGAAGGCCTTAGAACGTGCTAATGAAGTGGTTATAGAAGGCACGAAACAGAAAGTGAAGGACTTTACAAAATCATTACAGACCCCTACTACAGTATTGTTCGCTATCGGCGTGATATTGCCCCTTATAATCGGCGCTATGCTTCCGATGAGTGCCCTAGGAGGTCTTGATATAGGTTCGATGACTTCTAGCAGTGTAGAACAACAGAGCACTATTTCATTACCTATGATAATCGTATTGATGGACCTCGCATTTCCTCTCGGGGCTTTTGTTTACTCCTTCCACATCCTGGGCAAAAGACCAGGAACAAAGAGACCTGTCGACATAACCAGCGACAAATACGACTACTCTCATCTCTTTATTTCAGCCATATTATCCATCTCGACGATCTTGGTCATTTCTATATTTTACAGTTCTATCAGGTTTTTGATGCCTGTCCCTATCTTATTCCTGCCGGTCCTGCCTCTATCTTATTACTGCTTGGCGGAAACGTATCAACTGAAGAAGGAGAGGAAAAGGATATCCAAGATGGAAGATGATTTCCCAGATGCTCTTTTCCAACTGGGTAGCAGGATAGCCGAAGGCACTTCGCTGGAAAGGGCACTGGTCAAGACTTCGGAATCACTAAGATCTACGGAGATCAGCAAGCTTTTCGACGAGATATCCTCCTCACTCCTGGTCACCCGATCATCAGTGGAAGACGCGCTCTTCGGAGATGAAGGAGTTCTGAAAGATCATCCCTCGGATACGATAAAGACCACCATGAAGACTGTCATCCAGATCTCAAAAAAGGATCCTGAAGAAGCCGGAAAGATAATCATGAATATGGCGAACTACAAAAGAGATCTGCAGAAGATGGACGGCGAGTTGAAGAATATGCTGTCCAAGAGCGTAGAGATGATGAAGGGAACAGCGATGATATTCGCACCCTTCACGATGGGGATAATTTCTTCTCTCTACTTCATGTTGGAGGACGTTTTCACAGGTATCGGTGGTGTAGAATTGATATCATCAGTCGCTTTTTCGGCAGTCCTGGGCCTCTACGTTCTTTTGATGGGGGCGGTCATAACCTACTTCACGAAAGGGATAGAGAACTCTCTAGATTCGGTGGAATTCAAGTACGCCTTGGGGAAAACTATGTTGATCTCAATAACCATCTATTCCATCTCGCTGATACTCGGCAAGATGTTGATAGTCAACGGATGACATCTAAGAAACGATTCTAAAAAAAGAAAAAAATCTAACTTTTTTCTTTAGCTTCCTCGACTCCCCGATTCAGCGCTTTCAGGTTCATCTCCTTGAACTTACTGGGAACGCTGTTCTCCACCGAAGTCTCTAATGCATCTCTCGGGACCAGATCTCCCATAAAGTAGTTTCTTCTATACCAGCATTCCCTAGATGGTCTTTCGTTTCCTATAGTAAATTAACTATGATATTTCTAGGCCTTAAGAGCCTGTCTGAGAAATAGTTGTTCATAAAATCTGATAAGTCCTCGATATTGTTATTCCTACTCATCTTCGATAATCTGTTTTTTTTTTGAGCAGGATCTCAGCTATCAAGCTGAGGTTCTTGCTTTCCAAAGTTTCCGGAGATTATGTGAAAGATTGATCAAAGTCCATTCACCTTTGACTTTCTCTAATCCTCTGAGCAGCAACTTTCCTAATCCACGATTTTTGATCTGTCCTATTACTGGTTCGACAGAGGTGCTTCTCTTTTTGTAGGTTTCTTTGCCCTTTTTGGTACGTAATTTCCTTTCCATCCGTTCTTTGTAAGTAGCGTCTTTTGGAATCCTTCCTTTAGGTGGTGATTTTTCACGCATCTTTTTCCGTTCTTTCCAGTCTTTTTCAGTAGCTACATAGAGCTCTGTGTACAGAGAAATATCTTTCAAGCTTTCTTCATCCCAGTATCCTGCATCCATAGTAGCGTTTTTAGGAGATCTTCCTGTATTTTCATGTACTTTTTTCATCATAGGATACTGTTGTTGTTTGTCATTGTGATCCTGGACTATATCTTCAGCAATGATAACCTGTGAATCACAATCAACAACGATTTGTCCGTTGTATCCTTGGACAAATCCTTTGCGGGTTTTCATTGTTCGACTATCTGGATCAGTAGTGTTAGCTTTTGCATCTTCTTCAGGTTCTTCTGGTACTTCTTTTGGCTTTCTTCCTCTGATTTTCTTACTGGTTTTTTCTTCTTGTTCTTTTCTTTCTTCCATCTTTTCTTCGTAATCTTCTCGTTTTTCCTTCTGTTCTTCTTCAAGTCGTCGTTTTGCTTCTCTTATCCGTTCCAACCTTTCCTCTTTTTCTCTGAATCCTTCTGGTAACTCATCTCCTCGTTTGTCTTTACCGTATATTTCATCTTCTCTCTTGTCAGTTTTCTCAGCTTTTTCCAGCATCTCTTTAACAGCCTTTTCTAATTCTTCCTCTTTCTTGCAAAGAGTTTCGTACTTCTTTGTTTTCTCCATACTAGCATTAGCACTTACTTTTGTACCGTCTAATGCGACGGTACCTAGTTCTACTAGACCAGCTTCACCACATAACTTCAAAACTTGAACGAACAGATCTCCTAAAACATCGAGATGTATTTTCCTAAAGTCGCTGATAGTTCTGAAATCAGGAAAGTTCCCTGCTCCTAAATATCTGAAAGCTACATCCTCATACATGCTTTTGTCTATCTTTCTGGAGGATGGCATTCCGATGCAGTAGGCATAAAATAGAACTTTCGTCATCATGGCAGGATGAAAAGGTGGTCCACCACGTTCTTCCACTTCATAATACTCAAAGATTGGTGACAAATCTAATTCATCGACCACCTCGTCGATGAATACTGCTAGATGATCATCCGGTAACCAATCTTTTAGATTGGGTGACAACAAAAGGGTCTGCTCAGGATCATAATCTCGATACTTTTTAGCCATAATATCACTTATATATCCAGAAGTATTCAAAGAATAAAGTATTTTCCCCCGTTCAAAACGCTATTTCTCTAGATAATACTCGGACAGGCTCC
>JBKHFH010000060.1:0-11989 GCA_046540335.1 Thermoplasmata archaeon | reverse complement strand
GTTTGCTTAATCTTAGAAATAGAGACATATAAATGTTTTGCGTTGCAAACAATCTATAAAAAGAATTACATCTTCTTGGGTGGTAAAAAAAATATAAGGTTAGTGCTTTTTACCTTACAAACAAAAGAGGTCAAAAATTGCCGGGAAACATAGTATGGATTAATATAAAGGAAAAAGGCGAAACGGTAAAAGAACTTATCCATCCCTATTTCAAGGAATATGGACTCCTAGCCACAGTAACTTATTATCTTGGCATCCTACTGATGGTTCTGGCATTTTTATTTTTAATTCCAGGTATAATGGCATTAGTAATCGACGGGTCTTGGACACTCACTCTTTGTTTCCTCTACCCTGCTATAGGTACAGGAGCTGTCGGCTTTTTACTCTTCATTATCTTTGAAAGGACTGAGCTTTATCTGGGTGCGGCGATAACACTTGCGGCGCTCACATGGCTACTTTACGGCATAATAGGCGGCCTACCTTTCTGGATAGCTAGACAGTTCTTCGGGCCCGATACAGGACTTATCTTCATTAACAGCGTCTTCGAATCGATGTCGGGATGGACCGCCACAGGACTCACCACCTATGGGATGAGAGTAGAGGGTCTCCCCTATGCTATATTGTTCTGGCGGTCTCTTATCCAGTGGGTCGGAGGGGTTGGAGTTATCCTGCTTTTCTTGAGCATTTTGGTAGTCAGGAGCGGAACTGTAGCGCATCGTTTGTACCTGGCTGAAGGAAGGAGTCATCGTCTCTTACCCAGCGTGGTCAAAACCACGAGAAGAATCTGGGCGATCTACGCCGGTTATACAGCGCTTTTAGCTCTCATACTGTTCATAATAGGTATGCCTCTTTTCGATTCTATCAACCATTCCATGACCGCTCTCGCCACAGGAGGATTCTCTGTCAAAAACTTCAGTATAATGACTTACAGGCTATCTGCTCATCCAAATGCGATGTATATGGAATTGGCTATCATCCCCTTCATGGCTATAGGTGGTATCTCTTTCGCTATGCACTATCAGCTCTTCATCGGAAATGTCAAGACGTTCTTCATGAACATCGAAGTCCGGGCCATGTTCATCATTGTAATCATCTCTACGATAATCCTTGCTTTGACATTAGGATTCACTTTCGATTCCTTCAGATACGGCTCCTTTCAGGTGGTAACCGCCATAACTGGAACTGGGTTCAATACCGCCCCTGTAGGCCAATGGACCAACTTTCAGAAGGTACTTCTAACTATATTGATGATATTCGGAGGAGGTTACGGCTCTACAGCTTCAGCTTTGAAGCTGATCAGAGTAGCGGTGCTATTCTACGCGTTGATCTGGCTGGTAAGAAAGATGCTTCTGCCGGAATCCGTTGTCCACAAGTTACAAGTCGGTAACAAATTCTACCGGCACGAAGAGATAATGGAGGTCGCGACTTATGCGGTATTGTACCTGATCGTTTTAGTGGGCGGGGCGATGGTTTTCATGTACGATGGTTATTCCGCCGCGGACGCTCTATTTGAAGTAGCCTCTGCGGAGGGTAACGTTGGTTTGAGTGTAGGTATCACAAGACCCGATATGCCGATTCATCAAAATATAGTGCTGATAATAGAGATGTGGGCAGGTCGACTTGAGATATTCCCCGTACTAGTGTTGATTACGGCTCCGTTTGAATGATAGGATATAAGATTTCCTATAAAAGTTCCGTTTTCGCGTTCATCTCATCCACTCGATAACGCTGAGAATAAAAGCTACCACTAAAAATACCACCCCGGCCCACAATAGATTCCTGGTAAATATATATACCAGTATCGCCAGGAGAGTAGCGGGAAGAAATTGGAGCAGCATCTTCAGAAAAAAAGCGATGATTAAAATTATGATAACAAGTATCAAGAGCGCCGCACAAACAGCTAGACCGGCACCGAGCCCGAGTTCAGGTATAGCTTGCAGAATCATATATATTAAAAATTATCTAACCTAATTAAATCTATTGATCGATTTAAAGCAATATCCCCACTAAATACGCATCTAAGCCTGTGAAGAACAGGATTATAGGGAAGATCAGACAGCCCATCAGGTGCACTCTTTTTACACCATAGAGAGGAGGTATGACTCCGATGGCGGTGGAGACCATACCGATGTACAGCCCGATAGGACCCGAAAGAGCGAGCATCATCAGAACCAAAAAGACGATGATGCCCTTTGAAAGTTTAGCATATTCTATCTTTTTGTGTATCACTGTAAATTTTTTCCCGATAACCAAAGTCAGTAGATAAGCGACAGTAGCTGATATTATGACCGAGAAAAGCAGCAGTAGAAAAAGGTCTGGTATTTCAACAACCGTAGTCCATCCCTGGATATTTTCTTCATTTATCCTCAATATCGCCTGCATCGCACCGCTCCTGGCTTTCATTATGACGAAAAGAGCTACGAGAGTGAATATCGCGCAGGATGTATCTACGGCAGATACCGCCATTATATACTCCCTAGATTTTGTTTCCTCCTTCTCATCTTTAGGTGTGAAAACCCTGGTAACTGCTGTGGCGGCTGCTGCGGTAACTCCAGGAAGCCAACCCACTAGGCCGCCGGAAAAAGTCCCGGATACTATGCCCCTTATTTTGCTCTTTTTACCGACTCTGATAGCCACCTCTTCCGTATCCTGATCTGGTATATCTGGATCATCCATAAGACTGATCAGAAGGGTGGATATCCCGAAAAGACCGGTGAACATCGGGAACATCATCAATGAAGTGTTCGAGGTGCCTCCTTGATCGATCAAAGTCCAGTTGTATGTGTACAATCCTGAAGGTGTGAGTACTACAAAACCGAGAAGACCGCTCAACAGAAAGAGACCGCTAGCGACGGCTTTAGGTTCAAAATCGATCAGACTCCTGCCTTCCTGCATCACCAAAACGAAAACAACGATGAAGAGTATAAGAGGTATGAACGGTATCAATTTCTCGTATAGATTTACCGGATCTCCCATAAGGAGGCGGGCGGGTAAGATCATGCATATACCTATGAAAGACGCGGCAAAGCTCCCTAAAGCGCTGGCCTTCACCGCTTCATATCCTCTTCCCTCCAGAAGCATCTCGTGAGCTGGAAGGACAGCCAAGGCTGTCTCGCCTTCTGGTGCTCCAAGAAAAGTGGAAGGGATAAAGTCCAAAAAAGTGTGAGTTATCAGACAGCCCATCACCAACATAGAGATGAACAATAACAATTCAAATGTGGTCACTTCAAAACCAGAAAGTAACTCTCCTACGAAGAGTGAGATCGGACCGAGTGTGCTTATTATCAAAAATGATATTGTATTCACGTGTATACCGGGGATCAGACCTGTCAATATACCGAGAGATATACCCATAAATGTGAAGAGTACTGAAAATGAAAGAACAAAAATCGGGTTCATCTTATCCTGTCGTGATATTTATTTTTATCTCTCACTCCCATTCTATAGTTCCAGGCGGCTTATTAGTAATATCGTAAACCACCCTGTTGACCTCATCCTTCATCGCATTGGTGATCTTGCTCGATATCCTGTCCATGACCTCAGAAGGCATCTTACTGAAATTAGCGGTCATCGCATCTAGAGATTCGACGGCTCTCACCGCTATCGTATGTCCGTATGCTCTTTTATCTCCCTGAACTCCTACGGTCTTCACAGGAAGAAGTACAGCAAAATACTGCCAGGGTCTTTCCATCTCTCCATTTTCTACCGCCTTATCGATCTCCGTTTCGACGATATGACATGCCTCTCTAACTATCTCGGTCCTCTCGGGAGTCGCCTCTCCTATGATTCTTATAGCAAGACCTGGTCCGGGAAAAGGTTGTTTTTCAGCAGTAGAAAGTCCCAGTTCCCGGGCCACCTTTCTCACTTCGTTTTTGTAAAGATCCTGAAGTGGTTCGATGAGGTCTAGACCCATCTCGGCGGGCAATCCACCGACGTTGTGGTGCGATTTTATAGTGTCTCTGTTCTCATCACCGCTTTCTATCCAATCTGGGGCGATAGTCCCCTGGACGAGGTAATCTGCATCGAATTTTTCAGCTTCTCTCTCGAATATCTCTATAAATTTGTTGCCTATTATCTCCCGCTTTTCCTCTGGATCAACGACACCTTCCATTGCATCGTAGAACTCTTCCCTCGCATCGATTATCACGTGATTGACTCCCATCTCCTCAAGTATCTCATCTATATTCTCTGTTTCATGCTTTCTCATATATCCCGTATCCACGTAAACAGCCAAGAGATCATCATCCATCGCTCTGCTAGCTATCACTGCGGAAACTGTACTGTCCACACCTCCGCTACATCCGACGACGGCTCTGCCTTCGACTTCTTCTATCTCTTCAACTTTCTCCTCGATAAAACTATCTAGATCTTTCAAATCAATCTCCTCTCAATATTTTTCCCTAGATCTGCAGCTTTTTCGCCAACTTCTAGGTCACTTTTCCTTTCAAAGACTACATCCATAAAGGTGCTAAAAAAGAATAGTAAAATAGTTTTTTCGGTCTATGTTTTCATTATCGCCACTAAAAATATGCCTAGAGCGATGACTGCTCCTATTATGAATGCTCCAACATAGAAAAGACCGTATTTGAGGACTTCAACGAAGGTCTGTCCGCCGAACATCTCAGTGTAATGTGCTGCGTACGAACCGATCCATACCAGTATACCGACAATTGTGAGAACCAGACCGACCATCCGGCTTTTACCTCTACCGAAGTACGCCGTAAAAATTCCGGATAAGAACAGTCCTAAGCCTAGCGTCAATAGAAGAACCGTCACGAAAGCCCATGTTTCCAATTCCATCATTTTACCTCCTAAAATTCTATACCTGTTAAAGTCTTCGTATCTTCAACACCTTCGATAGACCTTATGTCATCAACAACCCTCTGACCGAGGGAGTTAAAGTCTTCAGCTTCCAGCTTGAGTATAAGATCATACTCTCCGAACAGTGAGTGCACTTCCTTCACCGTATCCATGTCCTTCACGATATTGTACACCTCTCTTTCTGCAGCAGGCGATGTTTTTATGAGTACAAATCCTATAGCCAAGTTTCCACCTTATGTTGGCTATTCATTAGATGAATATAAATATTTTGTTTTTCACAACTTCCGATTTATAATATCTGCATCTCTCTGTTCGCGTCTGTCAGTAGATCATAACCATCTTCAGTTACCACGATGTCGTCCTCTATCCTTACTCCGCCAAAGTCAGATATGTAGATTCCTGGCTCAACGGTGAATACCATACCAGGTTCCAGTGTAACATCAACCTTTGGAGAAAGACCCGAGCCGTCGTGCGTGGAAAGGCCTATACTGTGTCCTAGGCCGTGGATAAATTTATCCTCGAATTCCGTGCTATCGATCACTTCTTTAGCTGCATTATGCACTTCAGCTCCTTCGATTCCGGGTTCTATCATCTCTAATGCGGTTTTTTGGGCCTTTAGAACTGTCTGATACATCCTCTCCTGTCTCTCAGAAGCTTCTCCGATGATATAAGTTCTAGTGATATCGGATCTGTATTTCTTGTAAAGCGCTCCGAAATCCAAAACTAAAAAATCGCCTCTCTGAAGTTCGCGCTCACCGGAAGTGTAATGAGGTTCTGCTGAGTTGGGTCCACTTGAAGATATCGTCTCGAACGCATCACCAGTGGCTCCCCGTTTCCTCATCCTGTAGGAGATTTCTGCAGCCACTTCAAATTCTTTCATCCCGGCTCCGATATACTCGGTTATCTTTTCAGCCACTCTAGAAGCTATGTCTCCAGCCTTATCCAATATCTCTATCTCTTTTTCATCTTTCCTATTCCTAGCCTCTATTATTGCATCTGATACATCGATCATCTCTGCCTCTGTCGAATCCCGGATTTTTTTAAACGCTCTATAGGTCAACTCTGAAGCGTTGATACCTATCTTTTCCTTATCACTCAGTTTTTCTTTGAGCCAATCTTCAAGTTCATCTCTATCTTTCATTATAGTCGTTGGCATATCACACTTGGAAGCGCTCTCCGATTCTAACTTGCTCACACACATCTCCGCCGTATGATCTGGATAGGCGATTAAAGCGCAATTCTCGAATTCTCCATTGTACAGACCGGTTAGATAGAAAAAAGTCTTATCAACGTGGGGTTTGATAGAGTTCAGTATCACGATCGCTTCGAGGTCCTCTTCTACCCTCTTAAATATCTTTTCTATTCTAGATTCCATGGTAAGAAATTGAAGATTGATTATTTAGTTTTGACTACTCTAGTACCGGCTATGTGATCACCGATCCTTTTTCTTTTTGGACTTCTCGATATCAGGATCAAACCAAAAAATAAAAATCAAGTATCATGTCTGCATAACGTCTAGGATTCCAAGCAACGCTCTTCACGATACTTATCAGCTCTAAGTCATCGTCTAAAACTTTCAATCCGACCACTGCTTTTCCAACTGCCCCTCAAAGATACCACTCAAGGAGAGCGAAATAAATGAATTGTATCGATGCTGCGAAAAAAACAACGGCTAAGATGACGGTCTGATCGGCTATCATAAGTAGGTACAGAAGAAACTGATAGATGGGATCCCGATCAATGCGAGATCAACAATGTAGGCCGCAAATCAATGGGGTCAGCTTTCCGCCTAAATTTATATTGAGTAGAGAATTCTCAGGAAGTATCAAGGGAACATCCGTAAATATACCAAATAGTGAACCTATGATCAGTCCCCCTATCACGGGTTTATCCAACCCTGAGTCTTCAATGAACTTTCTTTTGTTCAATTAGGCTATGAAAAGGGAAGTTTAGGTAGTAGAACTATATTATTGGTTGTTGCAAAAATATCTGATAGTCCAAGACTATCACCCTCTATCGGATAGTATCCAACGAGAATGAACCCATCGAAATACCGCTTTTGCTGTGATTATATTCGATCCAGTCTCTCGTTTGAACATCTCCTAGACCTTCGACTTTCAGATAATTTTTGAGTTGATCGATCTTGAATTTTACCTCTCCATTCATGATGTGGCCGAGCATCGATATCTCCTGATCCCCGTGCATGCCCTTTTCAAGAGTATAAAGCGATACCGCATTGTCTCTAGTCCTCTTTCCTGTGAAGGGTTGTAATATCCTGAAAGTGGTTTGAGGATCTAAGTACGCTATTATCGTTGATACAGACTCGAAAGCCATCCTATAATAGCGGTGATTCTCTTTTATCTCCTCAGCAAATCTATTCACTGCTTCAGTTATGGCTTTAAGATCTGATTGATCCTCGATATACTTAACATGGTCCTTCTCTTTTTCTTCTTCGCGCACTTTTCCCATGCTGACAGAATAAGCATCAACGTAATAAACAAGACTTCTCATCTCGTATTCCTCATAGGTAGGAACTACAAATTTCATCTCTTCCCTCACATCTTCTATTGTTTTATCAGTGATAACCCATATAGCCGGAACTCCTTTTTCCAATCCCTCTCCTATAAAACTGTTAACCATGACTTCCTTTCCAACGTGGGGAGGACCATAAATAGAGACATTAGAGCCTAAAGGGATACCTCCTAAAAGAAGGTCATCAAGCCTTCCGGTGCCGGTCTTGCATTTTTCCTGCTCTATCTCTCTGAGTATCTCTTCCTCACGCTCTTCCAGTTCTTCATCTATAAGATCCTCTTCCTTCGCCCTTAGTTCCTTCTCTTTTTGATCTATGTATTTTTGCTTTGCCTTCAGTTCCTGTTCCTTCTTCTCTATCTTCTGCTTGAGCTCTTCGAGTTCCCTCTTCCTTTCTTTTTCAGTCTTGTTTTCCATCTCTTTCTTCTGGGCTTCTAGTTCCTTTCTTTCTTTCCTCAAAATCTGCTCCCTATGTCTTAAGTCCTCTTCACGTTCGTTGAGTTCCTTTTCTTTGTGCTTTACTTGCTCCTTAAGATCCTCAATTTTTTCCTCTTTATGGGTGAGCTCTTTTTTGAGTTCTCTTATCTCTTTATTCTTCCCCTCCACTTTTTGTTGAACCTGAACATCACTCGAGGACATAGTTTCGAGTTCGTCTATCCTTTCTTTCAGTCTTTCATTCTCCTCCCTCAAAGATTCTAATTCCTCATCGCTTACCTGGGCTCCGCCATCTTGAGGTCGGATACTCTGCTGGGATTTGAGATATTTAGCTATAGCTACGCTCCCTCTCTTTATATCTTCTATCTCCTCCTCGAGTTTCTCCCTCTCTTCTTTTATTTCCTCGATATGTTCGTTTTTATTCTCAATCTTCTGTTCTAATCTTGCATTTTCCTCTACAATTTCTCCAGGTTCGAATTCCTCCGATTCGAAATCTCCCAATCGATCTTCCAATTTTTCTCTAAGTTCCTCTATCTCCTTTTCTTTTTCTTCCAATTTTTTCTCTTTTTTTTCCAGTCTTTTTTCTTTCTCTTCGAGCTCTTCTTCGATCTCTTCTTTTTCTTCCTCGAAAGATTCCTCATCTAACCACGCAGTAAAAGAGTCTTTTTCTCCTGAGAGCCAGGCTTTCAAAGATTCAGTGCTCCTCTCATCAGAATTCGTTGGAGATTGTTTTCCTTGTGGATGGTCTCCCTTCTCAGACATAACACTTCGGATATCATCATCACTTTCTCCCGTCAGCCAATCAGACAATTCATCTTCCTCGGACTGTTCGACCTCATCAGATTCTTCCTTCTCCTCTCTCTCCCTAATTTCAACCTTGATCTCCTCGATCGTTTCTTTTTCTAAGCCGGTTTCCTTAGTAATCTTTTCGATATCAACAGCAGCAATGTCTTCAAGATCTGTGTAACCTTCCTCGATCAATGACTGACCAGTCTTTTCATCAACAGAGGTGAGTTGAGTGATCTCATTTGTATCAGACTCTGATGATCTCGACATACTTCGATCTACCGTAACTTTAGAAGACCTAGTTTTTTTTGCGGGTTCGCCTTGATGATCTCCAGCCATCTTTCTACCTTATATACAACCCACTTCAGAGTACCTTTCTGATAGTTGTAATCTATAGTGGTTTATTATTTGTTGGCCTGTCTGGGAATTATATCACACGTATATAGTTATTTAAATCCTTTCCCCTCCTTTAAAAAATTTTTAACGAACGTAACTATTTTTTTAAAAATCACTGGTAATATCAACCAAAATAGTACCACGATGAATGCCTCTTGGATCCTGAGATATATCAATGCAATTATAGTAACGATCCCAAAAACTACACCTATGAAAGCCGCGGTTTTATCGATCTTGTACACACTTCAAATTATGGTCTTGAGTTAATTATGCCTTTCCATGCGTTGAGTTATAGATGAAAAAAAGTTAATTACCGCTCGGATAATAGCTTACTCATGAATCGAAGCGAAAAGGAGAGTGTAAGTCTAGCCGATGGCGCCGGTGGAGAGAAGATGGAGTCTCTCTTATCAGACCACATAATGCCATTCTTATTGAACGATAAGGGTGAAATCCCCCTATCTTCTCTCGATGACTCCTGCGTTGCGGAAGATATCGTTTTTACTACGGATAGCCACACTGTAAAACCCATATTTTTTCCCGGAGGAGATCTGGGTAAACTATCAGTAGCTGGTACGATCAATGATCTCCTCGCGATGGGGAGCGAACCCATCGGACTATCACTAGCTATTGTGATACCTGAAGGACTCTCCATAGAGTCACTCGAAGATCTTCTAAAAAGCACCTCAAAGGTGCTTGAAAAAACAGACACTTCGATACTAACCGGAGATACGAAAGTGGTCGAAAAAGGTGACATCGACGAACCGATATTTACCACGGCGGGTATAGGAAAGAGGCACCATCTGATGGACGAGAACATGACGAAAGCCGGGGGAAGAAAGTCTCGATGGTTATCTGACAATAATCTAAACCCGGGAGACAAGATAATAGTCACTGGATCGGTAGGAGATCACGGGATAACCATCCTCTCGGAGAGGGAAGGATATGGTTTTAGAGGTGAAGTGAAAAGCGATGTTGCTGCTCTAGATGAAGTCATGGAGAACGCGTTGAGCGCTGGGGGAGTGGCTTCTGCAAAGGACCCGACAAGAGGAGGTCTAGCAAATACTCTGAACGAGTTTTCAGATAAATCCTCGTTAGGCATAGAGATCTATGAAGAGCGCATACCAGTGAAGGAATGGGTTTCTTCCGCTAGCGAGATGCTGGGGGTCGATCCTCTTTCGATAGGTAACGAAGGAAAATTCGTTCTCGCGGTTAATTCTTCCAGAGCGGAGGATGTTTTGGCCGCTCTACAGGAAACTGAAGCTGGCGAAAATGCAGCGATCATCGGTGAAGTGACCGAAAAAATGGACCGGGTGGTTCTAAAAACATCAGTGGGCGGGAAGCGGATACTGGAAAAGCCCGTGGGCGATCCCGTTCCTAGGATCTGCTGAATATCAGCTCTTTGACTAGGAAGGAAGTTATCAAAGCAGCTGGAGAGAGCAGGAAAAACCATCTCAATACTTCACTAAATAAGCCCTTCTCGTCCTTCTTTTCAACTTTCAATTCTATCGAATCCTTATCAGTATTTCCTCCTACATCTTCTACGGTAAGTGTGATCTTGCATTCTACTTCTTCATCAAATTCGAGTGTTATATTCTCTCCCTTTTTCTCAGCGACACCATCCCCATCTACATCCCACCTGTATTCGATTATCTCGTGATCGTCCCAACTATTCTTACCGGTCAGCCTTGCTTCCTCACCGACCGCTATAGTCTTCTCATCTCCTGCATCTCCGATCGGGTCGACAAGATCTCTCCAATCATCCAGGAATACCTGGGAATAATACTTACCCACATCTGAGTTTTTTACGATAACTCCTAATTCTCTGTTCTGGAAAATCGAGTTATCATTCCAATTTATGGTAGAAACCAAAACATTTTCTTCATCTACTATAATACCTTTATTGTGAGATTTGAGAAGACCTTTATAGTCAGAAAACAACCTTGCCTCTAAGTCCACTCCCTCATCACTAGAAAAACTACTCAGTTCCTGCACCACTTTATCATTTCCGTCTTCTTCAAGATTGTACCATGTGGAATCTAGAAGTATCTTCACTTCAACGCCTCTCTTGGAGGCTTCCTTTACAGCCTCAAGATAAGGATTCTCATCAGTATCGTTATATCTGATATAATACTGCTGAACATAGATAGATTCTTCAGCACCCCGTATCATCTCCAAAATGGTGGACTCGTCCATAGCGGTGTCCGGAGATAATACAGGTGTTATCTCGAACTCACCGTTTATCTCAGTCCGGTTGAATTCAGGCGAATAATAACTTGATGTGATATCGTATCTTTCGTACTCTATATCCTGATATTCGTAATCTTCTCCAAATTCCCAATCGTGCTGGTAAACATCTCCGTAATAAGAGGCCGCCTTTTTGTTCTCAAGGATGATCCCCCAACCTCTATTCCCGTTGCTGTTGTCTGAAGGAAAACCCGAGCTTACAAAGTTCTCGCTAGTGATGAAGACAGAGCGATTGTCTTTTATCATATATTTAGGATGGTAGTACTCATATGGATCATTACCATCTTTTCCAATAAGTTTGACATCACAATCTTCCTTTGATATCATGTTGAGCGATGCAATCTCTCTTTTAGGCATACCCTGTACAGGCTGGCCTTCAACCAGCACACGGATTGAGACTCCTTCCTTGGAGAGATTAGCGAGCTTTTCAGCGATCTGTAAGTTAGTGAACTGGTAAACACCTACATATAAAGATGAATCCACATCATCTAAAAATCGGTCGATGGATTCCCTAGAACTATCGGGAGATGTAAAAGCAGTAGCGTTCCCTTCGTAATTGAAGGTCTCAGGTTCGAAATCTGAAGTCCGGTTTTCTCCGACGGTGGTTTCACTGGAATCTAAAGAATTGCTATCACTAGACATGTCAGCCTGGAACAGTACATGTTCCGAATCGCCTACGGGTAGTAGGAGGATCAAGAGTACAAAGATCAGGAGTATTTTATTCATCACAGGAAGGTTTATCTAAACGTACTATTAAAATTTGAAGGTGGCTTCGAAC
>JBKHFH010000059.1:0-12090 GCA_046540335.1 Thermoplasmata archaeon | reverse complement strand
CCGAAGAAGTTGTACAGGGCTTTCAAACAGGACGTTCCAGAGGAAAGCTTTACCGAGGAGATAGGAAAAGCTAGAGTGGTTCAGGAAGGCGAGGACATCACTCTGGTAGCGTGGGGAGCTATGGTGCCTAAAATAGTGAAAGCCGCGGATCACATATCTGAAGAAGGTATCTCGGCGGAAGTGATAGACCTTAGAGGCGTATCTCCCTACGATGAAGAAGCGGTGCACGAGTCCATACGGAAGACCGGCAGGCTCCTGGTCGCGCAGGAAGCACCCCGGACGATGGGTTTTGCCTCCGAAGTGATAGCTAGAGCAGTGAACAAAGAGATGCTCAGTTTGAAGGCTCCTCCGATGCGCGCTACGGGTTTCGACGTTCCCTTCCCGCTCTACAAGATGGAGGACTGGGCTATCCCCGACGTGGACAGGATAGTCAAGAAGATAAGGGAGGCGATAGAATGGTAGACTTTTTCAGGTTGCCCGATTTGGGTGAGGGAGTAACTGAAGGTACGATAATCGAGCTTACAGTGGAAGAAGGTGACGTGGTCGAAGAGGACGAAGATATAGGCAAAGTCGAGACGGATAAAGCGCTTGTGGATATATCCTCACCATATTCAGGAACTGTACTCAAAGTACCGGTCGCAGAGGGCGATGAGGTAAAAGTCGGCGAGGTGATAATCGTTGTTGGAGAGGAAGGCGAGGAGATCCCTGATGAAGAGATGGAGAAGAAAGAACCGGAGAAGATAGAAGAACCGGCGAAGCCTAAACCGAAGGAAGAGGAAAAAGGCGAAGGGATCAAGGCGACTCCACGCGTTAGAAAACTTGCTGAGGAGAAAGGTATCGACTTGAGTGAAGTGGAAGGTACAGGATCGGGAGGAAGGATAACAGAGGAAGATCTTGAAAAGGAGGAAAAAGAAGGGAAAGAGGAAAAACCGCCCAGGATCAGACTAAAACATGACTTCTACGGTGATATCGAACACATCGAGTATAAAGGGATCAGGAAGACCATAGGAGACAAGATGTCGGGATCCAAGTTTTCAGCCCCTCACGCCGCATCGATGGACGAGGCCGACGTTACGGAACTGTGGGACTTGAGGAAGGAACTGAAAGAAGAGAGCGAGAGTGGTCTGAGTTTCCTACCTCTCGTGACCAAAGCAGCTATAGAAGCCTTGAAAGAGAACCCGCTGCTGAACGCCGAGCTCGTTGAAGAGCATGAAGACATCATAGTGAAGAA
This sequence comes from Thermoplasmata archaeon, assembly GCA_046540335.1. Taxonomy (GTDB): domain Archaea; phylum Thermoplasmatota; class Thermoplasmata; order Halarchaeoplasmatales; family Halarchaeoplasmataceae; genus Natronoplasma. The sequence goes on along the minus strand of JBKHFH010000059.1, from coordinate 10,859 downwards.
ATACTACAATATAGGCATCGCAGTCGCCACCGACAACGGACTTATGGTCCCGGTTGTGAAACGGGCCGAGTTGAAAGATGTTTTTGAACTGTACGAAGATATCGTGGAACTCGCCGAGAAAGCTAAAGACAGAACTATCGATCTCGCGGAATTGAAGGGAAGCACATTTACAATAACGAACTACGGCTCTATAGGAGGTACTTACGGCGTACCTATCATAAATCCGCCCAACGTAGCTGTGCTGGGCACGGGAAAGATAAGGGACCTACCTAGAGTGGTCGATGGAGAGATAGTGCCGAGGAAGATCATGCAATTGAGCGTGGCCTTCGATCACCGCGTGGTAGACGGAGCTGAAGTGGCCGGCTTCATGAATTCGGTGATAGACTACTTGGAGAATCCGGAGAAAATACCGCTAGAGGGCTCTAAGGACTGAGGTTCCAACCCTCTTTTTTGTACTTTTTATCCGCCAGTTTTTCTGCATTTTCCAGTTCTTTTTTTGTCAGATCTTTGGTGAAGTACTTTTTGTTGTTCAGGATCCCCTCCTTCAGAGTTCTGTAGAGATGCGAAAGAGAAACGTCTGAAAATTCGGTTATGCCGGTGACCGATGTTACGTTAGAACCGATGTGTCTCTCAGGAGGTTCGTTTCTCTTCAATAAGGAGAACATCATATCTCGGTCCGGATCGTATAATAGGGTGCCGTGCTGAAGTATCACGTCTTTGGTTATCTTTTGAGCACTGCCAGATACTTTATTCTCGTCTATGAAGATGCTGTTCGGTTCTACAAACCTTGATTCGATATCTATCCGGTCCAAACTTTTTACCACCTTTTTACAGATATCTCTGTATATCTGGGTGATATCATCGGGAAAATGATCTCTAGGCGCTACGATGCTGTAAACCAGTTCGTCCTTCGGGGCATGGTACATCGCTCCTCCGCCGGTCGGTCTTCTTATAACGCTCACGTTCTTTGACTCGCAGAATTCTAAGTCCAATTCATTACTGACTTTTTGACTCCTACCTATCGTGGCGGCTTTACTCTTCCACTCCCAAAATCTGACTACCGGCGTTTTGGTTCTAGAGACTTTTTTGAGAAGTATCTCTTCCGATGCTATAGCGACTGCTGGATCGTATTTTTTTTTGGGAACGAATCTCCACTCCATCTGCTATCGGAACGGTCCGAAATGATATATAATTTATCTTGAAGGATGGTGTAAACCTCGGTGATAGATTATTTATATGTTTAGACCAATATCATACAACATGTACGATAAGGTCATCGTTCCTACCGATGGGTCAGAGATCGCCGAGATCGGTGTTGAAGAAGGGTTAGAACTCGCGAAAAATCTAGATATTCCCGCCCTTTCTATATACGTCATAGACTTTTCTACTCTTGAGGAACTGGGTGAAGGGCCTCATAAAGATGCGCGTAGAGATATGGAGAGAATCGGTGAGAGGGCTTTGACGAGCGTGAGGAAAAAGGCTCACGAGATAGGGGTCGATATAGAGACCAGGAACCTCATCGGCAAACCCTATAGAAAGATAGTTGAGTCAGCGAACAAGAACGATATAATCTATATAAGCAGTCACGGCGCCTCCGGTTTCTCAGAGATCATCTTCGGTAGTACAACTGAGAAGGTTCTCAATGATGCTGATTGTAACGTCGCCGTGGTCAAAGGCAAGTAAATTATCTTTGTGGACTATGAGTCCACTGATAGTGAAGATTCAGGCATAATTTGATATGCTCCTCTGTGAACTTTTAAAAAAAAAAGATATAAGTAGGAAAAAATGACTTCAGGTCTTGCCGGGTTGGTAGGTATCGATGGGCGAAAAGACGGATAAAGAGATATTGGGTTACAGCCGATGGGTAGTCCTGATATCGGCGTTTCTTGTGATGGCTTTGATAAGTCCCTACGAATACGCCTGGAGTTCTATAAGTCCGTTGATAGCTGAATCTAATGGTTGGTCCATAGATCAGATGGGCATGGTGTTCACTCTCTTCGTCATATTTCAATCGGGCGCCTCTTTTCCTACCGGTGTGTTGAGAGATAGATACGGTCCTCGATTGTTGACGATAATGGGAGGTGCGTTGGCGGGTATGGGAGTTTATTCATTAACATTTGGACATCTCCCGTTTTTGACCCTCCTTTACGGCGTGATCGGCAGTTTCGGAGCTGGGATGATATACAGCAATGCCGTGAATATCGGAAATAAATGGTTCCCTGATAAAAGAGGCCTATCTACCGGCTTGATAGCAGGAGCTTTCTCTTGGGGATCTATACCGTTCATCTTTTGGATAAGAAGTTATGCCACAGTAGATAACTATCGATTTGTACTCACGATCATAGCTCTGATAGTCGGTGTGACGATAATAATATGCGGGATGTTGATGAAGGACCCTCCGTTGGGATGGAGGCCAAAGAGCTGGTCGGAAGATGAGGATGGAGATGTGACCAGACCATCCACTCATCAATACGGTCTGAAAGAGACAGTTAAAACTTGGCAGTTCTGGATACTGTACGTGTCTTTTTTCCTCATCAGCGGTGCCGGATTGATGACGATATCTAAGGTGGTCGAATATTCAGAGCAGGTCGGATTCATCCCTATAGTAGGTACCGTTGCTGCTAGTGGATTGGCAGTTACGAACGGCGCGGGCAGGATAGTGATGGGGAGAGTTTCAGATAAGTTCGGAAGGGAGATAACTATGACATCTAGCTTCGTTTTGACCGGCGTCTTTCTCTTCATAATCGCTCAAACAAACAATTCGATCCTGTTCCTTGCGAGCGTGATGATCGCACTCTTCTTCTGGGGCCCTCTATTCTCTTTATTCCCAGCCATAACCGGTCATTACTACGGTGAGAAGAACGCAGCCGGGAACTACGGTCTGCTTTATTCTGCAAAGATGGCCGGCGGATTCTATGGTGGTTATTTGGCAGCGGTGATAATGAAGGGATACGGATTCCGGTTTTCATTCCTCGTCGGCGGTATCATGGCGGTCGCTGCTGGACTGCTGATACTTCTGTTAAAATATAAACCTCCGATAAAAGATTGATTTATCGATCTCCTTTTCGGTAGAATTCGCTCAGTCAGTTTTTTTCACATATATATCTTCGATGATATCTTCTTCGAGAGCTATATCGGTTTCACCGGTCTTTATAACGTAGACCGGTTTTTTCTGGTGTATCTCGATTTCAGACCCCGGGCCTATATCGTAGGAAAGCAGTTTGTGCAGTCTAGAGTGATTTTCAGTGTGGATATACGCTATCTTACTCTTTTCACCGACCTCCATCTCGCTGAGAGGGACAATAGCTGGTTCAACGGTGGTCTTGCCAGTACTGCAGCAGTTTCCTTCTGGTATAGGCATACCGTGAGGACATTCTCTCGGATGGCCGAGAAGAGTACATATCCTTTCGGTAACTTCCTCATCTAAAAGATGCTCGAACTCACAGGCGGGTTTTTCCACATCTTCCCTTCTCATGTCCAATACATCAACCATCAATCTTTCTGCCAGCCTGTGTCTTCTCACGATATCTCTAGCTTCACTTCTTCCCTCGTCGGTCAGTTCGATACCACTATTTTCGATAACAGCTAGACCTCTTTGCTTCAGTTCATCTAAAACTCTATCGGTTACTCTCTCCCGATAGCCGTGCCTGAACCTTTTTCGATGTTCGGAGGATCCTTTCTCTTTTTTGGTTAGTTTTTTCTTAAAGCTCTCCCTGTCTTTACTACCTTCTTCTTCAAGGGTCCAGAGTATCTCTAGCGCTTCTTCTACCTCTATCTGGGTTATATCGTCACTCATCTTTCATCAACTCCTGGTATAAATTCATAGCCACAGTTAGGACATCTAGTCATCCTACAACTCCTCCCCATAGGGCACGACTGACATGCAGAAACCTCTCCTTCGTCGAATTCGTTTCCGCATAGAGGACACTTATGTTTTTTCTTTTTTTCGTTCATAGCAATCCTCCAAACAGTTTTATCAGATGGTTTATAACTCCTGCAACAAAGAATGCGAAAGGTATGATAAATCCTATTATCGACAGCGCTGTCTTCATACCTCTCTCTTTGATTATCACCAGCATGTTAGCTACACAGGGAACGAAAAGAGTGATCGCAACCACGGCGACCAACATCTGTACATCTGTCATACTAGCGCTCATATCGAGGATACCCGCGGCTCCAAAATCTCTCCTGAGAAAACCGAGTATGAACGCGATGGACGTTTCAGCGGGAAGACCCAGCCAGTTGACCACTAAGGGTTCGAGACCTTTTATAAGTAAATCGAGGATACCAGTGATCTTACCTAGGCTGATCAATAATGTGCCTAAAATGAAAAGAGGGACCAATTCTTTGAAGAACATCTCGACTCGATAATACGTCTTTTTCAATACATTGTCCCACTTCGGAACTCTCAATGGAGGAAGTTCTATCATGAAATCTCCCCTTTTTCCGGGCAGTATTTTGGATGCGGCCCACGCGACGAACATGAGCTGGGAGAAGACTATTAGGGCCCATACGAAGAAAAAGTGAATCGGCAAGGTGGCCATTATCGCGAAGAGAACCCCCAACTGTGCTGAACACGGGATGCCAAGAGCTAACATCGTAGTAGCGATGATACGCTCTTTTTTCGTATCCAAAACTCTAGTCGTCAGGGTCGCCATAGTATCGCATCCAAACCCCAGTACCATAGGTAAAACTGCTTTGCCGCTGAGACCGACCTTTCTTAGGCCTCTATCAGCTAAGGCGGCAAGTCTTGGGATGTAACCTACGTCTTCCAGGAGTGAAAAAGCCAGGAAAAATGTAGTTATTATCGGTAATATGAGTCCAATGGACCAAGTTATCCCTACCGTTATAACGCCGAATTCGCCAACCAGTATCTCTGAGATGAAATTATCCCCGATCGAAGAATAGACTATATCCTCCATATATGGATTGATGTGTTCTCCAAATATAACACCCTCTAAAAAATCGACGATGACTTGAGCCCCGATATATCCCACAAACTGATAAAGGAGGAAAATAACTCCGAGAAAGATAGGGATTCCACTCCACGGGTTCATCGTCAGATCGTTTATCTTATCCTTTAGTGTGGTACTTTCGATCTTTTTTTTACTTACAAATTTTGAGACTAATTCTTCAGCTTTCTCCCTGATAGATAATGTGATCAGATAACTCAAGTCCTGGCTGAAAGTTTTATGTAAACTGCTCAAGACCTCTTCTGCTTTTTCTCTTTTAGCTTCGCCCATCTTCTCCTCTATGAATCCCTCCATCTCGTCGGGAGCGACCAAAAAAAGTAGCGCGGTCCCTCGGCTGCCGAACACGCCTTTCAATTCATCCAGTGCTCTCTCTATCTCTTCCGGGTAGTCCGGTCTTATTTCCGGAACTCTCGCTTCCTTTATCCCTTTTTTCAGTGCTGATGTCCCTCTGCGTTCTGGAGCTACGGTTGGAAATATAGGGACATTCAATTCATCTTCAAGTCCTTCTATATCGATATCTATCAGCCGGGCCTTCGCTTCGTCCATCATGTTTAGATTTAAGACCGTAGGTATATTGAACTCCGATAGTTGAAGAAACATCATCATGCTTCTCTTGAGATTCTTAGCGTCCGCTACCTGGACGATCCGGTTCGGTTCAGTTCCGATTATTATGTCTCTAGTCACCTTCTCGTCTTCAGAGAGAGGGGTGAGAGATTCCGCACCGGGAGTGTCGATTATAGTCTCTGTTTTTGGGCCGACTCTTGACTTTCCTTTACTAACCTCTACAGTGGTCCCCGGGTAATTGGAAACATCTCTGTACTTTCCGGTGAGACTTGAGAATATCACGGATTTTCCTACGTTTGGATTGCCAACTAGGACGGAGACGTCTTCATCATCTTCTATTCCTAAAGCTTTCCTAGCGTACCTAATTTTCATCACCTATTGTCTTCTTCTTGTCCGCCGGATACTTCTTCATCACCATACCTATATAACGGACTTATTAAAAGTTTTGGTGCGCCTAAAAATTATGCAGTAGTATGGTAAATCGTTGATAATCCTGAAAATAGAAAAGAAAGGGTTTCTGAGATCACTTTTACTTCTTCTTCAGATCCTCTAAAGTTTCCTTATTTTCTACCTTCGCTGATTCGTGGATTTTTATCTCTTTTGCCTTCACGTTCTCTATCTTACAGCCCGGTCCGATCCTCACTTTACTGCCTGAAACCTTTTCAGCCTTGGTATTTTCCAGATATATATCATTCCCCTTGATGTTTTCCACTTCTAGGGAACCTGACTTACCGAATCCGAAGAAGCGACCCGATCCTCCACTTTCGACCGCGACGTCACCACCTTGGATATTTTTGATCTTCGACTTTCCAGAGACCTGCAACATGATCTCTTCGCCTTTCAATAGTCCGCTGATACTCACCGCTCCGCTGCCCTCCATGGTATCGCATTCAACATCACCCTTAACTTTGAATGAACCGGAAAAATCTATATTATCTACTTCCACGTCATCCTTGAATTTAGAAGCCCCGCTCAGATCGAGTTCTTTTCCTTCTGTTTTCCCATTCACCTTTAAAGATCCGCTGGAATCTAATTTTCCTACCAAGACGTTTCCGTTTAACTTTGTCGCGCCTGAGACGTCAGCGTCGTCGGCTCTAAGGTCCCCGTTCACTTTTGAAGCTCCAGCAGCTTTGAATATCTCGCAGTTGCACCCGTCTATCTTTGAAGCGCCCGAGACGCTCACTCTTTTGGTTTTTTCTTCCTTTTCTCTTGTAGAGCTTCGCTTTGGTGATTCGGATTTTTCTTCTGAACCTTCATCGACATCCTCTAAATCCATCTCCACTTCTTCATCTATTTCTTTTTCCTCTTCATCACTTTCATATCTAGACATGATCTCCCTGTAGAGTTCCTCTGATATCTCTCCTTTAGCCAGTCTCTCGTCCAATTTTTCTAACATCTTTTCTTTTTCATCCATCTTACCACCTTTTCTATTTCTATCAATGAGCGCCTAGTATTTATATCTATTTTGAATATAATTTTGAAAAGAATGAAATTTTCAGTAATAAACTTCAACTCTAAAGTTGAAAAATCTAAATAGCCCTTATCCAATAGAAGTATGATGAAAGATTTCACCGAGGAGCTTATAGGTATATTTTCCTCTGAGACTAGATGCAGGATACTCGAGATGCTAGGAGAGGGATATGATCATCCCGACGATCTAGCGGAGGAATTAGAGCTTACTAGACAGGCTGTAGATAAGCATCTAGTTGAACTACACGATTGGGGCATGGTGGAGAGGAGCGCGATCTTTCCTCATGAGGGAAGACCTAAGATCGTTTACGAGCTCACCAAACAGGGTAAACGACTGATGAATACTTTGGACAGTCTGGCCGAGAGGTACATTGAAACCATGATCGAGAGGGCCGAAGATGAGATCGAGAAGCTAGATATAAAACTCGCATCTGGAGAGCTGTCAGAGAAGATCTACCGCAAAAAGGTCGATGAGATCAAAGATCGCTGGAATTACTCAGAGTTGAAGAAAGGTAATGATTGAAAGGTCAACTTTCCGGTTCTCGGAGTCCAGTGTGGTTTTTCAACCCCGTTATTGAAATTCATAACTTAGCATTTGTAATTATCTATTTTTATCTTCAAGAATAATACAAATAAGGACATCTCTTTAGTCCCTTTAGGTGAAGAAGATGAAGGAAAAGCAAAAGTTCCGAGGAAAAAGGATCGGGTATCCGAGTCAAGATCGATCTGATATGTTTGCGATATTGATCGGAAGGAATTGAGCTCTCGATTCTAAAACCCTTTATTCTATTCAGACATAGTTTTCTACAGATCGCTGATTTCTTAAAAAGAAGGAAAACTAATTAACAAAATATTTCCGTTCCAAAATACTATATAAGTCAACATATTATTCTACAAGAGGGTAAAGGATTTGCTCGGGAAAAACGGAGGTAAGCGGTTATTCTCTATTGCAGACCTTGCTCAGCAGATGGTCGGAGGTTTTTTGCTGGCAGGACCCTTCGTTGTTACAGAGGAAGTCTGGGCACTGGCCGCCAATATAGAATGGTATCAATCGCTATTCGCCACCGTTATTGTTTTTGCTATAGGTTATGGTGCTCTATATGAAGCTAATGAGGAGAGAAAACAGGAGATGGAGCGTAAATTTTTAGGTGTACCTCTTAGATTTTTATCATTGATTTTCGTAGCATATTTATCTGTAGCAGTTTTGATAATGATATTCGGAGCAACCGAAACTTTTGAATCTACAATTTTTACAGCTCTCAAGGTGATAAGCATAGTTTCATTGTTCAGCGTGATCGGAGCGGCGACTGCGGATTCTATATTCTGAGAAAGGATAGAACACGGGTAAATATTCTACTTTTCTCTTTTTGATGACCTCAATGTTTAGTTCGAAAGCCACTTAGTATTTGGTCATAAATTAAAATAACCCCCATGCTCATCTTCTTGAGAATGAACGACCGAGTCATCCTGAAAGAAGATTACATAGACATCAGAGAGTTCAGGGAGAAGATGGTCTATGATGACACAGAAGCCTTGGTGAGCCATGTAGGCTCGGCGGAAGACGAGAGAAAGGGGACTGAGTTAAAATCGGTAGAGATCGAAACCTATGGAACCACAACTAAAAATAGTATGCTGAAACTCAAAGATGAAATAAAGAAACAATTCGATATAAATAATATCGTTATCTACCAGCGGGTGGGCAAATTCGATCCTGGTGAGAAGATAATGGCCGTTCTCATCAGTTCTCCTGATAAAGGCGAAGCTTTAGAGGCATTAGCTGCCTGTTTGGATATGTTCGAATCTCATGTCCCTATCAAGAAAAGAGTAGCCATGGTTGATGGAAGAGAGTATTGGGTCAAGAGAGCAGATGAAGTCATGGATATGTACGGTCAGGTCGCCGAGAGAATATAGGCACGACATTACCATTACTCTAGACCGATTTGTGTTAGAAAAAAACAGGAAAGAGTTTTTATTCGTTCTTTATTCGTGATATTTCTTCTCATAGATAGCTATAGACGTAATCACCGCAAGCAATAGTAAAGTGGTAGTGAATCCCGGGATACCTCCTTCGTCATCGCCGTCTCCGTCTTCCTCTTCAAACACCGCTGTGATCTCTTTATCTTCATCCATGGTTATCTCTACAGTAGTTTCGTTTCCGCTCGCATCACCGGTCCACTCGACGAATTCCCAGCCTTCCCCCGGGTTGGCTTCTATCGTAACGTCCTCGCCTTCATAGTAGGTGTAGCTCCCTGCTGAAGGGTCAGTACTACCTTCTCCGTCGATGTTGATCGTCAGTTCGTATTCCTCCAACTCTTCAAACACCGCTGTGATGCTCTTATCCTCGTCCATCGTTATGCTTATCGTACGAGTTGAACCACTCGCATCACCGGTCCACCCCACGAATTCCCATCCTTCTGCCGGGTTGGCTTCTACGGTAACAGCGGTGTTTTCTTCGTAACTGTGAGTACCTTGCATCGGGTCGGTACTCCCATCTCCATCGATGTTTATCGTGAGATCGTATATTTCGAGTTCTTCAAAAACTGCCGTCATATCTTTATCGCTGTCCATCGTTACTGTGGTCTTTTTAGCTGTAGTATCATCTACCGTACCATTATCGCCTCTCCATTCAACGAACTCATAACCCTCGTTAGCTACGGCCTCGAGAGGTACATCTGTTCCACGCTCATATTCGAAAGTACCTTCTCCTGGGTGTTCCACGTTACCTCCGTCCGTCGATGATAGATTTAATGTATGGTTTCTCATCTCAAATTCCGCAGTAATAGAATAGTTATCCTGCATCTCAATCGAGGTATGGTTAGATGTTGGATCGTCTATGGTTCCGTTGTCGCCAGTCCACTTAACGAACTGATAGCCCTCATCTGCTACAGCTTCTAGCTCCACCGCTGTACCGTTATAATACTCGAAAGTACCTTCTCCGGGTTTAGTAACGTTACCTCCTTCTGAAGAACTCGTTGTGAGGTTATATGTCCCTTTTGATCCTATCGAATAAAGGTTATTGTCAAATGAACCGATATAAACTCTGCCGTCTTCGCCTATCACTGGAGAGGAGTGGATGGGACCATCGCTCTTAAATGTCCATTTTTCTGTCCCTGGATCCCCTTCGGTCCATGTTGAATGAAGCGCGTAAAAAGTATCATTGGAAGAACCCACGTAGATCGTCCCGTCGGATCCGAGGGATGGAGAAAAGTTGACAGAACCGTTCGCTTCGAAACTCCATCTCTCTGTTCCATCCAGTTCCATCGCATACAGATTATCGTCCATAGATCCAAAATACAGCGTACCGTCCGTTCCTATAGCCGCCGAAGAAACCACTGAATCGTTCGTGGTAAAGTTCCATCTCTGCGTACCTATAGAATTTATCGCGTAGAATTTATTATCTGTAGATCCGACATATATCGTTTTGTCGGCACCTATAACAGGCGAGGCTTGGATAGAATCACCCGTGGTAAAATTCCAACTTTCCGTACCATCCTGATTTACAGCATACAACCTCCCGTCACCAGAACCTATGTAAAGTATTCCGTCGGATCCTATTGCTGGTGATGATATCACCTCGTTTCCGCAGTCGAAGGACCATTCCACCGACCCGTTTTCACTGTTGAGCGTATAGGGTACCATTATAAGAGGCCACATAAATCCTACCGCTATCAGTTATGGCTGGTGAAGAGACTACGGGTCCATCGGTCTGATAGCTCCACTTTTCAGTACCATCCGGATCCAATGCGGAGACGTTACCATCGAAAGAACCGAAGTATATCGTGCCGTTCTCGTCTATAGCGGGAGTAGAGAGCACATAACTCTCGGTAGAAAAGTTCCATTTTTCCGTCCCAT
>JBKHFH010000058.1:0-12474 GCA_046540335.1 Thermoplasmata archaeon | reverse complement strand
ACAAAATCTTATAGCTAGCTAAAAGATTTTTGGAGAAATTTAGATACCCAACCTCACAACATTTATATACGAGTTGGACACCATAAATGATTTGATATGGGTCCCCGAGCCACAACAGGAGGACTGTTCGCATTCATGATCGCCTTTTTCATAGTCATAGGATACCTTCTCGGAGGATTTTTCCTTGGCAACTGGATAGTAGGAACTCTTCTATTTTTGGTAATAGCCGCCGTGATGAATCTAGTCGCCTACTTCTACAGTCATAAACTGATACTTAAATCCCACAACGCGAAGATAATAGAGGAAAATGACAATCCAAGGTTGTTCAGACTGGTAAAAGAAGTCGCCTATGAAGCAGATATCGAGATGCCTAAAGTGGCTATAGTTCCCACCGATACGCCCAATGCCTTCGCAACCGGACGTAATGAGGACAATGCAGTTGTTGCGGCTACCCGCGGGATACTTAACACGTTGAGTGACGATGAACTAAAAGGTGTTCTGGCCCACGAAGTCGGGCATATCAAAAACAGAGATATGATGGTGATGAGCATCGCCGCTACTCTAGCAGGCGCCATAACTTTTATGGCGAGGATGGTCTGGTTCCAGATGATGTTCAGCAGAAGAAGAATGAACCCGATATTCCTCATAGCCATGATATTGGCACCCATTGGAGCCATAATCATCAAGCTGGCTATCTCTCGAAAGAGAGAGTTCGGAGCCGACAAGAAAGGGGCTGAGATATCTAAAAATCCAAAGGCTCTAGCTCGGGCTTTAGAAAAGCTGGACGCTGCGAACAAGAAAAACCCGATGAAGAGCAAGAATACGACTTCATCCTCCCTGTTCATAGTCAATCCATTCAAATCGAGTGTCTTCGTCAAACTTTTCTCATCCCATCCTCCGACAGAAGAAAGGGTCCAGAGGTTGAGAGAAATGGCGTCGGATTTCAGTTATTTATGAAGATTTGAATTCATATATCACCTTTAATCTTCACAAATCTATAAGTATTGTTTCCATTTTTGATTACGTGTGAGTACGAAAACCTCTGCACCGGGAAAAATAATCCTGTTCGGAGAGCATGCGGTTGTCTATGGAGAACCTGCTTTGTCTCTAGCCGTGGATAGAGGGATCAGATGCAAGGTCTCTAGTTCATCTTCGGGAACTTATGTGAACGGATATCCGATAAACAGAGATTACCACAGCTATGTTTTAGAATGCATCGAAAAATTAGATACGAATAGAGAATTTGAAATAGAAACGGAAAGTGATCTTCCTAGCGGGGCCGGAATGGGATCTTCTGCTGCAGTCACGGTATCAACCTTGGGAGCTCTAAGTGATTTTTTATCTGCTGATTTTGATGAGGAAAAAATAGCTAAAAATGCTTTCGATATAGAATATGAAGTCCAAGGCGGCGCAAGTCCTATCGATACGTCGACTTCTACACACGGAAACGCCATCTTTATATCAAAAGAAAAGAAGAAAAATTTTCTCTGGAAGATAGAAAAACAGGAAAAAGAGTGGAACATCCATCATCAAGAAATACCTAATTTGAATCTTGTAGTGGGAAACACAGGTGTCCATTCTAACACCGGGCCACTAGTGAGAAAAGTGAGAAAGTTTTACGAGAGTAGCAATTTTGCAAGAGAAATAATTGAAGATATCGGAGAGATAGTCAAAAAGGCGACGGTCAGTCTAGAAGACGAGGACCTAAAAGAAGTCGGAAGATTGATGAATAAGAACCATGAATTGCTTTCAATACTAGGTGCGAGTCACCCAAAACTCGAAAGCTTGATCAAAGGAGCGAGAAAATATTCTTATGGTGCAAAACTCACAGGTGCGGGAGGAGGAGGTTCTATGATCGCACTCACTGATCAACCAGAAAGAGTAGCTGAAGAGATAGAAAAAAGAGGAGGAAAACCCTATATGATCAAGCCGACTAGGAACGGACTTGTCACTAACGAGTGAACTACCTCTAAGCTGAAGTTACTGGAACCGGAACTCCTCTGTATATTATTCGGGATTCAGAATGGTTTTATCTTTTTCCTGTCTATCCCTATGTTCCCCGGGGTGAGAGCTATGAAGTTGTTGCCTATTCTAGCGATGTCTCCTCCGACCTCGCTTGCGACTGCTTTCAGTTCACTCTGAACTCTTTCTAAAGATTCTTCACTGCCTGCAATAGCTTCGACATCGACAAGAAGTATGTTACCGTCATACACTTCTTCAGTAACGTCGCTGACATCTTCATACCTATGCACTTCTGCTATTTTGATGAGTGTGTCCGCATCAAAAACACCCTGACCTTCTCCCTCCTCAGCGAGATGAGTGAGGTCGATATATTCTTCGCCTCCAAGGTCGGAACTTTTTCCCTTCTTTTTCAGATGTGTCTTTTTCTTGAGGAAATCTCCTATCATGGCATTCACGTCCGACAAAGTGATTGAGGGCAAACAATAAAAATCTATCGGAATCATTAGGCATTATAGAGCAAATCAGGGTGCTCTATCGACAAGAAATTCAGCAGAAAAGATTAATATCACCGTCCTTGTTTGATGTTAAACTGAAAGCAGGCGTGATCTAGTCTGGTTAGGATCTGAGCCTTCCAAGCTCATTGGCCGGGTTCGAATCCCGGCGCCTGCACTTTTTAAGGAAAAGAGGGGCAAATCGTCTGACGAACTCTCTCTCTAATCATTGAATTTATATTCTAAGAGTTTTTTCTCCTACATATGAAACGAATAATGATCGGGGTCGCATGGCCCTACGCGAACGGGCCTATACACATCGGGCAGGTCGGTGGCTGTTATTTACCTCCAGACATATTTAGGCGGTATCACGAGATGAAGGGGAATGAAGTTCTAATGGTCTCGGGGTCCGATCAACACGGCACGCCTGTGACGGTGACGGCTGAAGAGGAAGGACTAACTCCAAAAGAGACTGCTGAAAAATACCATAGGATCAATTCTAAAGCTCTCAAAGATTTAGGTGTGGAGTTTACCCTCTTTACATACACGATGAACGATACTCACAAGCAGGTGGCGAGAGACGTCTTTAAAACTCTTTACGAGAAGGGCTACATAGGCCTCGGTTCGATGGAAACATTCTACTGCACTAATTGTGAAAGATCCCTCCCCGATAGATACGTAGTGGGAACTTGTCCAGAGTGTGGACAGGAGAACATAAAGGGCGATCAATGTGACGAGTGTGGCACTTTACTCGACCCAGAGGATCTAATAGAGCCAAAGTGTATGCACTGTGGAGAAACACCGGAGATGAGAAAAAGCGAACATTTTTTCCTCAAACTTTCTGAATTCCAAGATTCTTTAGAGGAATATGTTGAAAATAAGGATTACTGGAAGAGTCATGTTATCAACTTTACCAAAGGCTGGTTGAATGAAGGTCTTGAAGATAGACCCATATCTCGGGACATGGAATGGGGGATATCCGTTCCAATAGAGGGTTATGAGGACAAAAAGATATACGTCTGGTTTGAAGCGGTGATAGGGTATCTATCGACCTCTATCAAGTGGTCAGAGGAAAACGTCGGTGACTGGACCAAGTTCTGGAAGAACCCTGATGCCGAACATTATTATTTTTTGGCTAAAGACAATATACCTTTCCACACCATCATCTGGCCTTCGATATTGATGGGGTACGATGAAGACCTGAATCTACCATATGATGTTCCTGCAAATCAATACATGAGACTCGAAGGAGAACAATTTTCCACATCTAGAGGCGTGATTGTCTCTCTCCCAGATATATTGGAGAACTTCAGTAGCGACGCCATAAGATATTATATCACGATGATAATGCCAGAAACAAAGGACACCAATTTTACTTGGGAGGAATTCGAGGATAAAATAAATTCGGAATTGGTCGGAAATTTAGGCAACTTCATCCATCGAGTGCTTTCCTTCACACACTCTAATTTTGGAGAGGTGCCTAAATCGGGAAGTTTAGATGAAAGAGATCAGGAAATAATAGATACGATAGATAAAAAAGTTGAAGAAATCGGAAACTGTATCGAAAGGAGAAAATTCAAGGAGGGGTTAAAAAAAGTATTTGAACTCTCAAGAGAAGGTAACAGATACTTCAATGATAAGGCACCCTGGGAAGACCTACCTGAAGACAAACATAGGGCGGGAACTACTTTGAATGTTTCGCTACGTTTAGTAAAGGCTATATGTGTGACAGCCGCACCTTACCTCCCCCACAGTATGGAAAACCTGTGGAAGTATCTATACCGGGAGGGTAATGTTCATAATCAGAGCTGGGGAGAAGCTAGGAAACCTTTAGAAGCGGGTTCTGAACTAACGGAACCAAAACCACTCTATGACACCATAGATCTAGAGGATATGAGAGAGAGATCATATTTGGAGGAATCGTTGAAAAAATTGGACTTGAGAGTCGGTAAGATAACTAAGGTCAAAGAACATCCCAATGCAGATAAGTTATACATAAATAGAGTCGATATCGGTGATGAGGAACGGACATTGGTAGCCGGATTGAAACCTTATTATGATAAAGAAGAGATGGAAGGTAAAAAAATAGTCGTCGTAGCTAATCTTGAACCTGCAAAGTTGAGAGGTATAGAATCAGAAGGGATGATGCTAGCTGCCCAAGAAGGAGAGACAGTCTCTTTGCTCCAGCCTTACGGAGAAGTCGGAGAGAACATCCTAGGAACTAAAAAGGATGCCGAGGAGATATCGTTCGATGATTTTCAGAAATTTGAATTTGAAACAGCGAGATGGGATGATGGAAAAATAATCACCTCAAAAGAGTTAGATTCCGTCAAATCTGAAAGATTTGAAGGGATATCTGTGGTCTTAGTGGATGATGGGAAAGCCCTATTGTTAAAAGACAGTGAAGGAGGTATAGGTCTAGATAAAGAGATATCTCCAGGTAGCGAAATCATGTAAAAGTAAAGGTGAAATAAACGCAGAGAATAAAGAAAAAGTTTTAGGAGATCACCAAGGTCTTCTCCGTTTCCTTTTTCTACTCTGATACCAAAGGAAAACTACTAGGCTTATTGCGATCGCTAAAATAGCGATCCCTACGTATACCATCGTATTGGTCTCCTCTTCAACCTGGAAGTTGATGCTCATTATCAAGTCGTTCTGGTTAAAAGATTGTTCATCCTCTGCGGGTTCATAATCCCCCCATACCTCAAGTGTATGTTCACCGGTTGATAATCCTCGCTTGGACCACTGAAAGGTGATCTCTCTGTCTTCATCTGGTTCCAAGTCAGTAATTGTTTCTGTACTTTTAAGTTCTCCATCGATGAAGAGACCGACTTTCATCTTCTCGATATGAGTATCAGTGGGGTTCTCTATCTTTACCGTCGTCTTTTCCGGTTTTTCAGCATCAAAGGAGAATTTTTTTTCAGAGTAAGCAACATCATCGCCTTTCCCACAGTATGCCGTGAATGTGAGCTCACCTTCACCTTCCTCGTGAGCCGAAACGTTTACCTCAAACACATTGGTCGAAGTACTCTCGTCCTCCAGTGGATCTATAGTGGTGTCCAAGTCACTTTCGGTTTTCAGTGTATAATTATCTGCTTCAGAAGCTCTGACCAGTTCTCCTCCTGCTTCAAAGGCACCTCCTATCTCTATCCTGTAAGTGACTGTATTATTAATGAATATGTCCTCTGGGCCTTCAACCACCCTAGGATTTATTCTGTTATCTCTCTTAGCCCCTTCCGCTGGTCGTATAGAAGCACCGATAAAGAGAGCGGAAGTTAGTAGGAATATCCCTATTATGAACACTGTGAACTTTTTCTCCGGCATCATATCCACCTCTTCTTCCTCAGAACGAATAGTACTCCTATAGCCACAAGGATTATTATGCCTGCCCACTGCATCCTACTCAAACTGAACGGCTCTTTTTCCAAGACGAACTCATTTCCTTCAAACTTCACTGAATTCTCATAAGCTACTAACTGAGGTACTGAAGTGCTGACTACCTCTCTACTTGAAACTGAACCATCTCCTTTAGGGACAGCTCTTAATTTGATTTCTATATTGTTTCTTGGATTAGTTGAGTTCCTCTTTAATTTGATTTCGATACTTTTTGTTCTGTTTGCCTCGACCTCACCTGTTTGTTCCGGTACATTGACTTCCCAACCGTAATTCCTGATATCTTCTCTGTTGAGGACCTCTAAACGGAAATTATCAGGACCATTTCCAGTATTATTTATGTCTAGAGAATAAGTGAGTTCGGCATTACCATATCTGCCGTCTTTAGTTTTGCTAGAGATCTCAACTCCGAAAACCTGTTCCACTTCCAAGGGTACATCTTCTCGTTTGACTATACCTTCGCCTTTCACGGATTCTGCGACCAATGTGACTGTCTCGCCGACTTCAGCATTCTCAGGAACGATAATGTCCATCTTCACTTCTACCGTCTCGCCAGTAGATATTTCTCTTGTTTTTTCTTTATCTATTGTGACATCCCAATCTGTCTGGGCCACAGATATTTCATATGCATCAGGTGAATTACCCCTGTTCTCAATCGTAGCAGTGTATTCTATTGATTCTCCTTGAGTAACGGACCGTGAGTCCATCTGGACATCCATATCAAATCTATTAACCTTGGTCAATTTTATATCATGGTATACATCATGATTTATCTCTAATTCTGCTGAATAATTATATATTGTTTCACCGTATTCTCCCTGCTCGCTAGTCTCGATTTCAACATAATACTCGTTTTTTGGTAATACGATCTCAAAAGAACCATCTTCTTCCGTTTCAAATTGCCATTCAGCTTCTCCTTTTTTCAAAGACATACTGTAACTCTCAGTTCCCATATTCGAGTTTTCTGGCCTCACTTCACCGGAGAAAACTACAGCTTTTTCTAATTCTATATCCATATTTTTGTTTTCTGCTGGCATCTCGAATGATTCAAAATGACTGTAGACCTTGCCATCAATTTCATGAGAAATGTAAACGGTATGTTGACCATGTATCAATTCTTCTAGAGTATATTCTCCATTCTCATCGGTTGTCACCGTTTTTTCTTCTCCGTTCTCTGTCCTTATCATTAGGTCAATATCTTGGAGAGGTTCTCTGTCTAATGAAAAATGTCCCGTTAGAGTTGCATTCAAAATTCTCCTGTTAAGATCAAATCTACTAGGTGGTGGAGTCATATCGAATTCTTCCTCAATATGGTAGCGCACGTCTCTCATTTCGCCTGATATCTCCTCTTGAGTTAGATAGTCTACCCTGATCTCATAGTCCCCTTCAGTCAAATTGAGATTTAGATCGGTATCTACCTCATCTAGAGTTACTGTCTTTTTTATCAAGTATCCTGAATCCTTATGTTCTATGGTTATCGGCACCTCTTCTCCAGTAGGCCCTTCCCGTATATCTACGTTCATATCATTAGCTTCTAGAAGTTCGATGTCTTTTTTGGTAGGAATGTCATCAACTGAGATTTTTATCTGGTTAGAAAGTCTCTCTTGAGGATGCAAGGCCCTAGCGGAGTAATTACCAGGTTTGAGATATACCTCATAAGGGCTTTCGACTGAGACATTCTTATTTTCAGGACCCTGGAAGTCTATCTCCGCGTTTATCGCTTCACCTTCATAACTCAGATTCCCGGTCAATCTTACTTTATATACTGAAGTAAGGTTTTTCTCTATACTTTCTTGACCTGGCACAAAAGTCAGACTATCCGATATTTCATATTTGGCATCGCCACCCATAATTGGATAATCGCTGATGATCTCATACTTGCCTGGCTGAAGGTCAGTGGTGTATTCACCACCGCTTACGGTGATCTCTCTCCTTACAGCCCCATCCCCTACAGGCCGGAACACTATATCCAATTCATCATCTCTTTCAAACTCTAATTGGCCTTCGACTGTGACGTTTTTAGCTTTCAGATATATCTCCCTATAATCTCTTATACCCGAAGGTGTAAGACTTATCGATTTGCTATAATAACCTTCTTTATCGAAGGTTAACTCAGATTCAACTTTTGGGAGGATCAGCTGATAATCACCGTCGATACTGGTTTTTGTTCGAAGTGTTTTCCCTTCTACATTTACCTTTATATCGGCTGATATGCCCTCTCCGACAGGTTCTGAACCGTCTTCTTCGATGGTGCTTATGTCTTCTCTAAAGACAGTACCTCTGATGATCTCTCCAGGAGACCCTTCAATAGTGATCTTCTTATCACTACTCAATCTAGTATCTTTCCAGAAATAGAGGTCCTCTATACCCTGTGGGTTTTCAGGATCCTGTTGCCTCCAGCCGTAAACCGTGTAATGACTTTCAGGGAGGTAAGCCTTAAATCTTCCTTCCTGGTTGCTGGTTAGGTGATATTCCCTACTTGATCCATCTTTAATGAAAATTTCAGCCTGCTCAACCGGTTCGTTTTCATATTCGGCAATCCCGGTTAGTTTGTAAGCTTCCTCGAATCGACCTTCGATCTGTGTATGATCTTCTACCACGACGCGGTCCAAGTAAGCGAAAACTTCATCCTCTTTCCTGTTCACTCCATATATCTGATAATCACCCCGTGGCAATTTTACGCTGAACTCGCCATCCTTGTCGGTCTGTATCACCCTGTCATAGTCTTCACTCGAGATGCTCAACTTCTGGTCTGATAGACTTTCACCATCTTTTCTCATTACACCCTCAAGCCTATGAGCTTTCACAACATTGATCGTCCTCGTGAGGTTCTCATCCGGAGTAATCTGTATCTCTTGTGGACCATCCTTTAAGGTATAACCTTCATCTTCAATTTCAAGATTATATTCTCCAGGAGGTAAACTATCGAACCCATACGGTCCAGGTTCGTCTATTTTCATTTCTCTAGTCACCCCTGCTCCAGATAAAGACAGTGTTACACCTCCAATGTTGTCACCTTCAAAATTCACACTACCACTTACATTACCAGTCGAGACAGCTAGATCCTTGCTCGTTTCTTGGTCTGGTTCTACTGTTACTCCTTCCTGAGGAGAGGTCCCTTCTATCGAAGAGTTGAGAGTATAATTGCCCGGGATAACGTTGTCGATTGCGTAATTACTCTCATCTCCCGTAACATTCTGTTCTACATCAGCGCTATAGGCAACATCAGATTGTTGATTTGTAAGATTCACGGATGCTTCTTGGGAAACAAGGGTATCGTTCTCCGGATTATATTCGTCGTTATTTTCTTTATCTAAGAATACCTTTCCTTTAATCTCTCCGGTTGCGATTTCGAAATCTTCATCCAATAGATAGTCCCATTTTCCATCGCCTGTTTTATCCACTTTTCTTCTCATCGCCTGGTCACTACTTATCTCGAACTGTTGTGAATCCAAAGTAATCTGTTCCAACTGAGTGGAACCTTCTTCTTTGCCTCCATTAGATACTGCCACGGTCACGTTACCTTCAGGCAGTATAGCTCTGTACCTCCCCTCTTCATCAGTTCTAGTGGTATTGTGTAATGTAGACCGCTGAGAGGAAGTATCGAGAACGTTTATCTTGGCATTCGGTATCGGTTCTCCGTCTTCTGTCTCCACCTGACCTTGAAGTATGGCTCCATCATTATATTCCAGAAATACGACACCCTGTCTCATGTAAGAGCGAGCACTCAAATCCACCGTGACATTGTCATCCTCGCGGTATTCTATGGCTTCATCATAAGGGATGGCCTCCCATGCCTCAGAATGATTCCGAACTTCATCTTGCGGATATGGGTTGAACCATGCGGTTCTATGGATCTCTTTAAAGTAGGTAAGATTCCACCCTGGTTTGGGTTGTTCAGGTTGAGCACCAGGTTGCCTAGCTTGCTGTTCATTATCTATACCAGGTATGCCTTCATCTTCTCCAACTTCCTGAAGACCATACCCTGCAAATATCCTGTATAGAGTGGAGTTGTAGAACATATCCTTGAAGTTTATCCGCTGATCGACTATCTCGGCGCCTTCAGGTACCTCATCCTGGTCCTCATAAGATCTACCTTGTTGGTCTATAAATTCAAGAGTGTAGAAATCAACGGGAGCTCTTGATCTACCCTGCTCTGTCACGCGGTGTCCAGATAAGAAAGCTGGAGCATGGAAAATGCCGGTGTCTTGAGCTGAAGAGGGGAATAGTCTTGAATCTACAGCGAATTTACCTATCCTGTTCTTTAATCTTTCGTAACCAGAGTTGAAACTGATATCTCTATAGAGAGAAGACAATGTCTCTTTGTCTTCGTAGGATAATGTACCCATGACCATAGCCCACATAACATTACGAGTATGGATATCATCAGCCCTAGGATGATATCTATTTGGATTGTTAAGGACTTCGTTTCGATAAGAGGCAGGATCATTGTATATGTCTTCCAATTTTTGTGTCTTCTCTTCACCGATATGTTCTATCAATATCTGTTCCACTCGTCCCTCGAAAGCGCCTTCTTCGTTATATGGAAGTTGAAGTTGTCTTCCCACCAAAAGGGCCAGCATTTCAGATTCATTCTGAGCCATCAAAAAATTACCTGAGAATCTATGAGCGTGTTGGAAGTTATCGGATACAGTCGGATGTTCTCCTTGGTTCATAGCCTCGAATCCATAGTCCCACCAGCTCAGAAAAGCAGATCTTTCTTCAGGAGGAGTATCGGAAGCTTGCTCTCGGATGTCTTCCCAGGCCGCAGGCCAGTAATCTGTGGGTTTATCCACCGAATATCCAAAGCCTCCGAGATAATGAGACCCGTTCTCAGGGTCATAATCTGAGGGCCTCATAAATTCAGGTAGGCCTTCATGGATCTGTTTATTATATTTATCCTTCTCTTCAAAAGGTATGCCGGCATCTAATACATAGAGGGAGTTAGGAGTCAAAAGCAAGAATACGACGAATAAAGTCACCAGGATATGTTTTATCTCCACAGATTCTCTGAGACTGCTTATGTAACTCCCTCTATGGGTTCTGAAATATCTAGTGATTTCCTCAAATTTGGTTTTGTCGAATAGGAGAGCGACAACCCAACCCGCAGTCAATGCGTAAGCGGGAGCAGAATTGAATATAAATCTGGTAGCCGTTGTCGTCATGTAGAGTGCGAACGCTGTCCAAATCAATATGAATACGAACGAACGAGACCACTCTCTCCTGAGATGCCATATAGCAAAGGCGATTCCTACCCAGGAAAGGAAGAACGTAACCATACCTCCAGCCATGAGTAGTCTGCTGAAGCCTGGTGCCTGAGCTTCTGCGATGGTTGAGTAAAGTTTATTCTCTATGAAATACTGCCCAGCAGCCGTCTGGACTACATCCGGGGCGATAGCGAAGAAAATCAAACCAACAACAGCAAGGATCGAGAACGTCAAAATCCAAGGGAAGTCTCTAGTAACAGTAAAATATACCCCTATACCAAAGGTCCCAAGGAATAGAACAAATGGAACCTGAAACCAATTTTCAAGAGGCCACTGTAACCATTCTGTGATTATCCTTGGTCTGTGCTGGGCATACCAAGGGAAGGCAAGTATGAAGGCGATCATCATAGTGACAAATATCCCTGCAGTTATAGCGAGTGAATCTCTTTCTCTAAATTTATCTATAACTAGCTGAATCAGAAAATATACTAAGATTATAACGATCGCGTACGCATAACCTTTCCAAGTTAAGGCTACCGCCCCCAGGGCTACACCTGTCATCGCCGCGTACAGCAGTCCTCTTTTGTTGTTTCCGAAAAATTCCAACAATCCTTTTTTGATTTCATCCAGATCATTCCAAGCTGAGACCCATCTTTTGTCCCCTGGTATCTCCTCAAGGAAACGCATGAAAAAGTAAAAAGCAGTTACGATTAAGAAAAGCGAGAAAGCGTCGTGATTGGTGTTAGTGATCACTCCTCTTTCCAAGTGGGCTACACTTATCGCTAGAAGGAATGCTCCCGCAAGACCAGCTTTTTTTCCAAAAGTTTTCTTTCCTATCAAATATACCGGTACTGTAGTCATAGCTCCCCAGAAGCCCGATGAGAGGATGAAAGCCAGTTGGATGCCCTTATCCGGATTACCCACTAGAGGAGCTAAAAGATGACCTCCCAAAACTACTGACCACTGATAAAGAGGGGGACGTACATTCTCATGGCCAACAAGAGGGTAAGCCCTCATAGGGTCTACAAAAAGATGGTGATTGTTTTCCGCAATATAATTGATGATCCTAGCATTATAATGAGAGTCGGCTCCTCCGCCAAGTAGGTATGGGGTTCCAAATTGCGTTGCTAGGTCATATGCAAAATAAGTCCTTAAAAACAAAGCAAGGACAAAGATACCTATCAGACAGACCCAACTATCCCAGTTTCTTTCCAACCATCTGAGCGTGGCAGAGGATTTTTTCCTATTTCCTGTGAGTTTACCGGACCAGCTAGAGTTCATCATATCTCACCTTATAATTCGTATTATCAGAACCAACTTATTGGTCAGTAAATACGGCTATACAAATCCCTCCTATTTATAAATTTTTCACTTACCGGATGTTAGAATACGGTATTGAACTCTAGAGAAAAATAAAATTA
>JBKHFH010000057.1:0-12486 GCA_046540335.1 Thermoplasmata archaeon | reverse complement strand
AAGAAAGGATTTTGTTTATCTCTCCCAGCCTTCCTTTTTGATGGTGTAGTAGCGGAAGATCTGCAGAGGACCAAGTATGACGCTGTCTTCGTCGACATTTTCACCGTATGCAGCGAATGATGTGCCCTGATATACTGGTATGTAGGGAGCCTCTTCGGCCAATAGGTCCTGGATATCCTCTAGTATTGGTGTTCTTTCATCTTGATCGACCATCGCCTGTTGATCTTCTATCATTTCGGTCATCTCTGTATTGTTATAAAACGATCCAAGTGATTCTCCACCAGATGGTGTGAGGAATGGAGAGATATATCCATCGGGATCGAAGTAATCTGGGTACCATCCTAATAGGAATACTCCCATATCACCGTTCACCATATCTTCTGAATAGCGGGTCCATTCAGCACTTTGTAGAGAGACCTCGATCATATCTGTATCTTCAAACTGTTCCTGAATCTTCTGGGCCAATTTGTCTTCCAATGGGCCGTAATGCGAGGGAGTGTAATGCAGATCCATCTCGAGTGGATCTTCTTCCGAATAGCCTGCATCCTCTAAAAGAGCTCGAGCTTCTTCCAAATCCTGACCTTCCCCATATCTCTCTTCAAAGGATGACTTGTGACCCCACATGTCATTCGGGACCATCGAGTGCAGCGGTTCAACCGTTCCTTCGTAGATGGATTCATCTATATCTTCTCTGTCAAGGGCATATGCGAATGCCTGTCTAACTCTCTCATCGGAAGCTTCTCCCTCTTGTACTTGATTCACTAGGTATCTTATATGCGGGCTACCGACATCCTTAGTTTGGATAGCTTCGTCTTCTTCCAAGTCGATTCTCTGTTCAGGGGTGAATTCTCTGTAACCTACATCTACTTCTTCAGCGTCTATCGCATTATGCAATTGGGATGAGTCTTCGTATATCTGGACTACGGCTTCTTTTGCATAAGGTTGATCTCCCCAATAATCTTCGAATGCTGTCAATCTTATCTGTTCACCTTGATCCCAAGACTCGAGTTCATAGGGACCTGTTCCCACGACTTCGGTTGCAGAAAAATCATCTTCTTCATAGGCTTCCTCAGAGACTATAGAGCCCACAGTGTATCCGAGTTTTGTTAGGAATGTAGATTCCGGTCTTTCAAGATGTATGATGAATTCATATTCGTCTACTGTTTCTACATCATCGATATTTTCCAAAAGGAATCCTGGATCTCCACCAAGGTCTCGAGCTCTCTCTAGAGAAAACTCTACATCGCTTGATGTCATTTCAGTTCCGTCGTGGAATGTTACATCTTCTCTCAAATGGAACCGGTAAGTCAGTTCGTCTTCTATTTCCCAGTCTTCTGCAAGTCCTTCGGTTACATCACTAGTTCCTGGTTCATAGCCGATCAATTGTTCCGCTGTATTGAACAGGATGTTCGACGAGAAATAGTCATAAGAATCTGCCGGGTCCAGTGTCGTAGCTCTGTCTGTAGTTCCTACAACTAGCGTTTGTTCTTCACCTTCGTCTTCAACACAACCAGAAAATGCTAGGGCCGAGATCACCATGGCTAACGCCAAAAAAGTCGTCAAGACTTTCTGGTAGTTTTCTTTCATTTAATCAACCACTCATATGTTAATTTGACTGATTTATATAAGATTTATGGTAAATAGGCTGTGTTATGCTATCTGCGGATCATTTCGTTTGATATTTTATCACCTTATTCGGTCATCTACTGGAATTGTTCCGCAATTCCATCGAGTCTACAGGGTTTTCACCCGTTCGATGCTCAGACGGAGTCCTACGCATCTCGGAATTTAATTCCATAAATATTTCGAAGAAGTTTTCTAAAATACAAGAACGAAGTCTTTTCTAGAACACCTTTTCAGGTGTCCTCTTATCAAGATTGAGATGAGGTTTAATTTTGTTGTACCATTCGAGAAGCTCGTTTTGTCATCATTACTTAAATTACAGAGGAATATGCCCTCTTTTCACTCAGATGTAGTTCTCGTGATACGCGGGAATTTTTGGAGAATCCCTGTCAGACTTGACAAAATTTTTTGCAGACCATACAGCCTTCAGCGTGTTTTCTTAAAGCTAAAGCTTGATCGGGGGATTATTAACCACAAAGTAATTCTTGATAGTTGCTAATGAGTTTATTTTTGTATTGAGATATGTGGTATAAGATGTTTTGAGAAGGCCTAGACACAGTTACAGGATTTACATACAGATAGGCCGGGAATAAATCAAGACCATTTTAAGGATTGATTTCTTGTTCCTCAAGGATCCCTTTTAGATACCACAATAATCGACCTCATCTCGGAAAACTTAGCAGTTTTGACTTGATAAAACCATTGTTATCCGAGCTCTTATCTTTAGATCGTTCGCCTCTTTTCCCGTTTCAAACTCTGTCCTTACAATGTTCGATAGAGGAACCCTTCACTCTCAGATCTTTCCTTTGAGAACATCCTTCTTACATCGACCAGCAGTGGATTATCAGCGGATAGATCTTTCAACTTTTCTAGAGTTATATCTTCGAACTCGTCGTGAGAAACAGTAAATACAAAACTATCCACGTCAAAATCAACCCCATCAAGATCTTTTACCTGTTTCACATCAAAACTTTCCATCTGCTCGATACTCAAATAGGGATCGTGCCCATAAACATCGATACCGTATCCTTTCAATTCTTTGATCAGGTCTCTCGCCGGTGTCTTTCTTGTATCCTCGACGTTCTCCTTGTAAGTCAAACCCATTATTACAACTTTTGAGTCTTTAATGACTTTTCCAGCTTCATTCAAACCTTTGATCGTCATCTCAGCTACGTGCTTGGGCATGTTATCGTTGATGGAACGACCTGCGAGTATGACCTGCGGATGGTAATCCAACTCCTTCGCCTTTTTGACCAGATAATAAGGATCTACGGGTATGCAGTGACCGCCGACCAACCCGGGGTGATAGTGGATGAAGTTCCATTTTGTCGCCGCAGCGTCCAATACTTCATCCGTATCCAGACCCATCTTGTTGAAGATGATCGAGAGCTCGTTCATCAGAGCTATGTTCAGATCTCGTTGGATGTTCTCTATAACTTTCGCTGCTTCTGCAGTCTTGATATCCGGGGCTAGATAAACATCCGTCACATAACTGTACAATCTTTCCAGAACTTTTCCCGTTTCCAGGTCCATCCCGGAAACTATCTTGGTGATCTTATCGATGTCGTGTTCTTCATCTCCTGGATTGACCCTTTCAGGTGAATAACCTATGTAGAAATCTTCACCGCATCTCATACCAGAATGTTCCTCCAATATCGGGACACACTCTTCTTCAGTAGCACCTGGATAAACCGTACTTTCGTAAACGACTATAGAACCTTTTCTCATGTTTTCGCCGACAGTTTCTGATGCCCCTAAAACAAAACTTAGATCGGGTTCTTTGTTTTGTCTTACCGGTGTGGGAACACACACTATAACGATATCAGCTTCGTTTATCTTGGATTCGTTAGAGGATAGGATGAGATTGGAATCGGTATTGTCATGATCCAATTTATCGACCTTGGATTGATCTATATCAAAACCGATCGTCTTTAAATTTTTAGAAAAATGCTTGGCAAGAGGCCAGCCTACATATCCCAAACCAACGACACAAACAACTGCTTCTTTATCGTCTATCCTTTCCTTCAGTTCAGTTAACATCGAGTTCACCAACATGTTGGATATCTCCTTCTTTAATTTATAAATTACGATCGAGTAAATCTTTTCCATCCCTCCAGGTAAGTTCATCATCCCCGTTTAGCATAGGATTCCAGACATATAATGTTGTCCTCCTGGTGTTTCGTCGGGCTGAGATTGGACTATGGACACGGGTTGATCTAGAAGGAAGCCTCGAGGATAGGTAAAACGGCCCTAAAAAGTTATCAACCATTCTTCTTCGACTTGACATGTTCTATGACTTTTTTTATCTCGTAGGGCTGGATCACCAGTAGATCGTCCTTCTCGGCGATTTCGAATCCCCTGTCTATCGATTCGAACTCATCGATTATTATCTCCACCTGATCCTTAGGGATGCGGCTTTCGACAACACCCCGCTTCACCAACTCAGCGGTCTCTCCTACGGGCCGATGTCTAGGATCAGAGTCGTTGATGATCACTCTATCGTAGATCTTGCCGATCCCTTTCCCGAAGTCTATTATATCTTCCTTTTCGCGGTTACCCGTACCCTGACAGATAATTATCTTTTTACCCCCTGCAAGATCATCGACTATTTCGGAAACGGCTTCAACGGCCGGCCTGTTGTGCCCGTAGTCGATCATGACTTTCACCCCGTTGATCTCCATAATGTTCATCCTACCCGGATTTTGAGAGGTGGAAGGTTCTAAGCTCTGAAGACCGTTCCTTATCGATTCCAGGTCTATATCTAAAGCGTAGCATGAAGCAACGGACGCCAATGAATTCATCACGTTGAAGGAGGCCTTGCCCTCTAGGGTTATAGGTATGTTAGATACCTCAACGACATCCCAGATGTCATCGCTCTCTTTTATCACCAACATACCGTCCTCTACGGTGACCACAGATCCTCCTTTCGATAGGTGTTCCTCCAATACATCCAACTCGGGATCACTGGAAAAAAGTATGGTGTCGGAGCGCACTTTATCTTTGAACTTCAAAACGTTCGGATCCTCGGCATTGAGTACGGCCTTTCCAGAGGGTTTGACCGCCTCAACAACAGTGCCTTTCACATCGGCCATCTCCTCGATAGTGTTGATACCTCTCTCCCCCAGATGATCTCTGGAAACGTTCAAAAAGACACCTACCTCGCTTTCAGAGTATCCCAGTCCTCTTCGAAGTATTCCTCCTCTAGCCACCTCCAACACGGCGTGATCGACTCTATTCTCTTTCAGGATGAACTTAGTTCCCTGAGGTCCGCTGTAATCTCCCTCTTTCAGAAGCTCGTCACCAATAAATAAACCGTCGGTACTTGAAACTCCCACTTTTTTGCCGTCCTCCTTCAAAATATGTGAGATCAACCTGACCGTAGTAGTCTTGCCGTTTGTTCCGGTGACAGCTACGATTGGGATCCTACCGTTAGAGCCAGAAGGAAACAACATATCTATAACGGCTTTCCCAACATCTCTCTCTTTACCTTCCTGCGTGTCTAGATGCATACGGAACCCGGGGGCCGCATTGACTTCGATGACTCCTCCATTACTCCGGTCTATAGGTTCTTCTAGATCTAAAGCGATAGTGTCTATACCTATAACATCTAAACCTACTATCTCGGCGATCCTCTCCGCCATCATCTTGTTTTCCGGGTGTACGGAATCGGTCACATCCGTCGCAGTGCCCCCTGTGCTGAGATTGGCAGTGGGTTTGAGATACAACCTTTCCCCCTCCGGCAGAACGGTGTCCAATGAGTAATCCTTCTGATCGAAAACTTTCTTAGTCGAGTGATCGATTTCGACCTCGGTAAGGGTCTTTTCATGCCCCTTCCCTCTTTTAGGATCGCTGTTCAATTCATCGATAAGCTCTTTGATGGTGGATCCTCCATCGCCTTTGATCAGAGGAGGATTTCTTCTAGCCGCAGCGACCAGTTTCCCATCTATAACCAATAATCGATGGTCCGCACCTACCAGGTATTTTTCGATGATTATCACCGGATCGATCCTTTTCGCCTCTTTGAAAGCTCTTC
This sequence comes from Thermoplasmata archaeon, assembly GCA_046540335.1. Classification (GTDB taxonomy): domain Archaea; phylum Thermoplasmatota; class Thermoplasmata; order Halarchaeoplasmatales; family Halarchaeoplasmataceae; genus Natronoplasma. The sequence goes on along the minus strand of JBKHFH010000057.1, from coordinate 6,830 downwards.
TTAACTGCTCGCTATCCTCTACCCTTATAGAGATACCTCTCCCGTGATTACCCGTGTTCGGCTTTACAGCTACGGGATAGCCCAGGTCTTTCGCTATCTCTAAAGCAGTTTCAACTTCTTTCACCATCTCTCCTCTTGGGACCGGTATTCCAGCCTCATCTAGTACTTTTTTGGTCCTCCATTTGTTATCGGCGATCTGAACCCCTATCGCTGACGTAGCATCGGTCATGCTAGCTTGTATCCTCCTCTGATTTTTACCGTAGCCCAATTGGACGTAGCTGTACTCGTTAAGCCTGATGTAAGGTATGCCTTCCTTGGAAGCCTCGCCGATTATCGAATCCGTCGTGGGACCTAACATGTTCTCGTTGCTTATCTTCTTCAGTTCATCTATCATACAGTCAAGATCAGGACATTCTCCCTCGGCAAACCGTTCGACTAGATCGACAGCGTACTCACCGGCTTGAAGCCCAGCTTCTTCAACACGATACTGGTAAACGATCCTGTAAACCCCGTCCTCTTCCGTATCGAGTGTTCTCCCGAAGCTGACTTCCATCTTCGCCAAGGATTGAAGTTCTATCGAAACGTGTTCGACCACGTGTCCTAGATCGGTTCCGTCTTCGACTTCCTCCAAAAAGCATCCTTCATAACCTCCATCACATTTATGAGCTTCCAATGAAGGTATAGTACTCCTAAGGCTATCCGCAAATCCTGGGATCTCACTGGAAGACCTGTTCTCAAGATCTTCCAGATCCAGGATCATGATGATCGCATGCTCTAGACTGTAATAGTTAGGCCCCCGTAAAGCTCTAAGCTCACGAATTTCCATCTTTTAACCCCCCCTACATTTCGAAACTACGCGATATCAGGAAATATGTTTATCTTCTGATCCTCTTCCTTCCTCTGCCCAGCATCATCAATAAAGCGATCACGACGAACGCTACTATACTCCAGATCAGATTTCCAGTAAATAAATAAACAAGTATCGCAAGGAGCGTCGCTGGAAGGAACTCGATCAGTAGACTCAAGAAATATGCAAAAAGAAATATGATCACGGCCAAAACGATAAGGCCTATGCAAAAAGGTGAGCCAAAAGTAGGAATAGTCTGCAGTATGATCGGTATGATCTGCAATAACACCTCCACCCCGAACATCGCCTATTATAAACATCAGTTGGTTATTTAAATCTTGTTGAAAGGCGATCTAAAAATCGGCTTTTTTTTAAGAAAAAGAGGATCGAATATATTCCCACCAACAGGCTTTCCTCTAAGGACGATGTATACCTACCGTCTTTCGAAAAGATAACTTGGAAAATTTTCTAAATTAACGAGACCGAAACATATTAAATGATAAAAATCCATTGATTAAATGATAACATGACAAAGATGCTGATATGTTATTATTCGAAGACAGGGACTACAGAAAAGATGGCCCAAGAGATATATGATGGTGCGGAGAACTCCGAAGCGGACATCGACATCTATCTGAAGTCTGTAGACGAGGTGGAGATAGATGAGATACCAGAGTATGATGCGCTAGTTCTAGGTTCTCCCACCTATTATGGATTGCCCTGCGCGGAGATGAAGGAATTTTTGGATCGGAGTATAAAACATCACGGTGATCTAGATGGTATGGTCGGTGGAGCTTTTTCTTCCAGTGCTAATACTGCCGGAGGTAACGAGACCACTATAGTTGCTCTTCTCGAGTCCTTATTGATCCACGGGATGGTGGTCAAGGGCATGCCCAAAGGGGATCATTACGGTCCCGTAGTCGTCGGAGAAGCGGAGGAAGAGGAACTCGAACAGTGTGATTACTATGGCGAATGGATGGCAAACTTTACCGACCAGATAGCTGATTTGGAGGTGTGATCATGGAGTTCGAAAAGGTCGCTGAAAAAAGAAGGAGCGTGAGATCTTTTGAGGATGAACCTATCCCTGAAGAAGACATCGAAGATATAATCGAGATAGGGCATATGGCTCCCTCAGCCGGTAACCGCCAGGCGAGAGATTTCATAGTCCTCAAGGATGACGAAAAGAAACAAGAGTTGGCTGAAAATGCTTACGATCAGTCTTTCATCGCCGACGCTTCCTGGGCGATAGTCGTCTGTGCGAACAAAGAGAGATCGGGGGAAAGGTACGGAGAGAGAGGCAGAAACCTGTACTCGATCCAGGATGCTACCGCGGCAGTCGAAAACATGCTTCTAGCGGTCGAGGATAAAGGCTACGGCGCTGTCTGGGTTGGTGCTTTCGAGGAAGAGAAAGTTTCCGAACAACTGGGCATACCGAAGGATGTTAGACCCGTAACCATATTACCCATCGGTCATCCGAAGAACATACCGGACAAGCCAAATAAGATGAGTGCTGAGGAACTGACTCACCGTGGTCACTGGGAAAGGTAGATAGATGTCAGGCTTAGGGCTTTTCCTTCTCAGGTACGGGGAGATAGGCACTAAAAGTTCCAATATCAGGAAACATTTTGAAGATATCCTCATCCAGAACATGGAAAATACATTTCTAAAAAAACAGGAAGAGTTGATCACAGGAAAAAAGGGTATGGGCAGGATATTCGCTTACACCGATCCTGAAAACTCATATCTATTTTCAAGGACATTCGGACTCGTTTCTTATAGTCCGACTGAACGGCTAGCAACGGATTTAGATAAGATGAAGGAAAGAGGGAGGGAGTTCGCAAGGGATATCTATGGTAGTTTCGCGATCAGAGCCAGGAGGACAGGAGTGCACGATTTTAGCAGCCAGGACGTGGAAGCAGAAGTTGGAGAAGCGGTTTTACAGGAATATCCCAACCTGGAAGTCGATCTAGACGATCCTGAAAATGAGTTGCACATAGAGGTAAGGCATTCCGACACGTATGTATTTACCGAGACAAAGGACGCACCGGGAGGCCTTCCGGTGGGCAGTCAAGGTAAAGTCGCCGCTTACGTAAAAGACGAGAGAGACTTTTTAGCTGCATGGCTGATAATGAGGAGAGGGGCAAGGCTCTACGTCATCGGTGAAAATCCAGAATTGGTCGAACGGTTGAGAGAGTGGGACGTCAGTTTGAAAGAGATGGGTCTAAAAAGTTCTGATGATCTCTCATCGATAGATTATCCTGATAAAGTTCAGGCGCTCGTTTTGGGAGAAGGTTTTAAGGACCGTTCGGAGTTGGACGTTGATCTCATGGTCCTGAGACCTCTCGTCGGTTTCAATGAAAAGCGTATAGAGGAATTCCTCTCTAAGATAGAGAGGCTGGAAAAAAAACGATCGTAAAGATCATCCTGAAGCCCATCTTTCTTCTACGATTTCTTCTTCGCTCTCTTCTGCTTCTTCGATAGGGTGGGTCTTCTTTTTCATGGTCGGGTCTGGGATATTCATATCAAATTCTCCTCCGTAGTATATATCTCCGCTGACCTCTACTTCCTCGGAGAGATAGACGTCTTTTTCACAGTAGATGTTCTTTACTTTTGTCTTTTTTTCAATGTCCACCTCTTCTTCGGCCTCAATATCTCCGACGTCACTTCCGGATGAGATAAAAACCCTTTTTCCGGAAATCTTACCTTTCACAATACAGTTCCGACCTATATCTATTTCTCCGGGTTCCGAGGAGATCTTTCCTTCGACTGTAACTTCATCTTCTAATACTATGTCTTTCTCTGCCTCTAAAGACCCATTTATTTTAGCTCCGCTACCGATCCGTAGTGCTCCACTGGAAAAAACGTCTTCTTCGACCACCTCGCCGGGATCTATCTTCTTGAACTCTTCTGTTCTGTCTTCTCGCTCTTCCGAGCCCTCGGAGTTCGCAAACTCCTCCGTGAACTTACCACTCCCGATGATGTTCTCGTCTTTCAGAGCCTCTTCGGAGTCTTTGCTTTCGTCCTTGGAGCCGGTTTCCTTCTCTTGACCGACGCCGCCCTTGATCTCCTTCACCTCTCCTCGCAAGGACTTGACCTCTTCTTTCAGATCTATCAGCGTGTCCATGAAGTCCATGGGGACTTCACTCCTTGATTCCCCCTTTGCATCGTCACTTTCTATCTTTTCGACTTCTTCCTTTATACCTTCCTTCTCATCTTCGATCGTAGTCAGGATTTCGTCAGCTATCTCACCTTCTACATCCCCTCCTTTACTCCCCTCAAGTGTTTGTTTTCTCACCTTTTTCAACTCTTCTCTGAGATCTCTGTTCTCCTCTCTGAGATCCTCTATCGCACTCTGGACCTTTTCAAAGTCCACCTCTCTATCATCCATGGAGCCCACTGTTTTCATTTGATCCATATCTTCCTCAAAGTGCTCTTTCTGGGTCTTCAAGAAGTCCATCATCTCTCTGACCTCTCTTACTAAATTTTTTCTTTTACGAGACCGGACTATCCCCTTTTCTCCAGCCGAGCCGTCAACTCTCATCGTTTCAAAGTCGAGTTTTTCCTTTAATATATCTATAGCTCTTTTTTCGAGTTCAGATCTATCGAGGATCACCATCAGGATAGAGGTGTGTATTATCATCTGTTGTTGGAGGGAATTTAGCAATCTTATCACGTTTTCATCGGAATTGTTGATGAGGAGAAAATCCAACCCGTCTAACAGTATGATCCCCTCTTCTTCTGATATGAACCTCTTCACTGTCAGCCCTAGAAGGTCGAGTTCGTTCGGACCTATAGAATAAGGGTCGTCGGAATCTGAAAGTAGTCCGAATTCAACTTCCTGCAGCCCGTACCTTTTTCTGAGAGTATCTGGTTCATCTCTCGATATACACAATCCCCGCTTGTTTTCACTCAAAGATTTGAAAAGCCTAAAGATGTGTCTTTCATCTAGAGTTTCTAGAAGGTATGCTTCACCTGGTCTGAAGTCCTCTTCATCAATCATATTTTTATCCACCTGATATCGATATCTCACACATTCAGATATTATACACATATCTCTCTCACATTATAAACCTTAACGTAGGATTCTAAAGATCTCTTTATTCTGATGGTAAACTTTATTTCTACCATGTACATATCTCTTTTCGTGAATGATATGTCTCCGGCTCAATCCACCAGCGCAGATGGGGTAGAATGGGACCTTTCAGACCTCTATGAAGGGCATGACGATCCACAGTTAGAGAAAGATATCGAGAAGACCGTCGAAAAGTCAGAAGAGTTTAGAGAAAAATATAAAGGAAAGATAGAGGAAGCTGAACTTTCTCCTGCTGAGTTTAGAAAGGCGATGGAAGAGTACGAAGATATTAAAGAGATGATCGGTAAAGTCTCTTCATTCGCCTCCCTTTACCACGCTATGGATACGCAGGACCCGGATAGAGGGGCTTTACTCCAAAGGACGGACCAGAAGAAGAGCGAGGTGAGCAACAATCTGATATTCTTTCAACTGGAATGGCAATCTCTTTCAGAAGAGAAAGCTGAACGATATATGGGGAGTGAAGAACTGGAACATTATGAGAGTTTTCTGAATCACTGGAGAAGATACACACCCTATATGCTGTCCGAGTATGAAGAACAGATAATCGAGTCTTTACAGAACACTGGAAAAGAGGCCTTTAAAAGGTTATTCGATCAGACCATAGGTGACATAACCGTCGAGTTCGAAGCCCATGGAGAGAGCCATGAGATGGTATTAGACCAGGCGTTATCAGTACTGTATGAAGAGGACAGAGAGAAAAGGAAGGCCGCATCCGATGCTATAACGGAGGCACTTAAAGAGGAAAATAAACTCTTGAATTTCATATTCAATAACATCGTTCAAAATCATACCACGATATGTAATTTCCGTGATTACCCCGATCCTATGAAGCCTAGGAACCTAGACAATAGAGTGGATAGAGAGACAGTCGATGCTCTTATGGAAACTGTCGAGGACAACACGCATATCGTAGAGAGGTTCTATGAATTAAAGAAAGAAATAGGAGATTACGAGAAGATTTACGACTATGATAGATACAACCCACTTCCTGGTGGCGTCCCCGAAACTGACTTCGAGGAGAGTCGAGAGAAGGTTTTAGAGGCATATGAAAAGTTCTCCCCTAAGATGAAAGATATAGTGAAGAAGTTCTTTGAAAATGATTGGATAGATGCTGAGATAAAGGAAGGCAAACGTGGTGGAGCGTTCAGCAGTAGTACCGTACCTTCTGTTCATCCGTATATCATGTTGAACTTCTCAGATAATACGAGTGATATGATAACAATGGCCCATGAACTGGGCCACGGCGTCCATCAATATCTAGCTAGGGAACAGGGCGCTCTCCAACAAAGTACTCCGCTCACCACCGCCGAGATGGCGAGTGTTTTCGGCGAGATGCTGCTGTTCGATAAACTGATGGCTGAAGTCGAGGATGAAGAGACCAAACTCATCTTGATAGGCAATAAACTTCAAAGGGATTTCGCTACCGTCTTCAGGCAGGTGATCATGACGAGATTCGAACAGAAACTTCATCAGGCACAGAGAGAGAAAGGCGAACTTAAGAGCGAAGAGATAAACGAGCTGTGGTTAGAAACGAATCGAGAGGAATTCGGTGACTCGATCGAACTAAGAGATGAATACGGCTGGTGGTGGAGCTATGTTCTACACTTCGTACACTATCCCTTCTACTGTTACGCGTACGCGTTTGGAGAGCTTTTGGTGTTGGCTCTCTATGATCTCTACCAAGAGAGGGGTGAGGAATTCGTTCCGGAGTACATCGACCTATTGAAAGCGGGCGGTTCCGATGATCCTAGAGATCTCCTTCAAAAGATAGGGATAGATATAACAGATCCCGATTTCTGGAAGAGAGGCATAGCCGTTTTGGAAGATATGCTGGGTCAGATGGAAGACTTGGCGGAACAGTTGGATAAAATCTGAAAACCCCTTTCAACC
>JBKHFH010000056.1:0-13138 GCA_046540335.1 Thermoplasmata archaeon | reverse complement strand
AGCTAAAGCCTTGAGAAAGGAATGATGGAGGCGGAAGGGATAAATGCCCCTCGGCTTGAACCAGCCTTAAATCCGTTACTGGCAGCGGATTTGTGGCAATTTAACCCCACCGCCCACGGAGTCAAGCACTCTCAGCTTGTACCATTCCCGCCTTACCATGATCTAAAGAAAGATAGGACAGTTTTTCCGACCTCCTCCTTCTTTCTCGACATTTTTATCACGCTTGGGTTAGAGGTGAAGTGATAAAAATGTCTGAAACGAAAAGTAAAAAAGAAGAAAAAACCGAGGTCGGCCTTACAGACGATGGTAAGGAACGGCTGGAAAAAACCCTTTCAAGCAGAAGCGTGAAAGCTCTGTCCCTGGTACTAAACGGTCAGGTGGACCTGCTCTCCAGGAAGGGAGCGAAAGTGTACTCCCAGAACGGCAGAGGCACATATCACGTTACAGGGAACTTCTGCACGTGCCCTGACTTCCAATACAGGGAAGGAAACGTCTGTAAGCACATGAGGGGCCTACAGGATCATAAAGTCCCTGCAGAAAGCTGATAAAGCTAGCAAACTCGACGGGTGAAACCGTCGGGTTTTTTTCTCTCGGATTAAAGTAGGGAGCGTGCAATGGTGGCACTGAGCACTGTGAATATGGATACGATGGTACCCAACTTCCCGCAGTATAAAAGTCCGCGTGGAAAGTTTCCGTTGCGTTAAAAAGAAAGATAAGTGTTGTAACTGATATATAGGTCACCCTCATCATGGAGATAAATCTTATCGGTACTCCTACTATCTTCGTCTCTTTACTCGGGTTACTATTTTTATTGGCTCCGTAAAGTGCACCATATCCAATGAAGAAAATGATTATTATCAATAATAAGGAGTGATACCTTAAATTTTGTGCTAGACTCCAGACTTCTTAGGTGACCACGAAAAAACCAGTTAAGAGAAATCCCTTGACCATCTGCTGCGATAAATCGGCTACAGAGAAATACTTTAATCTCTTGAGCATCATTAATGGAAAAGAAACCTACTTCTTAAGATTAACTATATATTCATATGTAGAGGATAATCTATTTGACCTTATATAGATTAGATAAAAGAGATATGCGGTGACAGCAGGATCGATATCTCTAGCAATGTACTTGGTACTAGCCTTCCTTTTCCGTTGATCGAAGAGGTCCGGTCAAAAAACCCTTTATATAATCTTTTTTGATCTTTTGTTATCTCTTTTGAGACTACATTTTGATGTGATTCTCGTTTTTGTTGTCACTGATTGATCTTTGGAAAATGAATTATAACCTGGCAAATAAAAAACCTCTAAGACTTCTACTGCTCTGATATAGATTATAAATAGAAAAGAAAGGTTTTTAGATTCGATAATGTCCCGGTGTATCAGTCTAGTTCTGTCTCAGGTTCTTCTTCATCTCCAAACGTATCCTCGTCCATCAATGTATCTCCTTCATTTTCGGGCGGTGTTTCTTCTTCAAATGATTCTTTTTCAGTGGATTTTCCTCTAGTCATTGTTACTATAGCCAGTGCGAGGGCAATTATCGCGAGAAGTACTCCGCCTATTCCTAGGTTTCTCGCTAAACTAATATCGTCAGCCTGGTTTTCCTGTTCATTTTTGATATCATCCTGGTTTTCCTGAAGATCACTTATATTCTTCTCCACTGAATCGAGATCCTCCTCTATGACAGTTATGTTCTGTTGTATATCGTCGATATCTTTATCTACAGTTTCTAACTCATTTTCCAATGAGGTTATATCTTCTTCTATATCTGTCAACTGGTCTTGAATCACTTGGATATCGCCTTCAATCGACGATATATCTTCCTGTATAGCGTTGACCTCGTTATGAAGAGTTTCTATCTCGTTCCACAGCTCTGGTATGTCCGGTAAATACAGTGCGGATACAGATTTTACGACTCTGTTTTGGGAGTCATCCTCTGCGACGATAGTGAATTCATTGTATCCTTCGGTTAGAAGAACAGAGTAGTTGAAACTATCGTTCGTGAGTGCGATCTCATCTCCATCTACGTAAATCTTTTCAGCGTTGCTGACTGTTCCATGGATAGTGAATTCTTCATCATAGGTCAATTCCTCGAGACTATCGGAAGGTTCAGTGATGTTTATTTGGGGTTCAATTGTGTCCACTGTGAAATTGATCGTTTCTGTATATTGGTTGCCTGCAGCATTTGTGGTCCGGATATAGGCTGTATGCTCACCGTCTTCAAGGCCAGTAAAGGTATGAGATAACTCTGGTCTAGGAGCAGGTTCCCCATCCTCAGCGTGGACAGCTGCAACGGTCTCATCTCCCGAGCCGCTGTACAGCATTCCGTTCGATTCGAACACAGAATAAACGAACGCGTCGTGATGATCATGCTGCCAGATTATACTGCCGTCGTCGGCATCTACGGCCAGTACGGTACCGTCTTCAGAACCACTGTAAACTATACCATTAGCTGCGTGAACAGAGTATACCTGACTTGGCGTGTCATCGTGATGTTCATGCATCCAGAGCAATTCTCCAGTTTCCGCGTCAGCGGCAAAAACTTGACCGGGACTTCCCCAGCCGCCGTCTCCACCGCTGTATACCACACCGTTTGATTCGTAGACTGAGTACACCATACCCTCGTGGTGAGAATGTTGCCATATAAATTCGCCCGTTTCTGCGTCGGCGGCGACCACCAGGTTGTCGATTATTGAACCACTGTAGATTACACCGTTGGATTCATGTACGGAGAAAACACCGTTTCCAGAGGAATGATGCTCGTGCTGCCATATCATAGAACCATCCTCAGCGTCTGCTGCGATGACAGTGCTATCTCCAGAGCCGCTGTAAACAACACCATCAGATGTATCAACAGAATAAACAGCACCGTCGTGATGATCGTGCTGCCAGATTATACTGCCGTCCTCGGCATCCGCAGCAACGACCGTACCGTCGTAGGAGCCACTGAATACCGTACCGTTTGATTCAACTACATATCCTATACTGTCATCGTGATGATCGTGTTGCCATAGCACTTCTTCGTTCTCGGGATCATAAGCCATAACGGTATCATCCCAGGACCCACTGTAAACCACGCCGTTTGACTCGTACACTGAATATACATAGTCATCGTGTTTGGAATGTCTCCAGTCCAAGTCTCCTCCTTCAGCGGGAGGATCGGGTTCTTCGTAATCGTAATCTATCCATCCCTGGTTGTCCATTCGGACCTCGTACTTTTCAGTAGCAGATAGCGATTCTTCGTCTTTCCAAGTGACTTCACCGTCCCATCTCAGTTCTACCTCATCTTCTTCGAGAACATCTCCTTCGTTTAGAGAAGTAACGTTCACATTTGGATCAGTGGGATCGTAGATTACCTCGATCTGAGAAGTTCGATGATTGTTAGCTTTATCGGTAGCGCGAACGCTGATGACATTATCACCTTCATCTAGTCCAGCTACTTTGTAGGAGTTGCTCAATCCCGCGTCATTCCAAGAACCGCCATTTACTCGAACTTCGTATTTTTCTATCTGAGTTGTAACGTCGTCTCCTACCCATTCCAAAGTGAACTGATCTTTAGCGAAAGCGCTTCCTGTCTTAGGATCCCTTATCTCCAGAGTTGGTGCCGTGGTATCGACTGTGAATTCTACCGTGTCTACCATTTGATTCCCCGCTCTATCGGTAGCTCTTATGTCCACTATAGTTTCGCCTTCAGGAACGTTTTGGATGTCTATTTCGGTTTGTTTCCCTATATCCGTCCATGAAACAACGTTTCTTACTCTAGCTTCATAGTGGTCTATACCTGAAATATCGTCATCACCGTCTATAGTGACCGTTACCGTGCTCTCATTTAGCTTCTCCTTGGTCTCAGGTGTGGTGATTTCAACCTCGGGATCGCTGTTATCCACCAGAAAACTCCATTTTTCGCTCTCTACCACGTAATTGCCGTCGTCTACAGTAACGTACCAAGAATGTTCGCCCTGTGTAAGCAATCTATCCCATCCGACTGTTACGACTTCCCCTGCATATACTCCGTCGACTTGACCTATGATGTCGTCATTTTCGGCGTTGTAAACCGTGATATTCATCGAAGTATCGGATGAAGCGTGTGCGGCTGTAAAGCTCAGTTCGGGGGTTTCGTGTTGTTCAAGCTTTATCGCAGATTCGTGACCCGGGTTCGGTTCTTCTTGCGGGTAGGGCCCTATAGGCTCCTGAGAGGAGTCCCCATCGTGATCCTCGATACCCTCAGTGTTCACACTTCTGATTGAATAAGACCATGTCACGTTATCGCTGGTCCCGGCATCAGGGTCGAAATATCTGTAAATCGTAGATCCGTCTGCAGTTATGTTGTCTATGTATTCTCCTAAATCATCTTCAGAATCGCTTCGGTAGATATTGTATCTTTCAACGTTGTCCTCTCCAGCACCGTCATCGGGGCTGGCAGTCCATGTCAATCGATTGTCCGTATTATCTCCGTCATCGCTGAATGGTCTCTCTGCGGTGACCTCTATATCGTCTATTCTCCAGCCATCTTCATCTGAATCCCATGAATCGACCCCTGCGCTCCAATTGAATCTGACCGTTTCTCCTACATATTCGTTCAGATCAAAATTCACATCATCCCAACGACTCATGTCGGTCCATGCGGCTTCTCCAGCTAATGGGTTATCGAATTCTTCAGATATATTATTGGAGTAACCTTCCTCGGGCTCTATCAGTTCCCAAGTTTGATTATCAGTGGATATCTTCATGTTTCCACCGTCATATCTGTAATCGAAATCTCTCCAATGTTGGAATGTCAAATGCGCCTCGGTGGCATCAGCAGGGATAGTTATCTCTGGAGATAACAGCCAGCTCAGCGAGCCTCCGTCCGAACTCTCGTAGTCTGAGTCACCGAAGTCCCATGAATGTTCACCGCTAAAAGCCCCGTGATCTCTAACATCCCATATATTGACGCCATCGGGCTTTTCGCTATTGATATAACCCGGTTCCGCTACACCGTCTTCTAATGAGTCTTGGAATAAAATCTCTTCACCTAGTGATCGATAATCGACTGAAAGATTCTCGACAGGTTCTGCAGCTATTATGTCGAACTGTCTGCTGATGTTTTCCGCGTAAAGACCGTTGTTGTCTTCTATAGATATCTTCACTATGGCCTGATCGGATGTTTCCTCTGGTACATCCCATGAATAAGTTTCATTGTCCTCGGTCTTTTCCGAGATAAGTGTCCACGTAGATCCGCCGTCGAGGCTTTGCTCTAGTGTTACGGAAGTTATGGTCTCTCCATCTCCTAGAGAGGTATTCCATTGGATAGTTTCATTGGAGTTCGTATACCATCGATCATTTTCTGCAGGAGATGTGACCTCTAGGTCGGGAGGTGTGTACTCTGTCAGAACGAAATTTTCGCTTGTAGAGTGAGAATTTCCTTCTGCGTCTTGTATACTGATTCTGATTAGAGATTCATTTCTTATCTCCTGGATCTGCGGTACGGTCCAGGTGTAACTTCCTTCACCGTCATTCGCGTTCAGTCCTTCAACTATATTTGTCCAGTTTTCGCCGGAGTCAGTGCTGTAATCGATAGATACTGTCCCGTTTGATCCTCCGGTCGTGGCATACCAATCGATGTTCTCTTCTTCTCCAGTGGTCCATATCTCATCTTTCTTCGGTGAATCAACTCTCACTGAAGGCGGCTCTGAAACTTCATCCTCGGAAAGTTTTTCGTTTCCTACGTCATCAACCGCGGCTATATCGTACCAGTATCTGGTGAGATCTCCTTTTCCTGTATTTTCGTCTATGTACTTCTCTGTTCCGCCATCTACAGTATCTATATGCTCCCACGCCCCCGGTGCACCGCTAATAGACTCTGCCCTATAAATCTTGTAACCATCGAATTGATCCGAATCGTCATCTCCGGAGAGCTGCCACGTAATATTGTTATTATGTTCATCTTGTTTCGACCATGCAACTTCGATATCGCTCGGTGCCTCGGGAGGTTCTCCATCGACCTCTGCGTGATCGTATTTGTAGTCCTCCATCGCTTGGTCGAAATATGATGCTTCGATCGAGAATCCATCTTCTACGAATAGTCCTTCCCCGTTCTCGTCAAAGGCGGGAGAGATGTCAACTGAACCGGTTACGACCCCTCTTCTCTCGCCTCTAAGGGTGACGGACATCTGGTCCATCAAGTTTCCTTGTTGATCAGTGCTGTTAACCTGTATATCTACTGTGTCTTGATCGAACATGTCTTGATCTACGACAGTAAACTCTATTGTATCGTCTTCCGCGTATCTCTCGCTGTCCATAGAGAATTCTCCATCTTCAGGGAATAAAGAGTTCTGAGAAGTGAGAGCGTAATCTTGATTCGGCTGACCATCATTGTTTGCATCTGCTGGGATATTTTTCCCTACTACCCTTATTGTATATATTCCCGTTTCAAGGTTTTCCGATGGGATATACACATTTTCAACGTTATTTATGTCATCATATCCATCGCCGTTATGATCGAAATCATTCATGACCTCGGCCTCGGGATAGGTAAATCCGTCGTCGCTCTTTCCGTCACCAGATAAGTCAAAAGCGTTGCCACGTATGACTTCACCTGAAGGCGTTTCGACTTCCAGATCCAAGTTGTTCTTCAAAACTGGGTCCCCCTCTTCGTTGTCTCCATCCATGGCGTTATCGTCAGTCCATGAGAGTGTGATTTTCATGGGCTTGTTTTCGTCATCGTAAGTGATCTTGTATTCGTCCTCTTCTCCTGTATTCAGCAGAGAAGTCTGATCCTCAAACATGAAATTGAGCGGATCGTCGGTAGGGTATTCTAATTTTGAGAGATCGGGAACACCCCAACCTTCGTCTTTGTTCGGTATGTGCCCTCTCGTGTCACCCTTTTCTGGATCAAGTTCATTAGCTGTATTGATGAGTATTGATTTTACCATCGCAGGACTGGGTCTTACCCCGTAATTTTGTTCGTACCAGTCAACCACGACGGAAGCGGCGCCTGCAACGATAGGATTGCCGAATGAAGTACCACTCGCAGCTATATACTCACCCTCATCATCCAACGGGGTGTTCTGTGATATCACGCTCTCTGAAGGAGCTATTACATCAGGTTTTACTCTGTTGTCCTTGGTCCAACCTCTAGAACTGGATTCATACATATTCTCTGGATTTTCGTAATCCAGACCAGGGTTGTAAGGTTGATTTCCACCTACCGTGATCACATTCTTTGCGGTGGCGGGACTGCCTATGGTTTCATTTCCCATCCAACCGTCGTTACCGGCTGAAGTCGTTATCACCATCGGCTGGTTGCCTTCGGTCTCTCTGTCAGCGTCTCTAACACCTTGATCGTATACTTCGTCAGCTTTGACGTAGGTTCCGTGGGTACCTGCTCCCCACGAATTGCTGTGTACATAGGCGTCAGATCTTTGTGCGACCTCTTCGATTATCGGATAATATTCATCTATCATGGAATTTCCATCGTCATCGAATATTTTCATAGCGAATATCTCGGAATCGGAAGCAAGCCCTTGACCCATATAATAAGGCATATCACCGTCATCATATTCATCCCACGTGTTACCGGAACCGTCGTAAGTATCTCCAGCAGCAAGACCGGTACATGCAGTACCATGGTAATGGCCTCCAGCCCAGTAATCCTCGTCTTCTCCAAGACCATAGCCGCCGATGACCCTATCTGTGAAATCTTCCACGCCTGCGTCGCCTACGGTGCCGTCACCTATACCGGTATCGGCGACAGCTATGGTGTTCTCTTTTCCAGTGTATCCGAGCTGATTGATGTATGCTCCATACTCTCCGTGGTTTCTGTAAGGATTCTGTGGATCTCCCTCTCTCGGCGTCGGATCAAGGTCAGTTCTAGTTTCGTATTCGTCATCCATGAACCATTGACCTCCGCCGATCTGTTGGATGTCCATCTCACTGTGAAGCTCCGGTTGGTTGTAAGTTGATATGTAATATACGTTGTTATCCATAGCCAATTCTTTGACCTCCTCTTCCGAATCTATGTCGATAAGGAGCGTCCTTCCCTGACCTTTGATGTCTTCGTACTGGATTATTTCGTATTCTGAAGCCATGTCTCGTAGAGTTGAAATGTCAGAACCGGGATTCAATCTGATCTTTATAGGTTTGTCCGTTTCGATCGATTGATCGACTTGTGGTCCCAACTTATAACTCGGTTGATATATGCCCACCCAATCTACAAACTCGAATTCTTCTACCTGATCTGCTTCTTTTGGAGTCATACTCACTTCGTAGGCGTAGTTGGGAACGTAATTGATGATCTCGGCTCCTTTCTTTTCAAGTCTATCTCTCCACTCGGGATTTACGGGTCCCACCATATCGACTATGTAAATCCCTTCAGTTTTCGGTTGATATTCCTCTATATGCATCTCTGAATTCAAAGTAGGAATATCTTCTTGCGTGTTGAACGAATGTCCCTTTACGTTTATTTCGTTTTTATTTTCTAGACGATTTATATCGTACTCTTTAGCCAGTTCATCTTCGATCCGCTCTGTGGTTCTGATCAGCATATAATTACCGTATTGATCTATGGTTTCTCCCACATCGCTCAGTCTATCGATATCATCAGAACTTTCAACGTTGACCAAAACTACTGTTTCGCTGTCACCTGTTTCGCTGTCACCGGCCGAATGTGGTGTTGCAGAACTACTCTCCCCGAGTATAGCTATACCCGGTATAACGCTTCCTATAACTAACGCAATGGCGATCGCTAAAATAGAAATCCTATATCTTGCTATGTCTTCCATACATATACCTCTAATTAGTTGCACTCTAATCGACAGGTATCGTAGATATAAACCTACCTCCGACATGTCGAAATGTCCCCCTAGATATCGACTTTTTTTCGCATATCATTGTGACAGGTCAAAATCGATGGAAATGCCTATATAACTCAGTTATCGATGACTCTTATACAAATGGTTTTGACGAGAGGAAGAGATAGGATATTGCTTCATCTAGAGGCTGAGAAGGACTTTACTGAAATCGAAGAACATGGAGAAGTCCCTTATAGCCTGTGCCAGAAGGGGATAGCCGAATCGATAGATCTGTCTCGGAACAGGACCAGCGAGATAATCAGCGATCTTACAGAAGCTGGCCTGGTCAAAGAAGATGTATATAGGGTAGTGGGACTGAAGAGAAGGCGCAAAGTGTATTCGCTCACCTCTGAAGGTTATAAGAGAGCGAAAAATTTACGGAGTGAGGTGGAAGATGAAAAAGTCAAAGTCATCACTAAGTCCTCCGAAGCCGAGGTCAAGTTGAAGAATGTAGATTCTTATATCAGCTCTAGAGAACCTCTTTTGGTAGCGCTAAAAAAGATGGACGAGAGCAAAGTTATAGACTTGACTGAATCCGAAAAAGAGGGGAGTGATGTTTTCGCTGGACGGATTGAAGAGATGAAATTACTGAAAAGGAAGTTGGCCGAGGTCAGGGATAACGGCTCATCCACCTTGTTTGTCAGAGGAAATGCCGGTATCGGGAAAACGAGGATCATAAATGAATTCAAAGAAAGAGCGTTATCCGAAGGATTCAAATTCTACTCTGGTAAAGGGCTGTATGAAAAATCAGAGTCCTATCTTCCTTTTATAGTAGCCTTCGAAGAACTGAATAAATCGGACGAGGCCCCTTCACTGCCTTTGTTCGGAAATGATAGGGGAGAAAATACTTCCATTGAGAGAGGTATCGATGAGGAAAATAGAGAGATGATCTTTCACGAAACGACTGAGATCCTGCGTTCTCTGAGCGAAAAGTCTCCTATGGTAATCTTTATAGATGATCTCCAGTGGGCTGATAAAGCATCTCTTATGCTTTTACACCATTTTTCAGAAAGGTTGACCGACGCGCCAGTCTTATTCATAGGAGCTTACAGGCCGGAAGATGTCGATGATCAAGATTTTTTGAAAGAACTACTACAAAGGATGAACAGAGAAAATCTTTACGACCAGATAGAACTCGGGCCACTGCGATGGGAGCACACGAAGGAGATAATTCAGGGTCATCTGGGTAGATTGAGTGTACCTGATGAATTCGTAGAACTGGTATATGAGACATCTGAGGGCAACCCGCTGTTCTCGGAAGAACTGGTCAAGCAGATGAGAGAGGAAGGGGTGTTGGACCCGGATAAAAATAGGTTTCCGTCCAAAACAGATGGAGTGGAACTTCCTAAAGTCGTGAGCGATATAATCGAAAGTAGGATCAAAAGGCTCGACAGGAAAAATCTCAAGGTCTTGAGGATAGGCAGCGTGATAGGCGAAGATATACCGTTTTCTTTGTTGAACTCAATGACCCAGATGGATTCTTTCGAACTGCTCGAATATGTTGATATACTGACTGGCTTGGGGATCTGGCAGAGCGAACCTGAGGAGGACGTGTTTTCATTCGGACATGGATTGATACACGATGCAGTTTATCATAATATCCCAAAGCAGATGAGGAAAGAACTGCACAGCAGGGTGGCGGAATCTACCCAAGAGGTTTTCGAAGACAAGATCGAGAACCACTATTCTGATATAGGTTATCATTACAAGAGGGCAGAAGAATTTTCAAAGGCTTCAGAGTTCTATCGAAGAGCTGGAGAGAAGGCTGAAAGTATATATGCTCACGAGAACGCCGTCGAGATGTTCGAGGAGGCGTTAGAACTTGCTGAAAGATCATATTTACAGGAAGAAAATTGGTATATATTGGAAAAGTTGGGAGACGTTCATAAAACGATAGGAGAATATAATACTAGTTTGGAGTATTATGAGAAGATCCCGAAGGAAAAAGCAGATTCGGAACACCAACAAAGAATATATCGCAAGAAGGCCAGTATATATGAGAGAGAGGGGGACTTCGATAAGTCTGTGGAAACTATAGAGGAAGGTCTGTCTGAAAAGTACGATGAAAGCATCGAATCTTGCAGGCTCCTTTATAAAAAGGGTGGCGCCGAGGTTCGGCAAGGCATGTATGATAGGGCCAAAGATGATTTTTTGAACGCTTTAGATATATGGAAAAGCTTCGGTGGAGACAGAGAATATGCCATGATTGAGCAGGGATTGGGCAACGTCTACCTTTACAAAGGGGAATATGAAGAGTCCCTCGAACATCTAGAGAAGGCACTAGAGACCTGGAGGAGTGTAGGCGACAGAGAGGGAGAGTCCGCAACCCTAAACAGTCTGGGTATCGTGAACTTGAACAAGGGAAACCTTGATCTTTCACTAGAGTACTACAAAAAGAGTTTAGATATAAGAAAAAAGAGAGGCGACAAGCGAGATATACACTCCACTCTAAACAACATCGGTACCATATATCTGAAAAAGGGAGAGATGGAAAAAGCCATCGAACATTATCAAGAGAGCCTCGATATCTGGGAGAAGATCGGGGACAAACAGGGCATCGTGATATCTTTGATAAATATGGGGGAATATCACCTGAAGCAGGGGGATTATGAGTCCGCTTTGGAGAAACAGGAGAGGAGCCTTGAGATAAGTGAAGAGATAAATTTTAAAAAGGGAAAGGCCGCGAGTCTGAGCAATATGGGTAAAATATACTTTTTGAAAGGCAACATCGACAGGTCGAAAGAAAATTTTGAGAGGAGCCTTAACGTATGCCGTGAGATTGGATACAGGTCACTGCTCCCCAACCCACTTAGAGGTTTAGCTGAGGTTTTTTTGTCTGATCGCGATTACGAAAGAGCTCTAGAGATGGTCGAAGAGGGGCTTGAGATATCCTCTGAGGTGGGGCTTAAGACCGAAGAGGGTATATGTCATCGTATCATGGGTAAGATCTATAGTGGAATGGGAGATATCGATCATGCCAGGAAAAGTTTTGAAAAAAGTAAAGAGATCCTAGAGGAAGTTGGCGATAAAAAAGAACTAGCGGAACTGCTTTATCACTATTCTTTGATGCTCAAAGCGGAAAGTGAAATAGAGAGGGGAGAGAGATTTTTGGAAAGGTCCCGCCGGATTTTTGGAGAAATGGGTATGGATCGTTGGGTCGAAAAGTGTGAAGATGAGATGTGATGTCTATTTTGGAAAGTGGATATCAACTAAAGGCAGACAAGTCAGGTGGGTTTAGATATAATCTATTTTGTGAAGAAAGCCAAGAGTATGGTAAGCTTGAAGTGAGATGGGGTAATACAGTGGAATATTAAATGGCCAAAAGACAGATTATGTTCTAGTCATGGGATAGCTGTTATTGTCTATTAGCATCGTTGATTTAGATCCGGAAATTAGTGTTGAAGAAGAGATGTCTAGAGAGAACTAAAAGAAAGGGTTTGATCTGTATGATCTGACCGAGTAGGGGTTGAGACTGTGCTTGATTCGTTGGATACGGATGAAATTGAACGGTCCTAGTTTCCGTTATCTTTGGAGGTTCTTCAAACAGCTTTCATCTCAGAAGTCAATGTTTCCAATGCTTTTTCCTTTTCAGGCACGGTATCTATCAAGCTTCTAAGGTCTGTATCCCATCTTTTGCTCAATTCTTTTATCCGTTGTATGAACTCTGACTTTTCTAGTTCCATTTCATAGTCTCCCAATTTCTTCTAGATCATGTTTTTATCAAGCCTTGCGTCACTCTCTATGAGCTTGTAAAGATCGTACACGTCTCTGACTTTATCTCTGGTCAGTATAGCTCGGACCTTTTCAGCAGCTATCTCATCTTTGTCCCTTATTTTTATAACGTACGGAAGGACGTCTCGGTAAGGTGGATCGATCTCTTTTCTTATAAGATCTTTTAGGACTTCTTCTCTTCTACTGACCTGCAATCGTATCGAACATACGCCTCTGTTGTTTCTGTACAAAGGTCCTTCCACTTTCACTCTAAAACCGGATGTTATCTCTTTGTTGGAAAGTTAGAGGATTCGATGGCTTTCACTACAGTATCGGCGAGTTCGTCTGGAGATATTTCGTTTTCCTCCGTAAAATTTAAGACTTCGATGAACCTGTTGACTAGACCGATCTTCTGTAAGGCGGTTCCCCCTTTGAAGACTAGATAGCTGCTCCAGTTTCTTGAAAGCGATCCAAAAACTATGTGCTGGATGTAGTCTTTTTCCACATGATGGAGAGAGAACGCCGTGGTTCCTACATATTATTTGAGCTCTTCCCTATTCATCTTTGCCTCCTGACTTCCGCTCTATTATCGATCA